>NZ_JBYZMQ010000005.1:0-252098 GCF_058216355.1 Pontibacter sp. GD13
TGCCTTTGGTTCTTTTTCTGATCGTTGCTGAGCTTTAGTGGCCTTTGATGCCGCCCAGACCTAAAAAAGCCTGAAAGACACGCCACTTTTAAAGCTCGTAAATTCACAATCACGGTCAACTACTGGATATGCGTAAACATACGGTTATTGCCACTATGTGCGAAGGTGATTGCCCCTGTTTTATAGCAGTTGCCTTTACCTGTTCGTTTCTTTGCAGCAGTTTTCATACCCATAGCATATTCTTTAGCTAATATAGGAATTATTCACAAGTTGTCAAGCGGGCTGGTGATCTTTTCCAATGAGTGGCTCGTCACGTGCGTGTAGATCTCGTTGGTCCGGCTCGAGCCGTGGCCCAGCAGCGTCTGGATGTAGCGCAGGTCCGTGCCTTGCTCGAGCAAATGCGTGGCAAAAGAGTGGCGCAGGGTGTGGGGCGTCGCCTTCGTCTGGATTCCGGCCTTTGCCATGCTGGCCCTAAAAACATTACGGATGCTCTCCACCGTGTACTGCCCGCCCGTCTGCCCCTCAAAGAGCCACACCTTCGGCTTATAAGCTTTGTAGTAAGCCCTGAGGCTCTCCAGCAGCTTTTGGGAAAGCAAGGTGGTGCGGTCTTTTTTGCCCTTACCACCGCGAATGAGCAGCAGGTTTCGCTCCGACTGCACGTCCGTAAGCTTGAGATTGATCACCTCGCTTATCCGCAGGCCGCCTGCGTACAGGAGCTGCAAGAGGCAGCGGTGCTTCAAGTTCTCTGTGACAGATAGAATCCGGGCCACCTCCTGCTTGCTGAGCACGGTGGGCAGGCGGCGGGGCTTCTCGGGCCGCTCCACCAGGTTTAGCTGCACTTCGTGCCGGCCCAGCACCCGCTGAAAATAGAACTTGACGGCGTTGATGGACTGGCTGATGGTGGAAAAAGAGTATTTCTGGCTCTGCACCATACCCCGGTGATAGTGGTTGATCTCCTCCTCTGAGAAGGCGTTGATCTGCTCCAGCCCCTGCTCTTTATGCCCGTTCAAAAAACGCAGCAGAAGCGAGTGGTAGGTACGGATGGTATTCAAAGAGTAATTGAGAAGAAAGAGCTTCTCCAGGTAAGCCACAGGGCTGGCAATATAGCCCACCCCCTTGGCGTAGTTCTGTTCCCAGAGCCTTGCCTGCAGCCTCAGGTCCCGCACCTTCAGCGTTTGGGCCAGCCACACCTGCGCCACCCCCGCCACATCATCAAGCAGCAGGTGCATGCTGTCGCTGCCTGCCTCCATCACAAAGCACTTTAGCGCTGGCAGCCATCTGCAGCTTTTGCTAAGCCTCAGGCACTCATAGATGCTCCTGTCGTAGGCGTGGCTGATCTGCACCAGCGATTTCCCCTCGTGCTCCAGCGGCTGCAGACGCACCACTGGCAGCACAGGCGCCTTCTTTAGCGGCACAGAAGCATGCCCCCCGGAGAGGATCACCAGGCCTTCTGCCGGCCTGAGCCTTTTGGGGCGGTAGAGGTAGCGCGCGTCTACCTTTGCCGTCCCCTCAAAGTGCACATGCAGCCTTTCGATGCGCTGATCAGAGCGATGCATCACAAAGCACTTGTAGGTCTTGCTGTACTTTACCCACGCGGCCTCCTTCAGCCGCTTCACGATGAAAGGGTTGGGCTTGTGCCAGATACGGATAAAGGGCTTTCCCTCGTGCTCCAGGGGATTGAGGAAGATGACCGGTTGCAAAGAGTTGTAGTACATGTCACAATAAATTGATTAACCGGTGCAATAACGCGCTTTCCAAACACTTAGCCGGAGATTACGCGTATAGTTCCGTAAGTATCCGGATGATACGGATATAGCCGGATAATCCGGATATAAGCGCATACGTACGAATAAGAAAGCAAAACATGGAAAAAGACAACAGGAAATGCGGGCAGTGCGGAGGTCCCATGACGGGAAGGTCGGACAAGAGGTTCTGCTCCGACCAGTGCCGGGCGGCGGCGGGCAACCTGCGTAAGCTCGAGGACGAGGGCGAGCAGTTGATGCGCCAGGTGAACGCCACCCTTAGAAAGAACAGGCATCTGCTAAAGCAGGCGAGCCCTCTGGGAAAGACGACCGTCAGGCGAAAGGCCCTTGAACTTCATGGCTTCGACTTCCGCCACTTCACCCACCTCTACCGCGCCAATAACGGCAACACCTACCACTTCTGCTACGACTACGGCTATATGCTGCTTGAGGAGGAGAAAATGCTCATCGTCAACTGGCAGCAGTATATGGGGAATAGAAGGTAAATTACATCATATCTTTAACTTCGTTGTAACATGACCATCTCAAGTGATCTACTTTCGCATCTCACATTCTGGCTCCGAGGTATCGAAAGGTTCTGGAGCCTTAGCTATTCTTACACTCCTGGTACTTCAATTTCTCATTTAACAAACGCATATCCTCACCAACCTTAATGTCCAGTACTTTAGCATAGTGTTGCGTAGTCCTCTAGTTGGTGTGACCCAGCATTATTGATACACTCTCCATCGGCACCCCGTTCAACAGTGTAACAGTAGTGGCGAAGGTATGGCGGGCCGTATGGAAAGTCATCGTTTTTGTAATACCGCATAAGTCAGCAATCTCCTTTAAGTAGGCATTAAGCTTTTGGTTACTAGGCACGGGCATTACCTTCCCCTCAATTAAACACTGCGGATCGTGTTTATACTTTTCGATGATCGATTTGGCTGTGGAGAGTAGCGGAATGCGGGATGGCGTATCGGTCTTTTGCCGGTTCTTGAATATCCATTGCTCACCATCTACACCAGGCACAATGTCTGAGCGCTTTAGCCCCTTCACGTCCACATAGGCAAGTCCTGTAAAGCAACTGAACAGGAAGATATCCCGCACCTGCGTGAGGCGCTCCGACACGAATTCTTTCTTGGCTATCCTGTCCAGCTCATCCTCTGTCAGGAACACCCGGTCAACTTGCCTGATCTTCGCCTTGTAGTTAAGAATAGGACTGTTTTTGATCCATCCGTTTGCCATGCAGATACGGATAATCTTTCCGAAGTTCTTGATGTACTTAACGGCTGTGTTGTTGGAACACTTCCTGACGCTACGCAGGCAGAACTCATAATCAGCCACAAAAGCATGGTTTATTTTACTAACGGCGATATCCCCTATCCCATACTTTCACTCCATAAAGTATTTTGTGTGCTTCAGTGAAGTTTCATAGCGCTCCAGCGTCCCGGGCGCGAACTCATCGCCCACCATGGCAGCAACTTTTTCGTTGTGCTCTTTGAAAACATCGAGTAGCATAATAACCCGCTCTCCCTTGCCTGTCAGCTTTCCCTTCAGGCTCTCGGTAGTAACGGGCTCGTCCGCTGCCAACAGCTGCCGTTGCGCATCATACACCTTGACTTTGAGCATATCTAGGAAACTGTTCAGTGACTTGGCAGCTTCTCTTGTTCCGGATGCTCTCCCTGCAGCCCCGATCCAGCGGCTGGGCTCACACGCTCTGCTGGTGGATACCTCAGCGCGCTTTCCATCAACCGTAATGCGCAGGTAAACGGGCACAGGCCCTCAATGATAGTTCTTGGGCTTTTTAAGGTAAAAGAGGATGTTGATGTTTACACTCCTGACAGTGACTTTAAAAGTTAAACAAAGTTAGCTTTGCAGTCACCTGACAACAAGATATACAACTACTGTACAACCTGTAAATCAACTAGTTGAGACGAATCTGGTGAGTAAGAATTTACCGTTGATGAACTCACCAGATGACTCACCTATAATTTGAAAGAAAGTGAACAATTTAGCATTCCTGGTAAAGCAAAAAAGCCTGCAAATACTTGATTTGCAGGCTTTTAATTGCTTTTGGTATGGCTACCAGCAGAGAGTGAGGGATTCGAACCCCCGGACCTGTAACAGTCAACGGTTTTCAAGACCGCCGCATTCGACCACTCTGCCAACTCTCTAATAATTTCGAATACAAAAGTAGGGCGCCGACGGGAATTATCAAAATTATACCGCACAATTTTTATTCTGATTAGACCAAAAACCAGCTAAACAACTGATCTGTAAGCTTAAAAAGATTCCAGTACCCGGCAGGCAGCGCTTCCTATACTTTCGGTGCTATGCTTTCGCTACCGGAGCCGCTATACTTTTACGGGTGCGCACCAGGCGTTTGGTCACCGTATCGATGCTCACGTTGATCTCAAAACCAAAAATTAGGATCATCGAAACAAAATCCAGCCAGATCATCAAACCAATTAGCGCCCCAATAGACCCATAAAACTTGTTGTAAGTATCAAAAGCACTGATATAAAAGGAGAACAACATGGACACCAGGAAAATGAGGCCCGTCGCCACTACGGCTCCTGCCGAAAAAAAAGGCCACTTGTCCTCTATTGCAGGCACATAGTAATAGACAATGGAGGTAGCCAGCAAAAACAGGAACACGATGGCCACATACTTCAGAATAACGAGCAATGTATAGGTGTAACTCTCGGTTACCACCTCGTAAAAAACAAGCACATCAAGTATCCACTGCCCAAAAAAGATGGCGGCCACGGCCATGAACAGGATAAGCGACAGCACAAGGGTAAGGGCAGTGGCGATCATTCGCTTTTTGATGTAACTGCGCTTGTAAAAAGTATGGTATTTTTTATCAAAGGCATCCATCAACGACATAATGCCATTGGTAGAGAGTACAAGCGCGAACAGAAAACCGAAGGACAGCAAGCCCCCGCGCGGTTTGTTCACAATGTCTTCGATGGTAGTGTAGGCCACTGCATACATCTCCTCGGGCATAAAGTCCGCAATAAAATTGAGGATGCTCTCGCTTAGGTCCAGCGAAAGCACGCTGGGAATGTATGGAATAAGGGTGAAAAGGAAAATGATGCTTGGGAAAATGGCCAGCGTAAAGTTAAACGCCATGTAAGAGGCCCGTTTGGTTACCGAGTCAAGGCGCAGCTCTCCCAGCAGCACATCGGCCACCTCGTATACCGAAGATTGCCCGTTGTTGAACCGCCACCTTTTCAGGAACACGATGAACTTACGGTACGCTCTGCGGCGTTTTAAATATTGCTGGTTAAGCCTCATTCGTTACAAAGTACGAATCTAATTTCTCATGGATCAAAGGAGGCACCGCCGTTGGCCTGCCCGACTTCATGTCCACAAACACCATCGTGGTTTCGCCTACGTTTAACAGCTCTGTTGCTTCGTTGTATACTTCATACTCGAATTTTATACGAGATCCGTGGGGCTTATGCCTTAGAAAAAGCTTGATGGTAAGCAGGTCGTCATACTTTGCCGGACGGATGTACTTGCACTTCAGCTCCAGCACGGGCATCATGGTGCCGGTTGCTTCCATCTTTTTATAATTTATGCCCAGGCGCCTGAACACCTCGGTACGCGCCACCTCATAATAGGCGGCATAATTGCCATAGTATACATACCCCATCTGGTCGGTTTCGGCGTATCGCACGCGTAGCTGCACTTCTGATTCAAACATACCTTGTTATTTATGGCATATCACGACACACGTATCACGACTTTTGAGTGACAAAACATCGTGCTACGTGGTACGCGGTACGTGTGTCGTTATATTTTACTTCAATATTTTCCGCTCGTTCAAGGCGTTCTGAAAACGGCGGGCATTTGCCTGGTGCTCTGCCGCGGTTACGGCAAAATTATGGTATCCGGAGAAATCTTCTTTGGCGCAGAAATAAATATACGCGTGCGCCTCCGGGTTCAGAACCGCATCAATGCTGGAGATGGCCGGCACGTTTATCGGCCCTGGCGGCAAGCCCTTGTAGCGGTAAGTATTGTAGGGCGAGTCGGTGGCGAGGTGTTTGTTCAGCACCCGGCGTATGGTAAAGTCCCTTACCCCGAAGATCACTGTGGGGTCGGCCTGTAGCAGCATGCCTTTTTGTAGCCGGTTCAGGTAAACGCCCGCCACACGCGGTTGCTCGTCTTTTTTAGCCGTTTCGGCCTGCACAATAGAGGCCAGCGTAGATACTTGCTGCGGGGTAAGGTGCAGCTTTTCTGCCTTGGCCCTGCGCTCCTCGTTCCAGAATCGGGTATACTCTGCCTTCATCCGCTCCATCAACTGCGGGGCCGTAATCGTCCAGTATACTTCGTAGGTGTTGGGCACGAACATGCTCACCACCGTGGTGGTATCAAAACCCAGCCCTTGCAGGTATTCCTGGTTGTTGAGCAGGCTGTCTAACTGTTGTTGCGTCGGCTCCAGGTCGGCGGCCAGTTTTTCGGCCAGCTGGCTTCTGAGCCGCACGCTGTTAAAGGTAAGTTTCAGGGGCGTTTGCTCGCCCAGGCGCAACACCCCGATCAGCTGGCGGTTATTCCACCCGTTTTCCAGCTTGTAGCGGCCCGGCTTCACCAGCCCATCATAGTCCATCAGCTTCGACATAAACCGGAGTGACAGCTTATCGATGATCACGCCGGTAGCCTCAATAGAGTCCATGGCTTGCTCGTAGGTGGCCCCGGTGGGGATGAGCACGTAGGTATCCTGGTCTTTGGTGTCCACGTTAGGGGTGTACACGATCTGGTAAGCATAATAAGAAAAACTCACAAACAGGAACAGGAACAGCACAATTAGGCTTGGCACCAGTTTGCTCTTTTCTTTTCTCCTTTGTTTTTTAGCGTTAGTAGCCATAGTGGTAGTAAAAGGCCCGGAACAAAAATTAGGTTCCTTGCACCATGTTTTCAAAAGGCAAAAATAACACTTCTGTTTCTAATTCTGAATCAGAGTTTGCCTAATTGGGTGAATAATAAATCCACAGCCGCCAGGCCGGCCTTTAAATTTATATGAAACGCATCTTTATTCAATCCAGTATGCTTACTTTATACTTCGGATCTTAAAGCACCCCTTAAACTATGCCTAACGCTACTTTCCTCCAGATACACCCCGAAACCCCACAGGAACGCAAGATCTATGAAGCCGTGGATATCCTGCGCAACGGCGGTGTGATCATTTACCCCACCGATACCATTTATGGCATTGGCTGCGACATACATAACGCACGGGCTATTGAGCGGGTGTGCCAGATAAAAGGGGTGAAACCAGACAAGGTAAATCTGTCGTTCATCTGCTCTGACCTCACGCACATCTCCGACTACGCCAAAATAGACACCCCCACCTACAAGGTGATGAAGAAAGCCCTGCCCGGCGCCTTTACTTTTATCCTGAACGCCACCAGCCATGTACCTAAATACACCAGTGGCAAAAAGAAAACCGTAGGCATTCGGGTTCCGGATAATAAAATAGCCCTGATGCTGGTAAAAGAGCTGGGCAACCCTATCCTCTCCACCTCCATCCGCGACGAAGATGATGTTGTAGAGTACAGCACCGACCCCGAACTTATCTATGAGAAGTATAGAAACCTGGTGGACTGTGTGATTGACGGCGGCCCTGGCCACAACAAGGCCTCGACGGTAGTAGACGTGACCGGAAACGGATTTGAGGTGCTAAGAGAAGGCGCCGGCGACATTGAGCAGTATTTGTAAGGGATAGCAACGTTTTGAGTTTTAAATGTCCCGGAATGCATGTTTCGCCCTGATCAACCTTTTACCTGGCCCTGGTTGCGCTTGTGTTTCCAGCGTTTGTGGGTCCAGAGGTAGTCGGCGGGGCTACGGCGGATGGTTTCCTCCAGCTTTCGGGCAAAGGCCTCGGTGATCGGGAAGAGGCCCTCCCCGGCTTTTTCGGTGCCGTCTGCCAGCTTTTCAAAGGTCAGCTGGTAATGCCCGCGCCTGATGCGGTGTACGTCCAGGTAAAGCACCGGGTAGCCAAAAGTATTCGCCAGTTTCTCAGCCCCCACAAAGAAAGCCGTATCCTGGTTAAGGAAGTGCGTCCAGTACTGTATCTCGCTAAAAGGAGGTGTTTGGTCCGATAGCATGGCAATCACGCGCGGTACTTTCCTGTTCTGGATAAAGTCGCGCATAGTGTCCTTCATTTTAATGAGGCGGGCACCCAGCCGCGTGCGAAGGTAGTGCATGAACTCCTCGAAAAAGACATTGCTCAGTGGCTTGTAAACACCTTCGGCCGGAAAAGCGAACTGCACGGCACCCGCCGATAGCACCCACTCCCAGTTACCGGTGTGGGAGCCCATGGTAATCACGGGTTTTCCTTGCTGCACAAAGTCGTCCAGCAGCTCCTGGTTTACAAAAACGATCCTGCTTCGCATCTCGGCTGCGTCTATCGAGGCCAGTTTCAGCATCTCCACCACCACATCCATAAAATGCCTGTAAAAGGCCTTAGTCAGCTGCTGGATTTCCGGCTCGGTTTTCTCAGGGAATGCGTTGCGCAGATTCTGCAGCACGACTTTCTTGCGGTACCCGATCACAAAGTATACCAGCAAAAAAAGAAAGTCTGAAAGCACATAGAGGATGGCCAGGGGCAGCCACGACAAGCCCTTGAGCAGTAACCAAAGCGGGAAGTACAGTGGTGGAATTTTAATCCTTCTCTCCATAGGTGTAAAAGCTCCGGCAAAGGTACAACCTCCCGTTAGATTATGAAATTACAGAATTCATGCTTATTTAGCAGTTAATAAAGCCACCCTGCGCCACTTTCGGGTAAAGGAGCATTTCTTTCAGATCAGGGAAGGCACCTTTATGCTTGACCGTGCTGAACCAATAGCATGTACCAATCCCTTCACACTTTAACGCTTTAGTTAAATTTGATTCTACTTACCGAAACCATGTACAACCCGCCCGTGCAGTACTTCTGGCACGCTTTGCGCGCCGATGCCCTCCTGCTGGAGCAGCACGAGCACTATGCCAAGCAAAGTTACCGCAACCGCTGCCACATTCTTACGGCCCAGGGGGTGCAGCCCCTCAGTGTGCCGGTGCTGCGGGGTAGCAGCAAAAATAAGATTCCGGTCAGCCAGATTGAGATCGACTACAGCCAGAAATGGCTGAACGTACATTGGCGCACCCTACAGGCCGCTTACGGACGCGCGCCTTATTTTGAATTTTACAGTGACTACCTGCAGGAAGTGTATGACCGGCAGCCAAAATATTTATTCGAGCTGAACGTGGATTTATTGCGGCTTTACCTTAAATTACTAAAACTAAACAGGCCTATTCATTTCACTGAGGCCTACCAACATCAGGCTCCTGCCAATGTGCTGGACCAACGCAATAGGATACACCCGAAAATCTATCCTGACAATTTGCACGTAAATCCCTATACTCAGGTATTTGGCAAACAATTTGCACCGGAGTTAAGTATAATTGACTTGTTGTTTACACAGGGGCCAGCGTCGCTTTCTTATCTGCAGTAACGCCGGCCGGCAAGCTGAACAAATACGCTCCACGGCTTGTTAAGTAGAGAGCCTTTCTGTTAGCCTCAGCCAATTACCAAATTTTGATTTTTTTAAGTTTTATATACAATACATGGAAGCTAAATTCTCAAACAGAGTGAAAGAGGTTATCTCGCTCAGCCGTGAGGAAGCTATTCGACTTGGTCATGATTACATTGGCACCGAACACCTGGTGCTGGGCATGATTCGGGAAGGAGAAGGTACCGCCATTGCCCTGCTCAAGAAGCTTGGCGTTTCGATAGATGAGTTAAAGTACGCTTTAGAGCAAGCTACCCGAAATACAGCCACCCAAAGCAGCAACATAACAGGCAGTATCCCGCTAACCAAACAAACTGAAAAGGTGCTTAAGATCACCTACCTGGAGGCCAAGATCTTCAAGAGTGATATCATCGGTACCGAGCACCTCTTATTATCCATCCTGCGGGATGAAGACAATATTTCTTCACAAATATTAGCGAAATTCAACGTGAACTACGAAGCAATAAGAGATTCCCTGGATTATCACAGCAATAATCCATTGGCCTCGTCTGACACAGACGATTCCGATGACTCTGACAAGTTATTCGGCAGCTCCTCCTCCCGATCTGGCAGCGCCAGTAAAAAGCCCGGCGAGAAATCACGCACCCCGGTGCTGGATAACTTTGGCCGCGATTTAACCAAGCTGGCAGAAGACGACAAGCTGGACCCTATTGTGGGCCGCGAGAAAGAGATTGAGCGTGTGGCCCAGGTGTTGAGCCGCCGTAAAAAAAACAACCCGATCCTGATCGGGGAGCCTGGCGTGGGTAAAACAGCCATCGCTGAAGGCCTCGCCCTGCGCATTATTCAGAAAAAGGTAAGCCGTGTGCTGTTTAACAAGCGCGTGGTAACCCTTGACCTGGCCTCGCTGGTAGCAGGCACCAAATACCGTGGCCAGTTTGAGGAGCGCATGAAGGCCGTGATGAACGAGCTGGAGAAGTCGCCGGACGTGATCCTGTTCATCGATGAGCTGCACACGATTGTGGGTGCCGGTGGCGCCTCAGGCTCCCTCGATGCCTCCAACATGTTCAAGCCTGCGCTGGCACGTGGCGAGATCCAATGCATCGGGGCCACCACCCTGGATGAGTACCGCCAGTACATCGAGAAAGATGGCGCCCTGGCCCGCCGTTTCCAGATTGTGATGGTAGACCCTACCACACCCGAGGAAACCATCGAGATTTTGAACAATATCAAGGACAAGTACCAGGACCACCACCATGTAAACTACACCGACAAGGCGATTGAGGCCTGCGTAAAATTCAGTGACCGCTACATGAGCGACCGCTTTTTACCAGACAAAGCCATCGACGTGCTGGATGAGGCTGGTGCCCGTGTGCACATTAACAACATTGTGGTGCCCGATGATATCCTGAAGCTTGAAGAGCAGATTGAGAACATCAAAGGCGAGAAAAACCGCGTGGTGAAAAGCCAGAAGTACGAAGAGGCCGCCCAACTGCGCGACAAGGAGAAAAAACTGATCGACCAGCTCGACAATGCCAAGAAGAACTGGGAAGAGGAGACGAAGAAAAAGCGTTACACGGTAAAAGAGGAAAATGTGGCAGAGGTTATTGCCATGATGACAGGTATACCGGTAAAACGTATCGCTCAGAAAGAAGGCGTGAAACTGCTCAACATGGGCGATGAGCTGAAAGGCCGAGTGATTGGGCAGGACAAAGCCATTGGCCAGTTGGTGAAAGCCATCCAGCGTACGCGTGTGGGACTGAAAGACCCGAAAAAGCCAATCGGCTCGTTCGTGTTCCTGGGTCCGACGGGTGTGGGTAAGACAGAGCTCGCCAAAGTGCTGGCAACTTACCTGTTCGATAAAGAGGACTCGCTGGTGCGCATCGACATGAGTGAGTACATGGAGAAGTTCAGCGTATCCCGCCTGGTGGGAGCGCCTCCGGGATATGTGGGCTACGAAGAAGGTGGCCAGCTGACCGAGAAGATCCGCCGCAAGCCGTACTCCGTGGTGCTGTTGGATGAGATCGAGAAAGCGCACCCCGATGTATACAACCTGCTGCTGCAGGTGCTGGACGATGGTATCCTGACAGACGGATTGGGCCGCAAGGTCGATTTCCGGAACACGATCATCATCATGACCTCTAACATTGGTGCCCGCGACCTGCAGGATTTCGGAGCCGGAATTGGTTTCTTGTCGAAGAGCAAGCAGGAGAACGTGGATGACATTATGAAGACCACAATCGCCAGTGCGCTCAAGAAAACGTTTTCCCCGGAGTTCCTGAACCGTCTGGATGATGTGATCGTGTTCAACTCGCTTAACCGCGAGGACATGCACAAGATCATCGAGCTGTCGCTTAGCAAACTGTTCAAGCGCGTGGAGGCCCTGGGCTACACCATCGAGCTGACCAAAGAGGCAAAAGACTTTGTAGCCGAGAAAGGGTATGATCCGAAGTATGGCGCCCGCCCGCTGAACCGCGCTATCCAGAAGTACATCGAAGACCCGATTGCCGAGGAGATACTGAAGGCCGAGGTTAACCAGGGAGACACCATACAGGTTGACTTTAAGGAAGGAGACGAAAACCTGACCTTTAAGTCGAAGAAGAGCAACGGCAAAAAGCCCAAAGGCGCTTCCGATGAAACGGAGGAAGAGAAAGAGTCCTCCAAACCCTCGCCTTCTGACAAGGGCAAGGATAAAGAATAACCTGCCTTACATACTTTGATAAGGGCTGCCGCTAAGGCAGCCCTTATTTTTTGACCAAATTTTAACAACATCATTGGCTATTACCCAGAAAATAGTACAACTGTACCGGATTTTGCCTCAGAGTTTATAAATTTGAGAATTAATTACTAAACACGACACACTTACCTCGTTATACTCTATTTTGATGGCCGGAGAAATAAAAAAGACCCAGTTAGCAACGCTGGACCGCAAAAATGCCGAAGCACTGTTGGGTGGCGGAGAAGACCGCATAAAAGCACAGCACAAAAAAGGAAAACTGACAGCCCGCGAGCGCATTCACCTGTTAATGGACGAAGGCTCTTTTGAGGAGATCGGCAAGTTTGTGATGCACCGCTCCAAAGACTTTGGCCTGGACAAGCAGTATTTCCTGGGCGATGGCGTGGTAACCGGCTACGGCACCATCAATGGCCGCATGGTGTATGTGTTCTCCCAGGACTTTACCGTGCTGGGCGGCTCGCTTTCCGAAACCCATGCCGAGAAGATCGTGAAGATCATGGAGCTGGCCATGAAGAACGGCGCCCCGGTTATCGGCCTCAACGACTCCGGCGGTGCCCGCATTCAGGAAGGCGTGGTATCCCTGGGCGGCTATGCCGACATCTTCTACCGCAATACCCTTGCCTCCGGCGTCATCCCACAGATTTCAGCCATCATGGGGCCATGCGCAGGCGGCGCCGTATACTCCCCGGCCATCACCGATTTTATCATGATGGTGGAGGATACCTCGTACATGTTCGTGACCGGGCCCAACGTGGTGAAAACAGTGACCCATGAAGAAGTAACATCCGAGGAACTGGGTGGGGCCAGCACCCACAGCACCAAAAGCGGCGTCACGCATTTCTCCTGCGCCAATGAGGTGGAGTGCATCAACTACATCAAAAAGCTGCTGAGCTATATCCCCCAGAATTGCGAAGACCTGCCCCCTGCTTTGCCTTACGAAGCCGGACAGGATGAAACCCGCGCAGTGCTGGACACCATCATCCCCGAAAACCCGAACCAGCCCTACGATATCCGCGAGGTGATCGAGGGCATCATCGATGCGGACTCTTTTTTTGAGGTACACAAGAACTTCGGCGATAACATTGTGGTTGGCTTCGCCCGCTTGGGTGGCCGCAGCATTGGCATCGTAGGCAACCAGCCTGCCGTACTGGCCGGCGTACTGGATATTAACGCCAGCACCAAAGCTGCCCGCTTCGTGCGCTTCTGCGACTGTTTTAATGTACCGCTGCTGGTGCTGGAGGACGTGCCGGGCTTCCTGCCGGGCACCGACCAGGAGTGGCGCGGCATTATTACCAATGGCGCCAAACTGCTGTATGCCTTCTGCGAGGCAACGGTTCCGCGCATCACCGTGATCACGCGCAAGGCCTACGGCGGCGCTTACGACGTGATGAACTCCAAGCACATCGGTGCCGACATGAACTTTGCCTGGCCAACCGCCGAGATTGCCGTGATGGGTGCCCAGGGCGCTGCCGAGATCATCTTTAAGCGAGAGATAGCCGAGGCCGAAGACCCGGCTGCGAAACTGGCCGAGAAGGTGCAGGAGTATAAAGAGAAATTCGCCACACCGTACCGCGCGGCGCACCGGGGCTTTATCGATGAGGTGATCCTTCCCTCAGAGACACGGGCTAAACTAATCAAAGCGTTTAAGATGCTGGAAAACAAAGCAGTAAGCCTGCCACGCAAAAAACACGGCAACATACCGCTATAATTATTTTTGATTTTGAAAGGATTTTAGCAAAAATGTACGTACATATATGCTTTGCATAATCTGAACAGCAAACCCACACACATGAGACAAGAATCGTTTGAGTTCCTACAAAAATACCTGAATAACTCCTCCCCCACTGGCTTCGAATCGGAGGGTCAGAAAATGTGGCTGGAGTATGTAAAGCCCTACATTGATGAGTATTTTGTGGATACCTACGGCACTGTGGTGGGCGTGATCAACCCCAAAGCCACGTATAAGGTAGTGATTGAGGCGCACGCCGATGAGATTTCCTGGTTTGTGAATTATATTACACCCGAAGGGTACATCTACCTGAAGCGCAACGGCGGTTCTGATGCACTGATTGCCCCATCGAAGCGCGTAAACATTTACACGGCAAAGGGCATTGTGAAAGCAGTTTTCGGCTGGCCGGCCATACATGTGCGCAAGGTAGAGAACGACAAGGCCCCAACGCTGGAAACCGTATTCCTGGATTGCGGCGCCAATAACCGCGAGGAAGTCGAGGCGATGGGCATCCATGTGGGTTGCGTTGCAACTTTTGAGGATGAGTTTACCGTAATGAACGACCGCTATTACGTAGGCCGTGCCCTGGATAACCGCATTGGAGGCTTTATGATTGCGGAAGTGGCGCGTATGCTAAAGGAAAACAACCAGCAGCTGCCCTTCGGCCTATACGTTGTGAACGCGGTGCAGGAGGAGATTGGCCTGCGGGGTGCCGAGATGATCGCGCACCGCATTAACCCGGATGTAGCCATTATCACCGACGTGACCCACGACACGCAGTCCCCGATGTATGAGAAAAAGACCAGTGGCGACATTCATTGTGGCAAAGGCCCGGTTATCGCCTATGGCCCCGCCGTGCAGAACAACCTGCGCGACCTGATCATCAACACGGCCAATGAAAAGGAGATCCCGTTTCAGCGCTCCGCCGTTTCGCGCGCCACCGGCACCGACACCGATGCCTTTGCCTACTCGAACGCCGGTGTTGCCTCTGCCCTGATCTCCCTGCCCCTGAAGTATATGCACACCACCGTAGAAACCGTGCACAAGGATGATGTGGAGAGCGTGATTAAAATGATCTACGAAACGATTCTGAAGATAGAGGACAAGCAGGATTTCCGTTACCTGAAGTAACGATCTTACTTTTAGCGATTACAAAACCCCAGCGCCTTAGAGTTGCGCTGGGGTTTTGTTTTTTCCTTATTTTATGTAATTTTAGTACAACCAACTTGTTTGTGATGAATCGATATCTTTTCTGGATTTTAATGTTATTGCCGTGGGCAGCTTTTGTGCTGAGTACTTATATCTTAAAAGACACGGCATATCCCTGGATATTTATCTTTAACATTCTCTTTTTACAGGTCATTGTTCTGAATATTCGCCGGAAGCAGGTGGGCCTGACCCTAATTGAATCACTCAAAGCTATAGTTCCGGGCTTAGGCTACCACGAGTGGCGCCGCCTATACTTTGCCAAACCATAAGAAGCAACTACCATTTACGCATGAAACGCACTAACTTTTGGCTAGTATCATTTCTTACTGTCGCAGCACTAACGGTATTTGTTCTATCGCCTGCGCCATCTCAACTTCTTATTGCTATACTCCCGCTGTTCGTCTTTTTTCCGGTTGCACTTAACAAGCGCCGCAAAGCGATAAACATGAGTGTTAAGGATGCGATAATGGCTTATCTTCCGTTTTATGGAATACAACAGTTAAGACGTTTATACCTGTAACGTTAGCTTAACTACAAGAAATGATCTTTACCGACCAGATGGGCCACCAGGTAACGATGCTGAAAAGTCCGCAACGCATCATCTCGCTGGTGCCCTCGCAAACGGAGCTTTTGTTTGACCTGGGTTTAGCGGATCGAGTGGTAGGCGTTACCAAATTCTGCATCCACCCCAAAGAGCAAACAAAGCAGAAAACCGTTATCGGCGGCACCAAGAACTTTCAGTTCGACAAGATCGCCGCACTGCAACCGGACCTGATCATTGGCAACAAAGAGGAGAACTACCAGGAAGGGATTGAGCAGTTGCAACAAAAGTATAACGTATGGATGAGCGACATTTATACGTTAGACGATGCCCTGGAAATGATGCAGCAGGTAGGGAGCCTGACAGCAACTGAGGCCAGGGCACAGGAACTGGTGCAAAGTATACGTTCCAGTTTCGGGCAGCTCCAGCCCGTAGAGCCAGGCGTCAGCGCGGCATACTTTATCTGGCGAAAACCCTACATGGCGGTGGGCAGCAACAATTTCATCGACCATATGCTACGCCGCTGCGGCTTTACGAACGCTTTTGCCACGCTGCCACGCTACCCGGAGGTGACGCCGGAAATCCTCCGGCAGGCTAGCCCGCAACTCATCCTGCTTTCTTCGGAGCCTTATCCGTTTAAAGAAAAGCACGTACAGGAGTTCCTGGAACTATGCCCGCATGCCATGGTTAAAATAGTGGATGGGGAGATGTTCAGTTGGTATGGCAGCAGGTTGCTACAGGCGCCGGGCTATTTGCAGGAGCTGCTACAGGAAGTACAGAACGCTTAATTTCGCTCTTCTTACTTAATTGTTTTACAAGTTGCTGCTGCGCATTTTTCACGCCTCATACTTTTCCAAAAAACCTACGCTCTTTAGATCCTCCCAAAACTTGGGGTACGACTTGCGCACCACGTCTGGCTCCTGAATCTGAACCGGCTCCAGCAGGGCTAGCGGGGCGAAGGCCATGGCCATGCGGTGGTCCTGGTAGGTACGGAAGGCCAGTTGCTTTTTAGTGATGATGCCGGGTGTCATCCGGAACACGCCGGGGGTGATCTCCTCTAGCGAGGTATCCATGCCCAGCACCTCTATCTGCAGCGCCTGTATACGGTCAGTTTCTTTGATGCGGAGGCTTTCAAGGCCCGTCATTTCCAGGGTCACCCCTAAACCGGCGCAAAGCGCAACCACGGTCTGGGCCAGGTCCGGGCAGTCCGAAAAGTCGAAAGAAACGTGTTTCTCGTGGTGCTTTTTGATGAGCTTTACCCCCTCTGCTGTAAACGTGGTAAAAACACCCAGCCGCTGCATAATATCCACTACCGCACGATCACCCTGCAACGAATGCTCCTTAAGCCCGGGCAAGTCCACTTCGGCCTCCCTGGCCAGCGCCACGATGCTGTACCAGTAACTTGCCGCCGACCAATCAGACTCTATCTGAAAGGTGGCCGGCTTATACTGTTGGTGCGGTACAGTGATGGTGTCTCCTTCAAAAGTAGTCTCAACTCCAAACTGGCGCATGATAGCGCGTGTCATGTCGATGTAGGGCCGGGACCCGATCTTGCCCTGCAACTGCAGGTGCAACCCCTCCGGCAACAGCGGCGCCACCATTAGCAGGGCAGATACATACTGACTGCTGATGTCGCTGCGCACCACGAGCCGGTTTTTGCCACTCCCGTTAAAGCTGTTTATTTTTAAAGGCGGATACCCTTCCTCGCCCAGGTAATCGATGCTGGCGCCTAGTTCCCGCAACGCATCTACCAGTACCTTAATGGGCCGCTGGCACATGCGCGCAGTTCCCGTTAATGTTTTATTTTGCCCGGTAACGGCATAAAAGGCCGTCAGGAAGCGCATCACCGTACCGGCGTCCTCTGCGTCTATAGTTTGTGCATCACTTTTAAGCAGGCACTGCAGCAGCTGTGTGTCGTTGGCATCGGAAAGGTTTTGCAGCATGGCTTTCTCCCCTGATAAGGCGGCGATGATGAGGGCTCGGTTGGCCTCACTTTTAGAAGCGGGCAGTTTTATACTTCCCTTGATAGCGCCTGTCGGGTGGCTTAAGGTGATGCTTTGGCTCATAGGGAGGTATAGTAACGAAGTGAGGCAACGATCTCCTGCACCGTAACCGGCTGGTCGTACACGGCCTGCCCAATGTTTTGCAGCAAGGTGCAGTTGATGATATCGTGCGTGTTTTTCTTGTCTTGTAAAGCAAGTTGGGCGATATGTTGGATGTCGGCCTCGGTGAGGGGCACCTTCTCGTAAACAGACACCAGAAAGGTTTCGATCTGCTCCAGTTCCTCCTGGGGCAGCAGCTTATGCTTCACCGAAAGCCACGACTCGCAGTGCATGCCCACGGCAATGGCCTCCCCGTGCAGCAGCTGCCGCCCGGTTTGCTCCATCATAAAACTCTCTACGGCATGGCCCACGGTGTGCCCGAAATTAAGCACTTTGCGGTAACCTGCCTCCTGCGGGTCTGCCTCCACCACAGCAGACTTTATACTTACAGCATGGCGGATGATCTCCTCCCAGTCCTCCACGAACAAACCCACCTGCCGTTGCTCCCTGAACTTGTCGGCATCGGCGATCAGCCAATGCTTTATCACCTCGGCATAGCCAGATTTAAGCTGGCGCGGCGGCAGTGTCTGCAGGAAAGCAGGGTTAATAAACACCGCCTGGGGCTCTTTATAAACGCCAATATGATTCTTTAACCCCTGAAAGTCGATCCCGGTTTTACCGCCCACGCTGGCATCTACCTGAGCCAGCAAAGTGGTGGGCACCTGCACAAAGAAAAGCCCGCGCTTAAACACAGCCGCACAGAACCCTCCCATATCCCCGATCACGCCGCCCCCTAAATTAACCAGCAACGACCAGCGGTCCAGGTGCAGCGCTGTCATGCGCTCCCAGATGTGCACGCACGTTTCCAGGGTTTTATGCGCTTCACCGCTTCTGACCTGGATAATCTGGTGCGCAGGCAGGTAAGGTTTAAGCAGGGGGTAACAGAGGGCCAGGGTATTTTCATCTACCAGAACCACCACTTTGCTAAAGGCCCGGTTTTGGAGCAGTTCCGGCAGTTCCTTCAAAGCCTGGTTACCGATGTGTATCGTTTCAGTCATGCGTTCGGGTTAGAAAGTTAAGGGATGAAAGAGCAAGGCTTAAAAGCCTATCAGCCCTTGTCCGCTTCTTTGTTGAGTATCTGCGTTTGTATACGGATAGATTCCACGTGGATCAGTTTGTAAAGCTCTGCCACGAAATCCGGTTGAACGCCTGCCTCAGAGGCCCAGTCAGCACGCGTTGTAAAGATCTCTTTCCAGCGCTCCAGCTGCAGCACCTGTACATTGTGCTGTTTTTTATAGTGGCCCATCTGCTGCACCAGGGCCATCCTCTTGGCCAGCGCGGCAATCAGGTCATGGTCGGCGCCATCAATCTGCAGCCGAAGCTCCTCCGCCCTGCTTACCAGGTCCGCATCATCGTACGTTCCTTTTCTTACCTGTAACTGGCCCAGTATCTTTTTTAAAACCTCCGGGCTCACCTGCTGTCCGGCAT
Source organism: Pontibacter sp. GD13 (assembly GCF_058216355.1). Taxonomy (NCBI): domain Bacteria; kingdom Pseudomonadati; phylum Bacteroidota; class Cytophagia; order Cytophagales; family Hymenobacteraceae; genus Pontibacter; species Pontibacter sp. GD13. Next base: position 19,003 of record NZ_JBYZMQ010000005.1, read on the forward strand.
CGCTTAAGGCCTGGTCCGGCTGAGGGTGCGTTTCGATCATCACCCCGTCGTAGCCCAAATCCAATGCTTTCTGCGACACCGGGTAGAGCAATTCGCGGTTGCCGGCAATGTGGCTGGGGTCCACGAGCAGGGGCAAGTTCTGGAAACGCGCTTTCAGCTCGATGGGAATCTGCCAGAGGGGCGTGTTTCTATACTTCGATTCCTGGTAAGAGGAAAAGCCCCGGTGAATGGCCGCCAGATCGGTGATACCTGTGTTATAAATACGCTCAATGGCCCCAATCCACAACGCCAGATCCGGGTTTACAGGATTCTTCAGCATCACCGGCACCTGCACGCCTTGCAAGGCGTCGGCAATCTCTTGCACGGCAAAGGGGTTCACAGTGGTGCGGGCGCCTATCCACAGCACATCTATATCATGTTTTAACGCCTCTTCCACATGCCTGCCGGTGGCCACTTCGGTGGTTACAGGCAAGCCATACACCTGCTTTACCTGCCGCAGCCATTCCAGCCCGACATGCCCAACCCCTTCAAAAGAGTTGGGCCGGGAGCGGGGTTTCCAGATGCCGGCCCTGAACAGGTGCACGTTTTGTTTGGCAAGCGCGGCGGCTGTCTGCATTACCTGCGCCTCGCTTTCGGCACTGCAAGGGCCGGCGATCACAAGCGGACGCCCGCTGCCTGCCAGCAGTTTTGTGAAAATTGATGTGTTCGGGTTAAACTCCATTCGATTGATCTTGCCACAAAGGTAACCTTTGTTCAGGTAAAAGCCCAGTACCGTGTTTGAAGCCTCTTTAGAATGCTGCACGGTGCGGGTTGCTTCTGTCCGGGTAGGTGCAAAGTGTGCGTTTCAGAGGGTAAACAACTGGCCACGCGCAGAAGTTTAAGGTTTGGTTACCAATTAAATTAAGCCTTAATTGGGGCTTTGAATGGTTGTGAACTATGCCCGAAGCCGTATCTTTGCAACGCTAAATTTACCTACATGAACCCGACTACAAAATTGTCATTCGACGATACAGCCGTTGCTTTCTCCTCTAAGTCTAACGCTGAGCTCTATAAAATGTACCTGCTGTTTAAGTCCATGAACAGCAACACGCTGGTAAAGGTAGGCGGCGGACTTTTAAACACGGCTTTGCGCCTGCACTTACCGATCAACTTCCTCATCAAGCCCACCATTTTCAACCATTTTTGCGGCGGAGAAACCATTGAGGAGTCGGAGCGCGCCATTCAGGAACTGAGCAAGTACAATATCGGCACCATTCTGGATTACTCAGTAGAGGGCGAAGGCGATGAGAAAAGCTTTGACGCCACCCGCGACGAACTGCTGCACGCCATAGAGAAGGCGCATGGCAACAAGAACATCCCTTTCTCGGTGTTTAAGATAACCGGGCTGATCGATATAAACCTGCTCGAAAAGGTTCAGCAAAAGCAGGAACTGAACGTAACGGACCGCGCCGCCTTTGAACGGGGCCGCGACCGGGTAAACGCCATTTGCAAGAGCTGCCACGACAAAGACGTAAAAGTTTTTATTGATGCCGAGGAAAGCTGGATCCAGGAAACAATAGATAACCTGACCTACGAGATGATGGCCCTCTACAACAAGGAGAAGGCCAATATCTACAACACGTACCAGCTCTACCGACACGATCGGTTAGACGTGCTGAGGCGCGATTATGAGAATGCCCTGCAGGAAGGCTATTACCTGGGCGCCAAACTGGTGCGCGGGGCCTACATGGAAAAGGAACGCAGGCGCGCCCAGGCGGAAGGGTACGAAAGCCCGATAAACCCAAGCAAGGAAGCTACGGACCTGCTCTTTAATGAGGCCCTGCGATTCTGTGCTGCGCATGTTGACCGGATCGCCTTCTGCAATGGCACCCACAACGAGGACAGCTGTTACCTGTTAGTGGAGCTGATGGAGGAGTACAACATCGCCCCGAATGACCCGCGCGTATACTTTGCCCAGCTATATGGCATGAGCGACAACCTTTCTTATAATCTGGCGCATGCAGGCTACAATGTGGCGAAGTATGTGCCCTACGGACCGGTAGAGGCTGTAATCCCCTACCTCCTGCGCCGCGCTAACGAAAACACGGCCATTGCGGGACAAAGCAGCCGGGAGTTCACCCTGATCAAACGCGAGATGGAGCGCCGCAGTAGGAAACGAGCCTAAAAAACAGCGGGACCCCGCGCTAAAGCACGGGGTCCCGCTGTGTGTTTTCGAACTATAAGCCTATCGCCTAAGTTCTTGCTTCAATTACTGTACTGGAGCAACTTCAGTAGCTGGAGTCTCTTCAACAACAACAGTTGAGTCAACAACAACTTCTTCTTCCATTACTGGAGTTTCTTCAACAACCTCAGTTTCTACAGCTTCAGTTTCAGTAGCAGCTTCTTCGTTGTTACAAGCTGTGAAAGAAAGAGCAAGAGCTACGATAGCAAGAGTGAATAAATTTTTCATTTTTTGTGTGATTAAGTGTTTTTGGTTTCGATTTTGAATGTTCATACCCAAACACCGGATTGGTAACCCAACTATTTTAAGATTTTTAAAAATATTTTTTTGATGGGTTACTAATTGCCCCTAAACGTATTAAAATTGACTGGAATGAAGAAGCGTTTGTATGAGACAGATGAGGAGATCATAGAAGGGATCCGGCGCAACGATGAGAGGGCGCTGTCTTATATGTACAAACTTTACTGCCCGATGATCACTCACCTTATTTTGAGTAACAGCGGAACCGAGGACGAGGCCAAAGACATTTACCAGGAAGGCGTGATCGTGTTCTATGAGAAGATCAAGGACAACAGCCTGGAGTTAAGCTGCCAGATCAAAACGTACCTCTATGCGGTGTGCAGAAGGCTCTGGCTGAAGCGACTGGCCGAAAAAGGGCGCTTTGTCAGCAAACTCGACGATACGGACGCCGTGGTGCCCGTTGAGGATGATCTGCTGCAGCATGAGGAACAGGAAAAGCAGTTCGGTTTGATGGGCGAAGCCCTCGGGCAGTTAGGTGAACCCTGCCGCTCGCTGATCGAAGCCTATTACATTTACACGCAGAACATGCAGGAGATTACCGAGAAGTTTGGCTATACCAATTCAGATACGGCTAAAAATCAAAAGTATAAATGCCTGCAACGCCTGAAGAAATTATTTTTTACGACCTATAAGCCCGAGGTTTAGAGGGCTGCTACAGCAAGGCTCCGGCCTAAAAGAGAAGTACAGATGTTAGAGTATCGCACTTACGAACAGATAGAACGCTACCTAAAAGGTGAGATGACGGCCGAGGAGCTGTTAACCTTTGAGGCACTTATGCAAACCGATGCACGGCTGGCCAGCCAGGTGCGCGTGCATCAGTCGCTGTTGCAGTCTATGCGTGCGTATGGCCAGCGCCAGTCGCTCCGGCAGCAACTCGATCGCATCCATACCGACCTCGATACCGAGAACGCGACAGAAACAGCCCCCAATGGCTGGAAAGTATTCTGGAATCGTCATAAGCAAACTGCTGCCGTAGCCGCCAGTGTTTCCATCATGGCCGTGTTCGGCGCCCTCTGGACGGCACAGCAGATCAAATCTCCGGTACAGCAGCAAACAGCGCGTTACGTAGAACTTCGCCGCGAGGTGGAGCGCCTCAAAAAAACCCAGACCGCTATCATTAACGGCATCAACGATGCCTCTAAACCTGTACCACAGCCCGCTGCTTTCTACGGTACCGGTTTTGCGATATCCGCAGCCGGCTACCTGGTAACCAGCTCGCATGTGGTGGAGGGCGCCGATTCCATCATGATCGAAAACAAGTCCGGATCAAAGTATAAAGTGGTGGAGGTTTACCGCGACGAGATCCACGACCTGTCTATCCTGAAAGTTTCTGATCCTGCTTTTGCCGGGTTCGACAAGCTGCCTTATACTTTTAAGACCAACGAGTCTGATTTAGGAGAAAGCGTTTACACCCTGGGCTATCCGCGCGAGGATATCGTGTTTGGCGAAGGATCACTGAGCTCCGTAACTGGCTTTGAGGGCGACACAACGGCCTACCAGATCTCCATTCCGCTTAACCCGGGCAATAGTGGCGGTCCGTTACTCGACGATAAAGGTAACCTGATTGGGGTGATAAGTGGCAAGCAGGCTGGTCAGGAAGGTGCTGCTTTTGCCATCAAGTCGGCATATTTGTTGCAAATGATCAATGAATTACCGGCGTCCACTACCTTATCACCGCTAACGCTACCTAAAAAGAATACCTTATCCGGTAGTTCCAGGCCACAGCAGCTAAAAAAGCTGAAAGATTACGTCTTTGTAGTAAAGGTGTATAATTAATTAGTAAACACCCTTTCTTTTATAGTATAGTCTAGTGTTGGCTGGTTTAAAAAACCTGCTCTGCTTACTGGTGTCTAACATTTTAGCACAAATTTCAGTTTAACTCTAGTTGAGAGGATGATAAAATCCTGAGAACTTAAACTGAAAGCTATGAAAAAATTAATGTTAAACCCGTTGGCTATAGTAGCCATGGCCTCCATGACCATGTTTAGCTGCGCCAGCTCAGACAAAATGAACGATACCACTGCCATGGAGGATAACACCTCTATGAGTGAAACCCAAACAATGGCAGGTGACGTTGAGGTAGAAACTGACATGGACGCAAACATGGACATGGATACTGACATGGACATGGATTACAATACCATGTTTGAGGATATCAGCAATACCGCACAGTACAACATCGTATCACTCGCGCAAACCAGCCCGGAATTATCCACCTTTGTTAACCTGGTGCAGGCCGCCGGCCTGGCCGACGTGTTACAGGGTGAGGGTCCTTTTACTGTATTTGCCCCTTCTAACGCAGCCTTCGCAAAAATGCCACAAGCGCAGCTGGATATGCTTATGAAGCCCGAGAATAAGGCCGAGCTGATTAAGGTGCTGCAACTCCATGTGCTTCCTTCCAAAGTATCTTCTATGCAGTTTAAGAATAACCAACGCATTGAAGCCGCAGGAGACAAATTCGTTGATGTGTCAGTGGACAATATTAACAATGTAATGATAGGAGGAGCCCGAATCGTAAAGCCAAATGTGGAGGCATCCAACGGCATGCTGCATGTAGTGGATGGAGTAATTCAAACCTCTACAAGTACCGGAGGATATTAACTCCCTATTATAAATCCGGAGGAGTTAACTACTGTATAACCGGAATTGAAAAGTGTTTCATTGCCATTGCTCTTAGCCTGGCAATGAAACCAATTGTTTAACTAAACCTGAAAAACTATGAAGATTATAAAAATGAAACCACTGGCCGTAGCGGCCCTGGCATCGGCCACGCTCTTTAGCTGCGCCAGTTCTGAAAACATGAACGATACAACCGCCATGAGCGACGGGGTAACAATGAGTGAAACGCAAACGATGGCAGGTAGCGCCAAAGACGACATGGATGATGCTGATGCGGTGGTTGTTGAAACAGCCGTAGTGGCCCCCATTGCCACGGTTCCAATCGCCACGCTGTCTCTTAAAAACACCGTGGAGGTAGATGAAATGTTTAAAAACATGGACACCGAAAAGTATGACCTGGTGTCGCTGGCGAAAACGAGCCCGAACCTTAGCACTTTTGTGCAGTTGGTAGAAGCCGCTGGCATGAGCGATGATTTGAAGCGAGAAGGAGCTTTCACCCTTTTTGCTCCGACAAACGAAGCGTTTGCGAAATTATCGCAACAGGAACTGGAAATGCTGATGTTACCCGAAAACAAGAGCAAACTGATCGAAGTGCTTCGCGTGCATGTACTGCCGTCTGAAGTTCCCTCTTCTCAGTTCAATTCCTCTCAACGTATTAAAATATCAGAGAATAAGTATATCCCTGTTAATACACAGCTTAACGGTACACGCGTCCTGATTGGGGGTGCAACTATTCTGGTACCAAATGTGGAAGCATCTAACGGCCTAATCCACGTAGTGGATAGCGTTATTATGCCAAGCGAAGATGCTACCGACGGAGGCATGTACTAAGTTGTACACAATGCTTAATTTAAAAAGGCCCTCTGCTGTCAGTTGGGCCTTTTTTCAGGTGCGTTTCGTAAATTTAAAAACAGATAATTACATAAAAATATCACTAACAATGAAAAATAAAGTCACACATGCGTTTCTTTCATTGTCTGTTGCTTCACTGCTCTTAATTGGTTGCGCCAGCTCTGATACTGGCACCGATGTTACAGCAGGCACAGCACTGGAAAACGAAATAAAAGAAGATGAGTCAGGCGCCCAGGCACCGATGGATCCGGACACGGATATGTCGGCGGAAGGCACACAGAATGACAACGTGTCGGCCGACAACGAAATAGGCCGCGAAATGAATATCGTGGCCTTGGTGCAGCAGAACCCGAACCTATCCACGCTGTTGGAACTGATCAGGGCCGCTGACTTGGTTACGGTGCTCGAAAGCCCTGCGCCTTACACGGTATTTGCCCCCACCAATGAGGCTTTCGCGGCATTACCTGCAGGCACACTGGAAGCACTTAAAAGACCCGGCAACAAGCTTGAACTTACGCGGCTGCTGCAAGCCCATGTGCTCCCCAACAGGATCACGTCACCTGAAATGCAGGACAACATGCCCATGATGACTGCAACGGGGGAAAAGCTTATAGTTACGAAAGTGGGGCAGGCAATTCATGTGGGCGGAGCCACAGTTATCAAGGCTGATGTAAATGCTTCTAACGGTGTGGTGCACGTGATCGACAAAGTGCTTGTGCCCCCTCAAAAGTAAGCTCTGCGCAGGTGGCGGATCAACATGTGATTCCGGATAAGTGTGCTGCCAAAATGGCCTGTCGCCACCTGCTTTCGTAACCTAAAAACAAGTGCCCCGTTATTATAAACCTGAAGCAACTGTGTATTATTAGGGGTTGCAAATAATTATTAGTGAATAAAACTATAAAGAAAAAGCTATGATGGATAAAGATGAAAATGCGGGAATGATGACCGCTATGTTCCGTGACAGAGAAAGTGCAGAGCGTGCCTACAACGAACTGAGAGCACGCGGATATGACAAAGACGATATCAACGTTGTCATGTCTGATGAAGCAAGAGACCGCCACTTCGCAGACGTGGAGGATACAGATGAGGAAGACAGAACTGAACTTGGTAACAAATCATTAGAAGGCACAGGTGCTGGTTCCGCCATTGGTGGTACGCTAGGTGCAATTATCGGTGCTGTTGCAGCAATTGGCACCTCGGTAGCCATCCCTGGTTTGGGCTTAATTGTTGCTGGCCCGCTGGCAGCAGGTTTAGCCGGTGCTGGTGCAGGGGGTTTAACTGGTGGACTGATTGGCGCCCTGGTAGGTGCCGGCATTCCGGAAGAAAGAGCCAAAGTATACGAAACAGGTATCAAAGAGGGTAACATTGTACTTGGTTTCAAGCCGCACTCATCCGAAGATGCCCGTTATTTCGAAACACATTTTCAGAAAAACAGAGGAGAGCATATCTATTATTAATAGTACTCCCTGCTAATCATAAAAAGCCTGCCTGCTCATTAGAGCAGGCAGGCTTTTTAATGGGTCTTGCTGTAGCCTGCGTTCTGTTTCCCTTTATTCAAAATGAGAAGTTGATGGTGGAAGGCAATGGATTCTACCTTAATCCATTACCAATACCCTTTTCATGGCTAAACCTGTACGATCTACAACCTCTTCGAAACTTAGCCCGGCACAGGGCAAACAATTTGCGCCCTAACCGTATGCAACAGGTATACACGTATCTCTAAATCCCGTAAACTATGAAAAATCAAATATTAACCATAGTGTGCTCTCTTCTGATATGTAGTTTTAATGCCTGCAATTCAGGGCAAAACGAAAATATAGCGGATGAAACGGAAAATGGTGCTATTGTAGCCGGAGCAGATTCTACTTTAACGCCGGAGCGGCAGACCTTTTTTACGACTGCCGTACGCAATATAATGCTGCAAAAAGATTTGGCCCGCCTGGCGCTCGAAAAAAGTGAAACCCAAAACGCAAAAGCATACGGGCAGGACCTGCTGAATTGGGCTACCACTAAAGAAAACGAGCTGCAGGATCTTTCGAAGCGTTATAGCGTGGCACTGCCGCAAGAACTTGACGAAGATCAAAGAAAATTTTTGAATGACATGCGCCAGGAGAAAGCAACCAACTATAAGTATGACCTGGAGCTATGGGACACGCTAAAGGACTCACAGAAAGATGCTATCGATGATTTCGACGATGCCCTGGAGGGTGTAAGGCAGGCAGATGCATCCGCTTTCACGCTTTGGGCGCGCACCACCCAAAAAGAATTACGGGCCCACATGGAGCAGGCAGCCGCCTACGAACTTGAACTCAAAAACAGAGACGGCGGCATTTCGGAGCAAGTAGTGGAGGAGGCAAATAATTAGGCCTTTAAAGTATGGCTCAGGCGTAGGTGTTTATTTTGTTAACAGGTCTTTCAACGCCCCCCACATGTGGTTGGCCAGAATTACCTGACCGGCGGCGTTCGGGTGTATACCATCGGGCAAGTTTAAATGAGGCATCCCCACCACGCCTTCCAGTAAAAAAGGAATAAACGAGATATTATTTTCCAGAGCCAGTTCCCGAAACAACTTTCTGAACTCCGCCGCATATCGCCCGGGCACAATAGCGGGTATCTCCATCCCTGCCAACAAAATTTTAGCATCCGGCGATTGCAATTTCACTTTATCAATGATCTGCTGCAGGTTCTGCTTGGTTTCACGGGCCGGAATGCCCCGTAAGCCGTCGTTTGCCCCCAGGGCAAGCACAAAAACAGCAACGGGTGTGTGCAGCCAGTAGTCCAGCCGGTGCAGTCCGTTAGCAGTGGTATCTCCGCTCTGGCCTGCGTTAATGGCTTGGTAATCATATCCATTCTGCTGCAGTTTTTCTTGCACCAAACTCGGGTAAGCCTGCGAAGCAGGCAGGCCATAGCCTGCTGTCAGGCTATCTCCAAAAAAGAGTATTCGTTGCATTGTTTTACGCTGATCTTATAGACGCTAAAAAAAATGGGCTGCCATGTGTGGCAACCCATTTCAAAGAAATATTTATTTTACTTAATCTGCTGATTCCTTCATCTGGCGTAGGCGCTCGCAGGTAGCCAGCGAGGTTTGCTTCTGCTTTTCTACCATTTGCACTACGTTCTGAGGCAACTCCGCTTTGTGATCCAGGGCATCGTTGTAGGCTTTCTGAGCCCATTCTTCCCCGTAAATGTTAGACTCAATTACTGATTCCTCATCGCTTCCGGTAACGGTCCCTTTTACATCCATCCAGCCACGGTAAATTTTGCCCTTAGCAGTCGTGCCGCTCTCCGGGTCTCCGCCGTAGCTGCTAATGGTGCTGTTTATCTCGTTCGAGAATCTTGTACTCTGATTCACCAGATCCTTGTAGTACGACTGGTGCGCGGGGTCTTTGGTTATCTTAGCCGCATGCTTGTAGCCTTCAATCCGGTCGTTCACAAATTGATTAAGTTCCTGTAATACATCTACTGTTTTATCCTTGTCATTCATAGCTTTTAAATATTTAGTTCTTACAAATGGAAACGAAAAAACCTGACTTAGAGTTATAATAAACAATAGCACACGGCTGTGTGTTATGTGTAAATCCTGACCGTGCGCGGCAGCGGGCATAAGGCTGTTTTACTTATAGCCCAGGCTATGGAATTAAAAGTAATTATGCTACATTACGTACTATAAGCCACTAATTTAAAAATCTCACTAATAAGCGGCACTACTTTTGCGTTCACTAAACAGGTTCAACATATTTAACTAGATGCTATCATTGACAACCAGATTCAAAATAATATTGTCGGTACTCGCAGTTGTTTTACTGACAGGCTCCTTTATACTTTACAATAAGTCTGATGGAACCCCGGAAGGCAAGAACGAGATCCTGATCAAGGCCCTGATGCAGGGCTTAAGTACCGGACACTATCGGCCTGAAAAAATAGATGACGCTTTTTCTAAAAAAGCCTTTAAGCTGTACCTGGAGCGGTTAGATTACAACAAGAAGTTTTTACTGGCTTCGGATGTTGAGAAGCTAAGCCAGTACGAGAATGCCATCGACGATCAGTTGCGCGCGGGCTCTTACGAGCTTTTTGATGTATCGTCCGCACTCATAGCACAACGCGTTCAGGAGTCTGCCGCTTTCTACAAGGACATTCTGGCTAAGCCTTTCGATTTTTCTAAAGCCGAAACCATTGAGCTGGATGGCAAGAAGCTCTCTTACGCCAAAGACAAGGCCGCTCTGAAAGAGGAATGGAGAAAGCAGTTGAAGTACCAGACCCTGGTACGGTTGGCCGACATGCAAAAAGAGCAGGAAAAGGCCCTTGCTAAAGACAGCAAAACGGAGAAAAAGAGTTTTGAGCAGATGGAAAAAGAAGCGCGCGAAAAACTCACCAAAACATACGATGACCTCTACACACGCCTTGCAAAGGTAAACACCGAAGACCGTAGATCCACTTACATCAACGCCATTGCAAACGTGTACGATCCGCACACGGGCTATTTCCCACCAAAGGCCAAGTCTGATTTCGACATCGAGTTTACAGGACGCCTGGAAGGCATAGGCGCCTCTTTACAGGAAAAAGACGGACAGATCAAGGTAATGGAAATAGTGCCGGGCAGCCCGTCGTATGTACAAGGCGACCTGAAGCCCAACGACGCTATACAGAGAGTAGCACAAGGCCCTAATGAGCCTGTGGTGATCGAAGGCATGCGCCTCGATGACGCTATTCAGCTGATTCGTGGTAAAAAAGGCACAGAGGTTCGCTTAACGGTTAAAAAGCCTGATGGCTCTACCAAGGTTATTCCTATTGTTAGGGATGTGATCGTGTTCGAGGAAACCTATGCGCAGTCTGCCATGATCAACGACAAGGAGAAAATTGGCTACATCAAACTTCCGGGCTTTTATGCCGACTTCGAGCGCAATGGCGGCCGCAACAGTGGGGCCGATGTGAAGAAAGAAGTAGAGAAACTGAAAGCCGCCGGCATGAAAGGCCTTATCCTGGACCTGCGTAATAACGGCGGCGGTTCTCTTTCGGATGCCGTAGAAATGGCCGGCCTCTTTATCGACAAGGGCCCGATCGTGCAGGTGAAAACGGCTGCCGGAAGAGCCATTGTGTTAGAAGACCGCGATCCGCAGATACAGTATGACGGCCCGCTGACTATTTTAGTGAATTCCAACAGTGCCTCTGCTTCGGAGATTTTAGCAGCTGCTATGCAGGATTACAAGCGTGCCGTAATTATTGGCAGTCCTACATATGGCAAAGGCACCGTGCAGCAGTTCTTTGAGCTTGACGATGCGTTACCGTCGCAGTTTGATGCTTTTAAACCGTTTGGCGCCCTTAAACTAACCACCCAGAAGTTCTACAGGATAAATGGTGGCACCACGCAGCTTCGGGGCGTTACGCCTGATGTGATCTTGCCTGATGTGTACAGTTACCTGGAGTTTGGCGAAAAAGAGCAGGATTACCCGCTGCCTTTTGATGAAATAACCCCGGCCAAGTATAAAACCTGGATGAATAGCAAGATCAATGTGGCGCAGGTGCAGGCTAACAGCCGCCAGCGGGTTTCGAACAGTAAATCGTTCAGCTTGATTAAAGACAGTGCAGAACGGCTGAAGAGACAAGCCGACAACACGGTTCGTTCGCTGCAGTTTGACAAATACCTGGCGGAAGAAAGAAAGTCAGAGGCGGAGGCCAAGCGCTATGAGGAAGCACAGAAAGACGTGCCAGTGCTAAACGTGAACCGCCTGCAGCAGGACCTGACAGCAATGGGCTCTGATACGGCACAGGCCGCTCGAAACAAAGAATTCCTGAAAAGCATAAAAAAGGATATCTACGTTGAAGAGGCAGTAGCCGTCATTCAGCAGGACCTTAAAAAGTAAGGAGTAAGATCTTGTAAAAGCGCCAGCTATGAACAGTAGCTGGCGCTTTTTTTTATATATTTAGGGCTAACCCAACCTCGCATCATGCTTAAAACTAACCTTTACGTCACCCCCCGACCTGGCCACACCTTCCTTCGGGCCTGGTTTATGTTACTGGCCTTCGCTCCGGTGTTGCTGAGCAGTTGCACCGGCACGCTTAATCAGAAAGCCGACACGGGGCTTGGTTATACGACCGAGAAAGCCATGGTCGTATCTGCCCACCCCGAGGCTTCGCGTATCGGGATGGAGATCATGCGGAAAGGCGGCAACGCCTACGATGCTGCCGTAGCCACTCAATTTGCGCTGGCTGTTGTTTTGCCCGCAGCCGGAAACATTGGCGGAGGGGGCTTTTTGGTTTACCGCGACAATAACGGAAATACCGGCTCGCTGGATTACCGCGAAACGGCCCCTGCGGCTGCCTCCGAAACCATGTACCAGGATAAAGCCGGCAAGGTAGTGGATGGCCTGAGTACAGCCGGGCACCTGGCTGCCGGGGTGCCCGGCACGGTGGATGGCATGTACCGGGTGCACCAGAAATTGGGATCCCTGCCCTGGGCCGATCTTGTGCAACCTGCCATCGATTTGGCCCGAAACGGCGTGGTGCTAACCGAGAAAGAAGCCGCCGGCCTCAACAATACCAAAGCAATGTTTGTGAAGTATAACAACTTCCGGCCACATCTGGTGCAGGACCAGCCCTGGAAAGCAGGCGACGTACTGCGCCACAGCGACCTTGCCCAAACCCTGGAGCGTATCCGAGACCAAGGCAGAGATGGCTTTTACACTGGCGAAACGGCTGACCTGCTCGTGCAGGAGATGCAAAAGGGCGGCGGCATTATCACGAAGCAGGACCTGGCAAAGTACGCCGCCGTGTGGCGCCAGACAGTTATAGGCAAGTATAAAAACTACAAAGTCATCTCCATGGCCCCGCCCTCCAGCGGCGGCGTGGCCCTGCTGCAACTGCTCACCATGGTAGAGGCCTACCCCATCGGCAAGTATGGCTGGCAAAGCCCCGAGGCAATCCAACTGATGACGGAAGCCGAACGCCGCGTGTTCGCTGACCGGGCCACCTACCTGGGCGACCCCGATTTTGTGACGGTGCCCGTGGAGCAGTTGCTTGATCCGGCTTACCTGAAAAACAGGATGAGCTCCGTAGACCTAGCCCGGGCAACTGCCTCCGCCGACATCAAAGCCGGTGCGTTGCCCGTTCACGAGTCAGAGCAAACCACGCACTTCAGTATTGTGGACGCCGCTGGCAACGCAGCATCCGTTACAACCACCCTTAATGGCGGCTATGGCTCCAAAGTGGTGGTACAAGGCGCTGGCTTTCTGCTGAACAACGAGATGGACGACTTCAGTGTGAAGCCCGGCGAGCCGAACATGTACGGCCTGGTAGGCGGGAAAGCCAACGCCATTGCTCCGGGCAAGCGCATGCTCAGCTCCATGACCCCCACCATACTTGAAAAAGACGGCAAGCTCTTCATGGTGGTCGGGACACCCGGTGGCTCCACGATCATCACCTCTGTTTACCAGGCCATACTGAACGTTGTCGCGCATAACATGACCATGCAACAGGCTGTGGCTGCTCCCCGCTTTCATCACCAATGGCTGCCCGATGAAATCCAGCACGAACCGGAGGCCATCAGCCCGACAGTGCGGGCCATTCTCCGGAAAAAAGGCTATACCCTTCAGGAAAGAGGACCTTATGGCAGAGTGGATGGTATACGCGTGTTGCCTAACGGAAACCTGGAGGCAGGTGCCGACCCACGCGGGGACGATGCCGCTGCCGGTTTCTAGCATGCACAAGTACCAAATAAAAACAGAAGCGCCTGCCGAATACCGGCTATAAAAAAGAGTCCTGCCGCTGTTTCAGCGGCAGGACTCTTTAAAAAGTAAGTAAGAAGAGTTGATTTAGTTCTTCATTAACTTCGTCTGGTAAATGTCTTTTCCGGCTGCCACGTTCACGAAGAACATTCCTTTAGGCAAAGAAGCCATTTTCTCGTTCAGCGACTGCTGCACCTTTGCCTGGCTACCAGTAGCCTGCAAAAGCACTTTTCCTTCTACAGAGTATACCGTCAGGTTTACTTTCTGATCCGCAACATGGCCAGGGAGTGACAAACTTACATTTTGATTCTGCATTGGGTTCGGGTAAACACTGAACATGCCTTTGGTAGCATCTGCAATACCAGTGGTGGTGGCTTCACTTATAACAATGTTATCCAAAGCTATACCATCGCGCGCGCCACTTGCTCCTGCAACTACCACCTCATAAGTTGCCCAACGCAGTTGCACTTCCGGTTTGTCCTCGGCGGCTGCGGGCAGGCTAACCATAAACGCCTGCACATTCCCCTCTGCTGACTTGTTCTCACTGCTATAGTCTGACTCAGCTATGGTAGTCCAGGCCCCGGCATTGCCGACCCTGTACTGCAGGGTAACCCCCACGGCGCGCGGCTGGTCGTTTACCAGTTCCACGTCATAAGCGATGCTGATGTTAGACTTACCCGTTGTATTAACGGCGGCGGCGATCTGGTTGGCCCTGCTGCCTGTCAGCTGGATATAGAGCCTGTTATTATTGTTAAGGGTGTAGTTGTACACATTGCTGCTACTGGTTTGCTTCGCTGCGGTAGCCAAAATAGGCGCATCGGCACTAGGCGAAGAGGCTTCGGCCCCGGCCTTGGAGTTTTGAAAATCGCTGAACCAGGCGGCAATGCCGTTAGGCAGCACTGTTGTGCTTTGCATGCTGCTGAAATTTGTGCTGAATGGCAGGTTTTGTGCTGCCGGATTAGCTTGTCCTTGCGCATCAACGCCAATAAAAAATGCAAAGCCTACAATCGCAAGGACAGAAACTTTTTGTAAATGTTTGATCATAAAAGGTAGAAGTTAGATATTGATTAGGTTGATTTTCTGTTGAAACAAACTTCCTGTAACCGCGCAGCCACACAGAGCCGCTGCTCACAAAACGCTTGAAATAATATACAAATCTAATCTGAATTTTAATATCTAGTGTTATCTCTATATTAAAATTTTACCTGACTTACAGACTTTTATCAAAATTATAGCCTACACGTTAAGAAACCGATTATTCTGCCGGTTAAACTACCTGCAATGCCTGCTCCAGATCCTGAACCAGGTAATCCGGCTCCTCCAGGCCAATGTAAAACCGCACCAGGCTAAAGGGCAACCCCGGTTTTAAACCCCCTTTGGTATAAGAGGCCGCAATCGGGAAGATAAGCGACTCATGCCCACCCCAGGAGGCAGCCATGAGAAAGTGCTGCAGTTGGTCGCAAAACCTCTCTACCCGGTTGATGTCGTCTGTTTTCAGCAAGATGGAGAACTGCCCTGAGTTGTTGCGCATTTGCCGCTGTGCCAGCTCATACTGCGGGTGTGTCGGTGAAAAAGGGAAGTATACTTTCTCAACTTTCGGGTGCTGCTCCAGGTAGGCCACCACCCTGCGGGTAGAGGCAGCAATGCGCTCCATCCGGACAGGGAGCGTCCGTAAACCCCGGATCAGTAGCCAGGCGTCGTGCGGCGACATAACCGCACCCAGCGTCATGAACTCCCGCTCGAATATCCTGTTAATTTCTTCCCGGGTGCCGCAGATAATGCCCCCCATCACATCAGAATGCCCACCGATATACTTGGTGCAGGAATGCACCACCAGGTCTGCGCCAAACTGCAGGGGGTTTTGGTTGACGGGGCTGGCGTAACTGTTATCGATGATCGTGCTGCAGCCGTGCTCCTTGGCAAGCGCTGCCACTGCGGCGATATCCTGCAGCTCAAACGTATAGGAGTTCGGGCTTTCCAGGTACAGTAGCCTGGTGTTGGGCCGGATGGCGTTGCGGTAGTTTGCAGTGTCCGTGGCATCGATCATACTTACCTCCACCCCAAAACGGGGCAAAAACTTTTGCATCAGGGCATTGGTCCAGGTGTAGGGTTTTTGCACGCACACCACATGGTCGCCTGCCTTTACCCGCGAAAGTACGGCAGCCGACACGGCAGCGATGCCACTTCCGAAAGCGATGGCATGTTCAGCACCCTCCAGCGCCGCCACCTTTTTCTCCAGAATAGTTACTGTAGGATTATTGCCCCTTGTGTACAAATGCGCCTCCGTTTCATGCTGTAGCATGTAGCGCATTTCGGCCACAGTTTTACAGGCGAAATTGCTTGTCTGGATAATAGGCGGGGCAACGGCATTGTAATAATTCTGCCGCTCCTCCCCTAGCTCGTTTAGTATGTATGATAAATCCATGTCACCAGTTTTTATACCGTCAAAAAAATTGATCTTGAAACTCTGATTATCCTTGACTTTTCATCTTTAAACCACCCCCTCAAACCCTCTTTACGCATTCTGAAAAACTAGCATCCAAAGCCAAGAAAAAAATATTTTAATTCTGGCTAAATCATGAATTATATAATTGATAATCAGCCATTTAAATACCTAATTTATGAATCGATTTAATCCCTTTTATGCAACTGTAAATGCCTCATAATTGTTATAAAACCATGAGAGAGAAAGCAGAAGAAAACGTGATCCGGATCGGGCAGCAGGAGCAGGCTGAGCTGGATAAGGAATGGCATAAATCCATTCCGGCGCAGGTATTTTTGAACTACTTTTTTGCGATCAATTATCACCTGAAAACCTCTGAGGACAATGGACTGGAGCAACTGGCTTTTCTGCGGGAAACACAGGCTACCCTTAGTGAGCAGGACCTTGAAACAGTAAAGCGTCACCTGGTAAACAGCTGGAATACGGAGTATGCGTTGCGGGCTACGGCAGAACTCGGAGACGAGGCGTACATGCGCAACGCCCTGCACTGGACATTCCCGCAGGCTTATTACGCTGTGTTTGCGAGTCTGCAGGCCTTTTTGTGTACGCGTGGCATGAAAACTAACAACGAAGACTGGATCTTGCGCGAGGCCGGCAGGCTGGTGGTTAAAAACGCCTATCCCCGAGCCATGGGCTTTTATGCTTCGGGCCATTACGGCCATTTTAACGTGCATCGTTTGCCCCTGGCCCACTATAAGCCCGGCTTGCAGATTGCAGGCAAAGAGTTGGAGGCGCAGGCGCAGGTAGGCCAGTTTCTGCGTACTACCCGGAAACAAAAGGCAAAGGCCGTACGGCAGCATGTGCAGGCCAACCCTGCCACCGCCATCCGCAGCAGTAAGTCAGGCGAGGTGCTGCAAAAGTTCAGTCCGCAGCACTGGCAGCAGCTTACCTGGCGCATAGGCTACACTACCCTGTTCGACCTGATGGCACGGCTGCGTATTTCAACCTCACACCGCGAGATTGAGCGTTTCGTGCAGGCCGAAATAGACTTCAAACTTTTCCATGAGTCGCTGCTGGAGATCGTGAGTTATCTGAATGGCATACACGAGAGCTATGTGGCCCTGGCCATGGGGGTGCAGCAGTACGATGCCTTTGTAAAAGAACTGCCGCAGTACCTGCAAAACTCCTTTGTAGCAGCCAGGTTTCAGAAGCAGATCAGGCCGCTTTTTGGGGAAGAGGATTACGAGTTTGGTCAGGCTGCGTAACAATAGCCAAACCATACATACTTCAGGCACCTGCAGGTTTATACTTGCAGGTGTTTTGGTTTAGGGTACAGGCGCTCAACAATTAACAATTAACTGTTTAAAAGCTGCCGATTATTTCCCAATTTTGCGCTTTGATATACACGACACACTTTTAGTATAATTGCATGCAACTGAGCGAACAGGAACTACGCAGACGCCACGAGCGCGAAGAGCTGGAAAAAATGGGCATCAACCCGTATCCCTCTGAAACATTTGAAGTTACTGCCACTGCAAAAGAGATAAAGGAAAATTTCGATACCGAGAAGAACAACTACCAGGAAGTAACGCTGGCAGGGCGTTTAATGAGCCGCCGCATTATGGGCAAAGCCTCTTTTGCCGAGCTGATGGACAGCACAGGCCGCATCCAGCTCTATGTTTCCAGAGACGATATCGCTCCCGACGAGAACAAGGAGATGTATAACACCGTGTTCAAGAAAATGCTTGATATCGGCGACTTCATCGGGATCAAAGGGTATGTTTTCGTGACGCAGGTAGGTGAAACGTCGGTGCACGTAACCGAGCTGAAAGTACTCACCAAATCGTTGAAGCCACTGCCGATTGTAAAGCGTGAGGTAGACGAGAATGGCGTGGAGCATGTGTATGATGCCTTCAGCGACCCTGAATTGCGCTACCGCCAGCGCTACGTAGACATGATTGTGAACCCGGATGTACGCGAGACGTTCAGAAAACGTACGCAGCTGGTGAACTCCATGCGGCAATACCTGAGCGGCCAAGGCTACCTTGAAGTAGAGACCCCTATCCTGCAGCCGCTGTACGGTGGTGCTGCGGCGCGTCCGTTTAAAACGCACCACAATACCCTGGACATGACGCTGTACCTGCGCATTGCCAACGAGTTATACTTAAAGCGCCTGATCGTGGGTGGTTTCGACGGCGTGTTCGAGTTTGCCAAAGACTTCCGCAACGAAGGCATGAGCCGCTTCCATAACCCCGAGTTTACCCAGGTGGAGCTGTATGTAGCCTACAAGGATTACAACTGGATGATGGAACTGGTAGAGGAAATGGTAGAGAAAGTAGCCCTGGACCTGCACGGAACAACCCAGGTACAGGTGGGCGAGCATATGATCAACTTCCAGCGCCCCTGGAAGCGCTTTACCATGTTTGAAGCCATCGAGCACTTCACCAAGATCGATATCTCCAGTATGGAGGAGCCGGAGCTTCGCCAAACGGCGGAGAAGCTGGGCATTAAAATAGACCCTACCCTAGGCAAAGGAAAGATCATTGACGAGATATTCGGCGAAACCTGTGAGCCTTACCTCATCCAACCGACCTTTATCACCGACTATCCTGTGGAAATGAGTCCGCTTGCCAAAAAGCACCGCGACAAGCCGGGGCTGGTAGAGCGCTTTGAGGCCATTTGTAACGGCAAGGAAATCTGTAACGCCTTCTCCGAGCTGAACGACCCGATCGATCAGCGTGCTCGCTTTGAGGAGCAGCTGGAACTGGGCAAGCGTGGCGATACAGAGGCCATGGTGCTGGACGAGGACTTCCTGCGCGCCCTGGAATACGGCATGCCGCCTACCGCCGGGCTTGGCATCGGTATAGATCGACTGAGCATGATCATGACCAACTCGCACTCCATTCAGGATGTCCTGTTCTTCCCACAGATGAAGCCTGAGAAGCAGGATAAGAAAGACGAGGAGAAAGCAAAATAGTTTGTGCGAAACGCAATTAAAAAGGGCTTCCTGCAAATGCAGGAAGCCCTTTTTAATTTTAAGAAATTATCTGTTTATAAACCCGGTGTGTTGCGGGCGTCGTTTTCCATGTTTTTAACATCACGATCACTCCACTTCGTTTCGTCGGTGTAAGGGCTCTTGTGTTTATTGCCGCTCAGGTTCGGGTTTATGTAAACCTCTTTGCTTTTACCGGTACCTGTCAACTCTTCCACTTTAGATTTTGTGGCGGTATAGCCCTTGCTCACCTGGTCGCCTAACTTAGAGGCCGACTCAGCAACTTTTTTACGGGTAACTTTTCCTTTATCAGGTGCCAGCAACACCCCTGCGATAGCACCGGCAGCAGCGCCTGCCAGTAATCCGACAGCAATTTTGCCGCCTCCGCTGCTCTTCCCTTTCGAGGAAGTATCTTTCTGCTTCAATTGGCGCACCGACGAGTTTGTATTGTATGTTGATTTATTTTCTCCTAATGATCTGCATTCCATTTCTGTTCTCATAGTGGTATAGGTCTTATTAATTTGATTAAAAAAATGTTTGCCTGAGGCAAAAGTATACCTTTTATAACGGGAGAGCAGCCCGAAGGTTAGCTATTCAACTACCGCTTAAAAACAAAAAGCGCTTGCTCTGATTAGAGCAAGCGCTTTTGCTGGAGTGCACAATAGCCGCCTCAGCGAGTAACTGTCACGTGAACAGCAACTCCGGCTTCACCTGATAATAGGCGCACACTTCAAAAATAAATTTATCTTCCGAAGAAGTAACTAGGCGTTTCCACCCGTAGAACCACCTGTGCTTCCTGCACCAGAGGTGCTCGATGAACCGGAGCCAGACGTTTTACCTGATGTGCTGCCACTGGCATTCTTGCCAGATCCTGACATGCCCAGGCTTTCGCTCATATTCTTGATTTCATCCAGGCCAACCTGCAGGTTTTTCTCCAGGTCTTTGCTCATTTTTCCAGCCCACTTCTTTACGCTTCCGCGCGTTACTTCACCAGTATCAGGGGCCATAAGCAGTCCGGCAATTACGCCTGCACTAGCACCAGCCAGAAGGGCCAAAAGTACTTTTCCGCTGTTATCTTTCATAGTTTCTATTGATTATAATTTTATAAAGTTTTCTGATTATAGTATGTTTTGTAATAACGTGCATGTATTGCATTAAGTTATATCTATAATGCAGAATACTATTATAACTCGTTTTAACGTTTAAAAAAACACCCCTAAAGCGTGCAATGGGGTTCTAAAAGCCGTTTTAACCTATATGCAGTTCTGAAAAAAGCCTTACCACCTCGTCTTTCGTCTTACCCAGGCGCTTTTGGATACGGCTTAGTAGCTCATTCTCGTTTCCTTCCTGATAGGATAGATCCTCTTCGGTCAGTTCATCGTAATTCTGCTTTAACTGCAGTTTCACATCATCCCAGGAGCCATGCATCACCAACTGCTCCTCCTCTTCTGCCTG
Organism: Pontibacter sp. GD13; assembly: GCF_058216355.1. NCBI lineage: Bacteria > Pseudomonadati > Bacteroidota > Cytophagia > Cytophagales > Hymenobacteraceae > Pontibacter > Pontibacter sp. GD13. The sequence goes on from NZ_JBYZMQ010000005.1 coordinate 39,606, forward strand.
ACCCTGGCCGAGCTTTGATTTAAGGGTCTCTGTCCAGCTTTTCATGGTAGTATTCAGGTCCTCCCCTGCTTTAGAGAGACTGCGCATCACGCTGTCGCGGGTAGTTTTCCCATTCTCGGGGGCCAACAGCATGGCTGCCGCCACACCTGCTCCAATACCGGCCAGTGTGGCCATTAATATTTTACCGCTATCGTTGTTTCTGTTATTCATACTTTTGTTCTTTTTCTTTTCCATGTTTCTATTCGTTTAGGTGCATCCTCACAACTCCCACGCTCCACTTATATCCTTGCAGAAAAGAGGATAGTGTAAATTAATTTAGATAATTTCACGCTTCAAATATCATACGGCTGCCAACTTAGTTGGTTAATTTATACCACAAACCAGCGGGAAGCGTATACCTCCTGTAATTTAAGCAAGCATCAATTTATAGTTTATGAAGATAGCAACGGCAGCCCTGGCGCTTTTGGTAATCGGCAGTTCCTGCATCAACAACAAGCAGGACGTGGCGCCCTGCATCGATGCCAGTAGCAGCAACCCCGACCTGGTGTGCAACATGCAGTACGACCCCGTCTGTGGTTGCGATGGCAAAACATACGGCAACGCATGCGAGGCTGAACGGGCTGGCGTTACAAGCTATACCCCGGGAACTTGCTTCTCTAAAAAATAAAAACGAAATCTATCCGCAAATTCATCATTCCACAATGAGCGATAAAAAATACATTAAGCAAACCAATCCGTTTCGGGTGCCTACCACCGACGGGAAGTTAATTGAAGAGCACTTCGGCCATGCCTCTACACGCACCGATGGATTCAGCATTGCTCACATGATTGCCCCGCCCAACTGGAGCGAGCCCCACCAGAACCCCGAGTTCGACGAGGTGACCATCGTACTGAGAGGGCGCAAGGTAATTGAGATTGACGGGGAGGAAGTGGAAGTGAATGCCGGCGAATCTATCCTGATCAAAGCCGGAAGCCGGGTGCGCTATGCCAATCCCTTTAACGAAGAAACCGAGTACTGGTCGGTGTGTGTGCCCGCCTTCGACATTGGCACAGTAAACCGCGAAGAGGACTAATTTAACCGGCGCGCCCTCCCTTGCTTGGGGAGGCAGAATGAATTCTAAAAGACGTTGTGCCGCGTTAATCACACATTGTATAAAGTGGTTTACACCCTTTTCAACCTTAAAAGTATGCTTAAAACCTGTACAAATATGCTTCTCTCTGCAGCACTGCTCGTGGCCTGCAGCCCAAAAGAAACGCCTGCCAGCGCAACAACCTCTACAACTGCCGCATCCGCTAGTGCTACCCCTCCTGCCTTTACCGCCATCACAGAAAGCGAGCTGCGCCAGGACTTATTTGCACTCGCCAGCGACGACATGCGCGGCAGAAGGGCAGGCTCGGCCGATGAGCTTCGCGCAGCTGCCTGGGTAGCCGAGCAGGCCCGGAGAGCTGGTTTAAAACCGGCCGGCGACGACAGTACTTATTTTCAGTTCTTCCCGATCCATCGCGTGCGCGTGGCAGACAGCGGCCAGCTTAAAATCGGGGCAACTTCTTTGGGTTTGTGGAAAGATGCCTGGGTGGTATCGCCAGTGCAGGCGCGCGTGAATGCGCCCGTGGTATGGCTGAACACCCTGGCTGACACAGCAAAGTATAATTTAAAAGGCAAAGTGATCGCTATGCCGCTGCAGGCCCCTAACCCGTTGCCCGTGGCAAACATTAGTTTAAGAGGCTACCGGTATACTTTAGCGGCGGTGCGCCAGCAAAACAACGCCCTGAAGAACCAGGGTGCTGCCGCGATTGTGCTGGTAACCGACCCAACCGCGGAGGAAAGCCTCGCTTTTGCCGGCCACGGATTGGAAGAAGGGCAGTACCTGCTCGAAAAACCTGCAACACCCCGTAGCAATACGCCTGTAATCCTTGTGAAACAAGCCACCGCCCCACAACTAAAGCAGGCAAAAACCATTTTCTCGGCTGACCTTACACTGGAAAGCTATGTGTACCCATCTGTAAATGTGGTTGCCGTTGCCCTTGGAGCGGATGCAAGGCTCAAAGATGAGTTCGTACTTTATAGCGGGCACCACGACCACGATGGCATCGGCACTCCTATTGCCGGAGATTCCATCTGGAACGGCGCCGACGACAACGCCAGCGTAAGCGTGGCCATGCTGGCCATAGGTCGCGCCTGGGTAGAAAACCCCGGCAAACGCTCGGCTCTTTTTGTGTGGCATGGCGCCGAGGAGCGCGGACTGCTGGGCTCACGTTGGTTTGTAGCGCACCCTACTGTAAATAAAAACGCGATCGTGGCCGTGCTCAACGCCGACATGATTGGCCGCAACGCACCAGACAGTGCCGCACTGCTGGGCTCTACCTTGCCGCATCGCAACTCCACCACCCTGGTAGACTGGGCCCTGCAGGCAAACAAACAGTACACTAATTTTACGGTAGATACCAGCTGGGATGATGTGAAGCACCCGGAGGGCTGGTACTTCCGGAGCGATCACCTTCCGTATGCCCGGGCAGGAATACCGGCCATTTTCTTCACCACACTGCTTCACCCGGACTACCACACGCCCAAAGATGAAGCCGCAGGGATAGACATCGAAAAGCTGGCCAAAATGACACGCTGGATGTACGCCACTGGCTGGTCTGTTTCGCAGGCGGACCAACGGCCTGCCGTTGATCCGGGCTTTAAACTGGAGCGCTAAATTCAGCAAACGCTCTTATTTAGATAGCCAGGTAACTCGTTTGCATATACGGGAGCCGGCATTCGTATCAGGCATCAATAAAACAGGAAGGCCTTTGCTACACAAGCAAAGGCCTTCCTGTTTTATACTTCAAGTTAAGTAACTCTTCTGGACTTTTATACCCAGCTGCTTTTCCTTTATTTGTTGATCATATCAATGATGCCTTCCGAGATGCCCATGCTGCTGAAGCCGCCATCGTGCATCAGGTTTTGCATGGTAACCATTTTGGTCAGGTCAGAGAACAAGGTAACGCAATAGTCGGCGCAGGCCTCTGCAGACGCATTGCCTAACGGAGACATTTTATCGGCATACTCATAAAACACATCAAAGCCACCCACACCCGTTCCGGCAGTGGTTTTGGTAGGCGACTGAGAGATGGTGTTAACCCGGATGTTTTTCTGCTGCCCTAAACGGTAGCCGTAGTTACGCGCAATAGACTCCAGCACTGCCTTCGCCTGCGACATATCGGTATAATCAGGGAACACGCGCTGGGCCGCGATGTAAGAGAGGGCCACAATGGAGCCCCACTCGTTCATGGCATCCAGTTTCTCGGCAACCGCCATTACCTTATGGAAAGACAAGGCAGACACGTCCAGCGTTTTCATGAACCAGTCGTAGTTCAGGTCGCCGTATGACTTGCCTTTGCGGATGTTCGGGCTCATACCAATGGAGTGCAGCACAAAGTCTATCTTACCACCTAAAATCTCCTGCGCCTTGTTAAACAGGTTCTCCAGCTCTGCCACAGAGGTTGCATCTGCAGGAATGATTTGCGCATCGCAAGCCTCGGCCAGCTTATTTATCTCACCCATGCGCATGGCAAGCGGGGCATTGGTCAACACAAACTCGGCACCTTCTTCTTTTGCGCGCATGGCTACCTTCCAGGCAATGGATTTCTCATCCAGGGCTCCGAAAATAATCCCTTTCTTTCCTTTTAGCAGATTATAGGACATGTCTTTCTCGTTGTTTTAGAATTCAATGGTTTAAGTCGGCAATATAACAATAAGTCGTTACAGTGAAAGCAACTCTTTCGCACTTTGGTAGGCATTGGCGCTTGGATTAGCACCTGCTATCATGTGTGCGATCTCGTTCACGCGTTCTTCGTCGCTTAGTTTTTTGATGCGGCTGATGGTGCGGTCTTCGGTATCGTGCTTGTACACAAAGTAATGCGCATTGCCCTGTGCTGCTATCTGGGGCAGGTGCGAAATAGCGATGATCTGGTGTTTCAGGGCCATTTGCTGCATCATCTTGCCCACTTTCACGGCTACTTCCCCCGAAATTCCGGTATCGATCTCGTCGAACACGATGGTGGGAAAGGCCGTTTTATCAGCCAGCATGTACTTTACACTCAGCATCAGGCGGGAGAACTCACCGCCCGAGGCCGCCTTCACCAGCGACTGGGGCTGGGCACCCTTGTTGGCGCTGAAAAGTATACTGATCTCATCGGTGCCGGTGGCAGTCGGGGCTGTGTCGCCATGTTGAATCACAATGCGGGCATTGGGCATGCCTAGTTCCGCCAGCAGGGCGTACAGCTCTTTCTCAAAATGGCCAAAGGATGCCTTACGGCGCTCAGACAGTACGGCAGCTTTTTCCAAAACCTCCACCTCTGCCTGTTGCATGGCCTTCTGCGTAGTGGCGATGGCCGCATCCAGGTTCAGCACGCTCCCTACTTTGCCTTGCAGGTCGCGTTGCATCTCCAGCAGTTCTGCAATTGTTTGCACCTGGTGCTTGCGCTGCAATGTATAAATCAGGTTTAAGCGCTCCTGCACTTCCACAATGCGCTCCGGGTCGGCTTCGGTGTTTCGCTCCGCATCTTCCAGCTCTCCGGCAATATCGCCGAGCTCGATCATGCAGCTTTCTGTACGCGCGCGCAACTCTTCATACTTAGCCGAGAATTGGGCCAGCTGCCCGATCAGGTGCGCCGTGTCTTTCAGGGCGGAGGTGATATTAAACTCCGACTCTGTTAAGTGCTGCACTGCCTGTGTCAGTTTGAGCTTGATGTCCTCGGCGTTTTCCAGCTGCTTCAGTTCGCTTTCCAGTTCTTCCTGCTCCGGCTCCTGCAAGCCGGCCTCTTCCAGCTCGCTGAGCAAAAAGGTATGATAATCCAGCTCTTTCTGCGCCTGGGCCAGTTGGTTTTCCAGTTTCCTGTAATCAGCAGTCAGCTTATTATACTTGCGGTACGAGGTATTGTAATCGTTGAGGTAAGACAGGTTTCCGGCATAAATATCCAGTGAGGTATTGCCAGCGTACACGTCCAGGATGTTCAGCTGATAGCTGGTGTCACCCAACTGCAGCGTGTCGTGCTGCGAGTGGATATCCATCAGGTTCTCGCCAATCTTGCGGATCACGTCCAGCGTTACCGGGGTGTCGTTCACAAAAGCCCGGGATTTGCCACTCGGGCTTATCTCGCGGCGCAGAATGCACTGGTTGTCGTAATCCAGATCCTCCGACACAAAAACCTCTTTCAGGTTATAGGAGGTAATGTCGAAAACGCCCTCGATCACACATTTCTGCTCCTGGTTGAAAAGCAGTTTAGAGTCGGCACGGTTGCCCAATAACAAACCGATGGCCCCCAGCATGATAGACTTACCCGCCCCCGTCTCGCCTGTAATGATGTTCAGCACCGGCGAGGGGTTCATCTCCAGTTGCTCGATCAGGGCGTAATTTTTTATTTTAAGATCTGTTAGCATAAATTATGACAAAAGAGGATAGACATAAGACACAAGACTTTTGCCTATGCTAAAGTTCGTAAACTTTGTTTTATTTATTGCAGCGTGCAGCAATGTTAACGTAGTGGCAAAAAGCAGCCCGGGTGATACTTAGTAAGGTGTTTCCACATCGTAAATCACCTCTTCCACATCTGCTGTTGCCAGGGCATGTTTCCCGAAACGGAAATCTACCAGCTGCATGCTGCCCGGCCCCAAGGCACTCAGGCTACCGTGCAGCACCACTTTGGAGCGCAACACGACCTGTACCGATTTTTGCCGGACCAGTTCCGGCAGATGTTTCTCTATTTCCTGGTTAAAAATGCGAACCTGGCGTTTGCCCATGGATACAAGTATAAACTCGGCAGCTTTTTCTGCCCCGTGAAGTTACGCTGTTTTGATGAGATTCTAAAAAAATTAGCGCTTTAGCAAAACCTGATATTTGGAGTTGTTGGTGGGGTCTGTCTGTGCCAGAATAGCGTAGGCCTGTTGCTTTTGTGCCGGTGTGGCGTTCCTGAACATGTTTACCAGTTCATCTGACTTCGCATCGAAAAAAGAACGGATAACGGCCGCGTTGGGCTTTTGCTGCTGCAACTGCTGAACGTTCTCCAGTACCTTGATCACCGTTTGCCGCGCCTGCTCCGGATTCTCGATCATCAGGTCAAGGCCCAGGCGGTGCATGCTGTAAAGCCCTTCACGGAACGGCAGAAACTGGGGATCCTGCATGTTATCGATCAGCCAGTAGCGGTTACGGTTGCTGTCAAAGCCTTTCCAGCCCTGGTAACCTGCCCCCTGCGAGGCAGCCAGGTTCAGCACGGCGCGCGCTTTGTCAAAAGCAGGGGCACCGCCCAGTCTGCCAAAGCTGTCGTTGTCCATCCCAATCACCATGTAGGCGTAAAAAGCCAGCATCGACGACAGGTTGGAAGAATAGTTGTTCTCAGCAAAGATCAAGGGTTGGGCATTGCTGAACTGAAAGGTCCAGTCCTTGTCGATGAACGAGAAAAGCGTGGATTCGTAGCCGGTGCCATAAGCCGGCCTGACTGAAACGACCTGCACATTGGCTTTAAACACGCCGATCTCCGGCATCTCGGTCAGGTTGATGAGGAGGCGGCACTTGATGCGCTCATCGGTACGGTAAGGCTGATCAGTCCAGCGGCGGTTGTTCAGGAACTCGTAAATGCGCGTTTGCATATCGGTAAACAGCTGCCGATCTGTGTACTGCACTTGCTCGCTGTTCACCACTACATCGCACTGCAGCTCCTGCGCATTTGCAGCCCACACCGTCAGGCACAATATCAGTACTACAAGTAGTCTCTTAACCATTTATTCTTTCCCAGATCAGGTTTACAATATCTTCGGCCACCTCGGTTTTTGGCTTTAACCCGAAAGCGGTGGTGGCATCTTGTTCAATAACGGTAACTTTGTTGGTGTCGTGTTTAAAGCCAGCCCCTGGGTCGTTAAGGGAGTTGAGCACGATCATGTCCAGGTTTTTCTTGCGCAATTTCTGGCGGGCGTTTTCGCTTTCATTATCTGTTTCCAGGGCAAAGCCAACCGTAAACTGCCCGGCCTGTTTTTCTTTTCCCAGCGCTGCTGCAATGTCAACGTTTTTAACCAGTTCTATGGTCAGCTCGTTCCCTGTTTTCTTTATTTTTTGGGCGGCTGCCACCTTGGGTTTGTAATCGGCCACGGCGGCGGCAAATACCAGCACATCCGCTGTGGCGGCCAGGCCTTTAACGGCCTCGTACATCTGGTCTGCAGTGGTTACCTGCGTAACCTCTACCTGCTGATGCTGCGCTTTCAGGTTCACCGGGCCTGAAACCAGCCTTACCCGCGCCCCAAGCCTGGCAAAGCACTCGGCTAAAGCGTAACCCATTTTACCGGTGGAGTGGTTCCCGATGAATCGCACCGGATCGATGGGCTCGTGGGTGGGTCCTGCTGTGATGAGCACCGTGGTGCCTTTAAACGATCTTTTGATCACCTGAGAAGAAATTTTGAAGCACCTGAACAATCTCCTCCGGCTCTGCCATGCGCCCCTGCCCTACCAGGCCGCTGGCCAGTTCGCCGTGGCCGGCCTCAATAATGCGGTTACCATAGCCCTGCAGTTTCCTGAAATTGCCTTGCACCGCGGGATGCTGGTACATGTCCAGGTCCATGGCGGGGGCAACAAAAACGGGGCAGCGGGCAGAGAGGTAGGTAGCGCTTAGCAGGTTGTCGCAAGAGCCGTTGGCCATTTTCGCCACGGTGTTTGCGCTTGCCGGGGCCACCACCAGGGCATCGGCCCACAGGCCCAGTTCCACGTGGTTGTTCCAGGTGCCTGTGTCGTCTTTAACAAACTGGGTAAGCGCCGGCCTTTTAGAGAGCGTGGCCAAAGTGAGGGGGGTGATAAAGGCAGAAGCAGAAGTGGTCAGGATAACCTGCACTTCTGCTTCTGCTTTCGTGAGTAAGCGCACCAGCACGGCCGCCTTGTAAGCAGCTATACTTCCGCAAACTCCCAGTATTATTTTTTTATGCCGGAGCATAGGCCTGTACTACAGGGAAATTTCCTCAGACTCCTCGTCTGGTGAGCGGTAATACACTTTCCCCTCTAAAAACTCTTCAATGGCCAGGTTGGTAGGCTTAGGCAAACGCTCGTAGTACTTAGATATCTCGATCTGTTCACGGTTCTCGAACACTTCCTCTAAATTATCTACGGTGGTGGCGAACTCAGCCAGTTTGGAGTTTAACTCCTCCTTGATTTTAACTGCCACCTGGTTTGCTCTTTTAGAGATCACAGCCACAGACATGTACATGTTTCCGGTTTGCTTTGCAAAGTCGGCCATGTTGCGGGTAACGATAGATGATGGAACTGATGCCATATATAAACTTATGAATTAGCTTGTGAATTATCCTGATTGTTCTTTTTGATCTTCTCTATATCGGCCAGGGCCTGCTCATAGACTTGCTCTGCATTACGGGCATACTTGCTTCCGGGATACTGGTCCACAAAGGCCTGGTAAAAGTCCACGGCCGTTAACAGGCGCTCTTCCTGCTTGCTTGGTATACTTTGCTGGGCGAACTTGTACTGCGAGTCCAGCTTCAGGAAAGCGGCTTCTTCGCTGTACGGAGAAGAGGCGTGCTCCTTCTGGAAATTGTCGAAAGCCACCACAGCCGACCGCCAGTAGCGCAGCTGGTAGTATAGCTTGGCGTTGTCAAACGATTTCTTGTCCAGCTTCACCAGCAGCTCCTCGATCATCTCGTTCGCCACCGGCACGTTCTCACTGCTCGGGTAGCGGGCAATAAACTCCTGCATCGCCTCAATGGCAGTTAAGGTGCTGGTCTGGTCCTGCTCATACGAGGGCGACTGGTTATAGAGCGCCTTTGCCTGCATAAACATGGCCTCCTCGGCCAACGGACTCCGCGGATAGGTTTGGTAAAAGCCTTTGAAGTGAAAATCAGCCAGCAGGTAATCCCCCAGCTGAAAATAAGTCTGTGCCAGGTAAAACTTGGCCTGCTCGGCAGCTTCGCTTCCTGTCAGCAAGGGCGATACCTGCTCTAACAGTTGATTAGCGCGGTAATAGTCCTCTTTCTGATAATACTCAAGGGCTGCCTTGTATTTCTTGTCAACGTCGTTGCTCTTTAATAGCTTCTGAAAATTGCTACAGCCGGTAACAACGAGCAATAAGCCTACTAAGGCAAGGGTGTGTAAAAAGCCTCTATTCATGAACGGGCAAAATTATACAATATCTACGTGATTTACAAAAGAGAATATTCGGAACCTAAACCGGCACAATTCAGGTCAGTTTTTAACCGGAGTCGCCCTTTTTAAGGCAGCCGCTTTTTTTCCTTTGCTTTTTTTACCGGGGCCTTTCTACCCTTCGGTTTTTGAGTTGCCTTCGGCTTTTCCTTCGCCTTTCCGGGTGCACGGGCAGCAAAAACATCCTTTTTAGTTGGCCTTAATGCGGCCAGCCACTCAAAGCCCTCCAGCCTTCGCTCTCCCTCCTGTAACTCATGTGGCGGGATAAAGCTTGCATCCGGCTGCACCAGGAACGAAATTGTCTTCAATTTATTTTCCGCAAACCGCAACACCATGTTGCTGCTGATGGATTTGTTCATGCCGGTCAGCACCGTATCCCCCTCCAGGGCAAAGTACACGCTTTCCCCGTTCCCCAGCACATCCACCTTTCTTATGTCGCCTTCCTTAAAATAGGCCACCATATCGCGCCCCTTTACCTGGTTATAGTTCTTAAGCGTATCTTCCGAGGCGATAAAGGCGTTGCTGAACATGTACATCCTGTCGATGGTTTTGTTGCGAAGGTGAATACGGATGGTATCCGACACCAGCTGGCTCTGCTCGTTCCAAAGCACCGGTTTCACATTCAGGTGCATGACGGAGTCTGTGCGGTTATAGCTCAGCGAGTCCGCCTTGCCCTGCAGGTCTTTTTTGTAAATCTTCACGTTGGGGAAGGCAAAGAGCATGCTGGTCTTCCGGGCTCCTTTCGCCTCCCTGGAATAAAGCGTATCCGCCGACAAGTACAGGGTGTCTTTGTCCAGGATGGTCTCCATCACCGGGCTGCCGTATACTTTGGCCTCGCCTTTGTCGCGCCAGTAACGGCCTATCTGCCCTCTTATGGTCACATCGTCTTTCAGAGAGCGCAACGACACGTTTTTCTCGGCATAGCCGTAGCCCCTGGCTTCGTCGTAATAGAGCTTATCGCCGCCTAACCGGTATTCCTTTGTCAGGATATAGGCGTTACGCCCGAAATTGGAGACCTTGGTGATGGTGTTGTAAGTGCCTTCCTCGGCATACAGGTCGCCCTGCTGCCCTTTAATAAAGGTGGGCCCCTGAAAGTACACGATCTTGCTCTCGGTGTTATACTTCAGGTTCTGGGCCGTGATGTTGTACTCCTTCGAGAAGACCTTTACATTCTGTTGAAAGGTGAACAGCTTTGATTTCGTGTCGTAGGTGCCCACGCGGCTCTCCAGCCGGTTCTCGGGGTCCACGATGGTGCCGCCCTCGGTGTAGGTAGCGGTGCGGGTGTTAAAATCGTAGTCCAGGCCGGGTGTGGTCAGCGTCATGCGGGGGTCCTGCATGGTAACGTTTCCGCTCATCTTGGCTGTTCGCTTCGCCCCGTCGTAGGTGGCCCTGTTGCCCTCCATCCGCACCGAATCAGCCTGGTTGATGCGCACATTGCCAAAGGCCTCCAGCACATCGCTGTCGCGGTACTGGTATACCGAGTCGGCGTACAGGAAAGTGTCGCGCTGCTTAAACTGCACGTTGCCGAACAGCTTGGTGATGCGCCGCCCGTTGAAAACGCCGCCCACCAACGAGTCGGTTCCGGGCAGGAGCTGCACCTTATCTGTCTGAATTTTCGCTTGCTTTGGCGTCTGCTGTGCTAAAACCGCGCAGGAGAGCAACGTAAAGACAAGAGAAAACAGTAGTTTTGTATACTTCATTAGATCTTAGACAAAGAATAGAAGACCTAACTTACAAAAGACTCCCGTGCGTGCGTCCTTTGCCTTAGTGGCCTTCCGTCTGGATGATACTTCAAAATTAGAAAAAAATTACCAGCCGCTGCCTTATGCTACAAAAAGTTTCAGGTTTTATACAGTCCCAGGACCTCTGCCAGCCAGAGAGCAAAATAATAGCAGCCGTTAGCGGCGGCATAGACTCCGTGGTACTTTGCGAGGTGCTGCACCAGCTAAAGTATACGTTTGCCATCGCACATTGTAACTTCGGCCTGCGCGCCGAAGACGCCGAGGCCGACCAGGTATTTGTCAAAAAGCTGGCCAAGAAATACGAGGTGCCTTTCTTTACTGAGAATTTCAATACCATCGCTTTTGCCGAGCAGGAGCAGATATCCATCCAAATGGCAGCCCGCAACCTGCGTTACCAGTGGTTTGAGCAACTGCGCGCGCAGGAAGGGTACGATTACATTGCCACCGCCCACCACAGCAACGACCTGGCCGAGACAATATTGCTGCACCTGACCAGGGGCACCGGCATTGCCGGGCTGCATGGTATCCCGGCAAAGAACGGGCACATCATCCGGCCCCTGCTACCCGTTACCAAAGTCAATATCTTTGAATATGTGACCGAACGCAAACTGATCTGGCGCGAAGATGTATCCAATGAAACTACCAAGTACCAGCGCAACAAAATACGGCACGAGGTAATTCCGGTGCTGAAGGAAATCAACCCCAGCCTGGAGGAAACGATGCAGCACACGGCAGCGCGCGTAACCCATGCCGAGGCCATTGTGGCTGCCTATATCGAAAACCTGCGGGAGCAAAGTATGAAAGAGGCCGAAAACGCCTGTTACATTTCCCTGGTGCCCCTGCAGAACGCCACCGGCCTGCCCGTGGTATTGCATGAGTTGCTCAGGCCCTTTAACTTTAGCTACCCGCTGGTGCTGGAGCTCACCCAGGCATTGGAGGGCTTATCCGGGAAACAGTTTGCCTCCCCAACCCATACCTTGGTGAAGGACCGTGACCAACTGGTGATCACGCCGCGCAACCTGGGTAGCTTCGGCAGCATACGCATCCAGGAGTCCGACACCATGGTAGCAGCCGGCACTTCGCAGCTGCTGATCAGGCACATAGCCGCCGACAAGTATAAGCTTAACACCAAACCGCACGTGGCGGCCCTGGACGCTGATCAGTTGAAGTTCCCGCTGAAGCTCCGCGCCTGGCAGGAGGGTGATTGGTTTGTGCCGCTGGGCATGAACGGCAAGAAAAAAATAAGCGACTTTTTAATCGACAAGAAGATCCCCGCCAACCTTAAAAGCCAAACACTGGTATTAGTATCGGAGCAGTCTGTGGCCTGGATCGTTGGCCAGCGCCTGGATAACAGGTTTAAAGTAACCGACAAGACAGAGCGGGTGGTGGAAATAAGTCTGCAGGCGAAACCTGCGAATTCTTGACGAAGGACTTTGTGACAAAAGACAAAAAACGAAACAATACAGCGAAAATCTTTTGTCCTTTGTCAAACAGTCTTTTGTCTTAATACAGCGTTTTAATAATAGATTTTTCTAATTTTACAGGAGTTAACCGAATTCTCAAACAAAATAAAGTATATCCGATAATGAAAGTAACTGTAGTTGGAGCAGGTAACGTGGGTGCAACATGCGCCGATGTGCTGGCTTACCGCGAAATCGCGAACGAAGTAGTACTAGTGGATATTAAAGAAGGTTTTGCTGAGGGCAAAGCGCTTGATATCTGGCAGAAAGCGCCTATCAACCTGTATGACACACGCACAGTTGGCGTTACAAACGATTATAGCAAAACGGCTGGTTCTGATGTTGTCGTGATCACATCGGGTTTGCCACGCAAGCCCGGCATGACCCGCGACGACCTGATCTCCACCAACGCGGGCATTGTGCAATCGGTAACGGAGAATATTGTGAAGTACTCTCCGGAGGCGATCATCATTGTGGTTTCTAACCCACTGGACGTGATGACCTACGCGGCTCACATCACCTCCAAGCTTCCGCGCACCAAGGTGATGGGGATGGCCGGCATCCTGGATACTGCCCGTTACAGAGCATTTCTGGCTGAGGCCCTGAACGTATCTCCGAAAGACATTCAGGCGGTATTGATGGGTGGCCACGGCGACACCATGGTTCCGCTTCCGCGTTATACCACAGTAGGTGGCATTCCGGTAACTGAACTGATCGAGGAAGACAAGCTGAACGCGATCATCGAGCGCACCAAGTCTGGCGGCGGCGAGCTGGTGAAGCTGATGGGTACTTCCGCCTGGTATGCCCCAGGCTCGGCAGCGGCCCAGATGGTGGAGGCGATTGTGCGCGACCAGCGCCGCGTGTTCCCGGTTTGCGTGAAGCTGGAAGGCGAGTACGGCATTGACGGTGTATACCTGGGCGTGCCGGTTATACTTGGCAAGAACGGTATCGAGAAAATCATTGAACTGCAACTGAATGACGAGGAGAAGCAACTGCTGGAAACCTCGCGCGGACATGTGAAAGAAGTAATGGAGGCATTAGACAACATGCAGGCAAAAGCATAGCTCTAACAGCTTTTTATATTAAAAAGGCGGCGCTTCGTACTGGAGCGCCGCCTTTTTTGTACTTCCTTTTCAGGAAACCACTGTTTTTTTAAAACCTGAAGCCCACGGATAAATAAGGCAGCACCCCATCCTCAGAAAAGCCTACTACCCCGTTCAGGAGGATGAGTTTAGCCGGCGTTACGTACAGGCCACCCCCAAAGCCGTCATGCCAGCCACTTGCTTTCTGGCCGCCCCTGGCCCAAACGCGGCCCACATCGTTAAAGCAGATCAGACCCACCGTGCCCGGGAACAAGTAGGAGGTGAAATCGAACAGTTTCAGGCGCAACTCTATGTTATGGTACAGCATCTGCTCGCCCGCGAACCGGAAATTACGAAAGCCGCGCAGGTTTTTGGTGCCGCCCAGGTAGAGCAACTGAAAAAAGGCCGGATCTCCAACCGTCGCCCCACCCCCAATGCGGTTTGCAACAACGAAGTTTTCTGAAATCCTGGTGAAAAACCCTGCCTCTGATTCAAGCTGCCCATAGTTCTGGCTTCCGTTTAGCCGGGTAGTGCCGCGCAGATTTGCATTCCAGTACATGCCCCGGGTAGGAATCAGGCTTTCGTTACGCGTATCCAGTGTAAAGCCCCCGATCAGGCCCGTATAATACTTAGTTTCGAAAAGCGGGATACCCGGATTCGCCTCGCTGTACAGGTTTATATACCTGTTTTGATTGTCTTCTGGCTCCATGCTGAAAAACTGCCCTGTTAGCCCCACATAGGCTTTAAGCCGTGGTGCCAGCAGGCGCTGCACCTTTACCCGAGCATCCGTGAAATCGTAACGGGTACGGTAAAACTGGATGGGGCTATCTCCTTCTTTCAAATACTCGGTGCCGTTGCCCACCCCAAAAAAGTTACTGGTGTTGTTCGGGGCGCGGGCATCCAGCTGCACTGCCAGGTCATACTTACCGAGCAGACCCGGAAAATCGCCTTCGTAGCTTCCAAAAAAGGCGCTGGTTGCCAGGGCATGGCCTACCACCAAACGGTGGCTGGCAGCATACGGATCCTTGCGAAACCCTTGCTTGGTATACCCCACGCCCACGCCCAGCAATATACCGTCATCCAGGTTATAACCCAGCGTAGCCAGCGGCATCAGCACATCGTATTTAAAGCTCCGCCCGTTGTAGTTGTTTACGAGTGTATCGTTGGCCAGCTTGCGCCTGGCCAGGCCAGCAGCAGGCAGGGTGTTCTCCTCGTCTTTGCGGTCGTAGAGCAGCAAACGCTTTCTATTCCGAAACCCCTCGGCCACCCGAAATGTGTCGGCCTTGCCCCCTCCTATCAAACGCACCTTGATCGCTGACCGACCGGTGCCCTCTACTGTGAACAGGTCCTCGTCGCCCCGGCCGTACAAGCGCAGTTCTTTTGTGATCTCGGGCCTAAAGGTGCGCTGCATGATCAGTTTATCACGGGTGCCTTCCTTCTTGATCTTGTAAACTTCGAGATCGATGGCGCCGCCGGACAAGTATGTCAGGTGAAATTCCTCATGCTTATCGGAGCCGGGTATGTCTACCTTCTTTGCCAGAAAGCGGTAATACTTCAGGGCCTGGTGTTCCAGGTCGTTGCGCCGCGCGATGAGCTTGTGTACGATCTCCTTGCCGGACTGCTGGTAAATGGAGGCGGGCATGCGCTGCACCGCGTGCTGAATTAATGTATCGGTGAGTTGTTGTTGCACAAAGTGCACCTCCTCACGCCAGTCTTCCTCGCTTAGGTGCGTTAAAAAGGAGCGGTCGAAGTAGCGGGCGTTGAAGTTAAAGCCCTCCACATCCTTTATCTTGGTGTCGAAGCCCTGAAACTTGGGGATGATCCATTTCTGAGAGCCTATTTTCGGGATCACGCCTTTGTTCGTGAAAAAAACCTGGTCACGGTCACGGGGGATGGGGTCGTATGTCTTGTTGCCTTCCGCATCGTCGCGCTGGCGCCAGCGCCATTGGTCCTCATGCCTGTCCCAGTCGCCGATCACAATATCCAGCAGCCTTGCCCGCAGCACAGCCCTTTGGTTAACGCGGTTATCGTTGTCTTCCTCCAGCTCGTGCAGCACTTTTTCTG
Organism: Pontibacter sp. GD13; assembly: GCF_058216355.1. Classification (NCBI taxonomy): domain Bacteria; kingdom Pseudomonadati; phylum Bacteroidota; class Cytophagia; order Cytophagales; family Hymenobacteraceae; genus Pontibacter; species Pontibacter sp. GD13. The sequence goes on from NZ_JBYZMQ010000005.1 coordinate 55,130, forward strand.
TATTGTCCGTATCCAGGCCTACTTTAATAGGTTCACGTTCTTCAAAAAGGTACACGGCATTGGCAAACTCCTCGCGGTACTTGCCCAGGGCCGGATCGTCGGGCAGGTAAACCACCTCCGGAGTGGCATGGGGTATTTGCAGCGCCTGCGCGAGCGGGGGCACCACCAAAGACGCAAACGGGTGTGAAGCAGAGATCTGGTCCTGCACGATGTCTTTTGCCACGGTGGGGCGCAGGTTCTCTGGCAGGGCTTTCTCAGGGTCTTTCTGTATGGTCCTTAGCACCCATTCTTTGCCTGTGGGGTCTTCGAGCCGCAGCGATTTGGTTTGCATACCCCCTCCGCGTTGCGTTATCCGCATGCCCCCCTTTTCCTGTCCTATCCTGAAGACACGCATTTTAACGGGGGTGGCCCACAGCCCGCGGTAGTTCTCCCCGAACCAGAAGCGGTGTGCCTTGGTTACCTCATCGTACTCCGGCGCTATGGCAACCGTTATGCTGTCCTGCTGTGCCTGGGCCAGCACGCCTGGGCTGCCCATAAGCGAGGAAAGCACCAGCGCTAACCAAATTTGTATCTTTATCCTTAATGCCATATATGCTGTAGAATTGCCCCTCTTATACTTTGCTGCATCCATTAGAATGCATGCAGGTTGATTACGTTAAATTTAACAACACGTTCCTTTCGCACAGCCCTGCAGGCGCGTGCGCACACTACTGTTTGAACACTAAACAGAAGGAAATTTAAGTTAAATTACTCGTTTTTAAAGCCATACGATTCAGAGAGGCAGCAGCTCCCGCCACAGGAAACTACAGGTATGGAGCTACCACTATATATAAATGGCAACGTATACGTTGCATGTACATAGCCAGGCTTCGGGCAGAGGCGGCCCGATTGGCTTACTGACATGAGGGCAAGATTGGGACAAAGGCTTACTCTTTCTGGCTTGCCTGGAAAAGTTTCTGCTTTTCTTCCTTTGAAAGGCTTTCGTAACCAGAACTGGATATCTTATCGAGGATACGGTCTATCTCATTCTGGCTAGGCTTGTTATTTACCCCGAATCCAGGTTTGGTGGCAGTGCCATTGGCAGCTGGAGTTTTGCTACGGTGCGTTACCTTTAGTTTAGGCCTGCTCTTAAATAAGTTGGCAAAGAAATCAAGAACGGCGTGCAGTGGCCGGCCCATGTCGTTGCCGCGCTGCAACTGCTTAATGAACAGCCAGCCAATAATAGCGCCGCCTAAGTGGGCAATGTTGCCTCCGGCGTTGTCGCCTACAGCGCCGGAAATAGAGAGCAGCACCAGAAACGCAGCGATGTATTTGATGCGGATCGGACCGATCAGAATCAGGTTGAAAGTATAGTTCGGTAAAAGTGTGGCAGCCGCCACCACGATCGCCAGTACACTGGCCGATGCCCCGATCATGAAGGAGAGTGCGGCGCGGTCGGCAAAGTATGGAATAAAATTATAGCTGAGCATGTACAGGGCACCCCCCGCAATACCACCCAGCAGGTAAAGACTCAACAGTTTCTTCTCCCCTAAATATTCCCTTAACAATTGCCCGAACCAATACAGGTTCAGCATATTGAAGATAATGTGCAGAAAGCCTTCGTGGGTAAAGAAGTAGGTGATCAGCGTCCAGGGGCGCGTGATAAAAATAAGAGGGTCTGAGTTCAGCGCCACATAACGCATCAGCACGCTGTACGCGCCAGAACCGCCTGTCAGGAAAAGAACCGTCCGTACAATAATCAGGGCTACAAACACGATCACGTTGATCAGGATCAGTTGCTTGAGCGTATTGTTGGGTTGCCGGAAAGCGTATTTTATATCGTCAATAATACTCATGCTGCGCTAAAAATTATTCTGGAAGTCTTTGCCTTGCCACATCTTTACGAGTATATACGCGAATAACATACCGCCAAGGTGCGCAAAGTGTGCTACGTTATCGCCGGGCACGCGGTTAAATCCGGAGTACAATTCGAAGGCCCCGTACAGGAGCACAAAGTATTTTGCTTTGATGGGAAACGGAAAGAACAGCAGCATCAGCTCCATGTTGGGGAACAATAATCCAAAGGCCATCAGAATAGCAAACACGGCGCCGGAGGCCCCCAGCATAGGCACGCTGAAGAGTTGCTTGTACACATAATTCACCGCCTCTTTACTCTCCTCTATATAGGTGGGGCTTTTGGGATTGCGGCGATACTCTACGGCAAACTTACGTTCATACCGACCCTCGTAGTGGTCTTCCATAAAGTTATAGAAACCCATGGGCGTTGGGTGCTGCATGTAGATGGCTGCCTCCTCTTCTACTTTATTCAGCTCGTAGGCGCGCACGCCAGAATACAGCAAACTGGCCCCCAAACCGCAGATCAGGTAAAAAGCCAACAGGCGCTGCGGCCCCCAGAAGCGCTCCAGCAAGGGGCCAAATATAAACAGACTGAACATGTTGCTGAACAAGTGCCCCCAACCGCCATGCAGGAACATGTGCGTAAAAAGCTGGATCGGCCGGAAAAATTCTGAAGCAAAGGGGTACAGGGCAAACTGACTGGTAGGGATCAGCCTGTCCTGGAGAACAAAGATGACCACGTTAATGATCAGCAGGTTCCTGACCATGGGGGTGATGTTGAACATGTATTTCTTTCTTTTTGAAACGAAAAATAATTACCCTTTCAGGAAAAGATCGTGGAGTTGGCTTAGCTCCATAATCACCAATGTTTTCTGGCCGCCCGGTGTATAGTTCGGCACCTGGCAGGCGAACAACTTATCTACCAGCGAATTCATTTCCAGGTCCGACATGCGGGCCAGTGATCGTGAAGAAAGCCTCTTGGCCATGGCGCGGGCCAGGTTTTCTCTTTTATCAAGCTTTAACGTGGCCGAATTGTTTTTGTATTGCTCTATCAGTTCTTCCAGCAACTCTTTCTCGTTGGCCGCCTGCACATCGGCGGGTATGCCGTTCAGGATGATGGTGTTGCCCCCGAAATCCTCGAACTGGAAGCCGATGTCTTTAAACTCAGCCGAAAGCTCCCTTACCAGCACTGCATCCGCAGCCGAAAAATCAACGGTTTGCGGGAAAAGCAGCACCTGCGAGGCACCGGTCTTCTTGTGAAGCGAACTAACATACTTCTCGTAAAGAATGCGCTCCTGCGCGGCCTGCTGGTCAATCACCATCATGCCAGACTTCACCTGAACCAACAGGTATTTCTGGTGCACCTGTATCGCCTTGTTCGAGGACGCCATCGCCAGCGAGTCCGTGGGAAAGCCATCATCCAGCAAACCCATACCCGACGAGGCTGTGGTGGACTGCCCACCTTGCCCGCGCAAGGGCTCGTAGAGCTGCTCCCAACCCCTGGAGGTTGCCCTGCGTGTGGTAGAGGCCGGAGGAGTGAACCCGGGGAACGAGGTGCTCCCTCCGCTGCCTGGCCGGCTGGCTTTGTCATCAAACTCATTGTAGCCGCCCTGTACCCGGATGGGTTGCAGCGGCGCAAAGTTCACATCCCCGTCAAAATCTAGCGAAGGGGCAATGTTGTAGGTTCCCAGCGCTTTTTTAACGGCGGCATGCACAATGGCGTATACGGTTTTCTCGTCTTCAAACTTGATCTCTGTCTTGGTCGGGTGTACGTTGATATCGATCTTCTCAGGGTCTATGTCGATAAAGAGCACGTAAAACGGGTGGTTGTCTTTTGGCAGCAGCCCTTCAAAAGCCGTGATCACGGCATGGTTCAGGTAGCCGCTTTTCACGAAGCGGTTGTTTACGAAAAAGAACTGCTCGCCACGCGTTTTTTTGGCGTGCTCCGGTTTCCCGATATATCCTTTCACTAACAGAAAGCCCGTGTCTTCTTCGCAGTAGGCCATCTGCTCTTTGTAGTTGCTGCTGAAAATGCCCACAATGCGCTGGCTTAGTTTAGCGGCCGGCAAATTGAAAACCTCCAGGTCGTTGTGGTGCAGGCTGAAAGCGACTTCGGGGTAGGCCAGGGCTATCCGCTGAAACTCATCCAGGATATGGCGCATCTCCACGGCGTTCGTTTTCAGGAAATTCCGGCGGGCGGGCACATTGTAAAACAGGTTCTTTACGGCAATAGAGGAGCCATCGGGCAGGGCAGCGGGCTCCTGCAGCACGACTGCCGAGCCTTCGATCAACATGCGGGTGCCTGCCTCGGCCCCACGGGGCTTGGTTTTCAGCTCTACCTGGGCCACTGCCCCGATCGAGGCCATGGCCTCCCCCCTAAAGCCCATCGTCCGGATTCGGAACAGGTCTTCGGTGGTACTGATCTTAGAAGTAGCATGGCGCTCAAAGCACATCCGGGCATCCGTTTCCGACATGCCGATGCCATCGTCCACTACCTGTACCAGCTGTTTTCCTGCCTCCTTAATTATTAGCTGAATACTATTTGCCTTTGCATCAATGGCATTCTCCAACAGTTCTTTTACAACCGAAGCTGGGCGCTGCACCACCTCGCCGGCCGCGATCTGGTTCGCTAAGAAATCAGGCAGTAAATGTATAATGTCGGGCATTCGCTTGTAATCACCTTTAATTTTATATACTAAACTATTTACTCCAAATTAGCCTGTTCTAAAACCACGGCCAAATTTTTGCATTCACTAAATTGTGAAAATAGAACTTATTCAGAATTAAATTTATTATTAATTTACAGACCGATACAAAAAAGAGGTTGGGGAATTAGCCAATTCAGGCATTTACCTGTTGTCTTAAAAAACATCAGTCGTCTGTATCTACAAGGAGGTTTATGGCGTTAGCAAGTATAAGACTGCTACTCTTGGTGCCACATCAGCTTCAGGCTGGCATTTAGGTTTCCACCTCTCTCCGATCAGCTGACGGCTTTAAAGGCATTACTTTGCATATAGTCTGTTTTTATCAGCCGCCTATTGCAAAATTAGGCTTAATTTTGACTTGTTCCAATTATAAAATACTACTACAGGATGTTGAAGAGTTTTAGCTTAGGGTTGTTGATTCTTATCTTTCTCGGGATGGGGCCACTGATGTCTTTAAAATCATCGGAGCAGCTGATCGTAAACGTGAAAGAGCAAACCTGGGTCGACAGCGTGCTGGTGTCTCTTACTCCTGAGCAACGTATCGGGCAGCTTTTTATGGTGGCCGCCTACTCTGGCAAAACCGAAAAGCATTTCCGCGAGATCGACACGCTGGTGAGCCGTTATGGCGTGGGCGGCATCATGTTCATGCAGGGTGGCCCGGTGCGACAGGCAAAACTCACGAACCGCTTCCAAAGCGAGGCCAAAGTGCCCATGCTCATTGCCATGGACGCCGAATGGGGCCTGGGCATGCGCCTGGACAGCAGCATGCAGTTTGCCCGCCAGATGACGCTCGGCGCCATGGACGAGGACAAGTTCACTTACCTGATGGGCCGTGAGATAGCGCTTAAGATGAAACGCCTGGGCGTCAGCGTTAGTTTTTCCCCTGTGCTGGATGTTAATGTGAATGCGGCTAATCCCGTGATCGGGAACCGCTCTTTCGGTGAATCCAAAGAAGAGGTGGCGCGCCGCGGCGTGGCCTATATCCGGGGCTTACAGGACCATGGCATTGTGGCTGTCGCCAAGCATTTTCCGGGCCATGGCGATACAGACGTGGACTCTCACCTGTCGCTGCCCGTGATTACCCACAGCATGAAACGCCTGACCGATGTAGAGTTATACCCATTCAATAAATCCTTTGAGGCGGGCGTGATGGGCGTGATGGTGGCGCACCTGTATATGCCCAAGATCGACTCTACCCGTAACCTGGCTACCACCCTCTCCAAACCCCTGGTTACCGGCCTGCTTAAAGAGAAAATGAAGTATAAAGGGCTGGTGTTTACAGATGCCCTGAACATGAAAGGCGTCAGCCGTTACTATAAGCCCGGCGAAGTAGACCTACTAGCGTTGCAGGCCGGCAATGATATTCTTCTTTTCCCGGAGGATGTACCGACAGCCATCAACAAGATTAAAAGTGCCATTGCAGCCGGAAAAATAACACAGGATGAGGTAGACTTGCATGTGCGAAAAATATTGCACACCAAGTACTGGGCAGGCCTTAATAACCCAAAACTGGTATCCCTGGAGAACCTGCAGGAAGAGATAGACCGGCCTTTGAGCCATGTGGTGCAGGAGCAACTCTACGACCATGCCGTCACGGTGGTGCAGAACAAGGATAATCTGCTGCCTTTCCGCAACCTGGATACGCTCAGCATCGCCTCGGTGGCCATCGGGGTAACGGAGTTTAACAAGTTTCAGGAAACGCTGGGTTTCTATGCCCCCATCAATAAGTTTTCTATCTCTGATCGTTTCGCACCGGATTCGGCCTTCACTAAAATCATCCCTAAACTAAAGGACAATGATGTAGTAGTAGTCAGTATCCACAACATGAACATGACGCCAGCTAAGGAATTCGGCATTGGCCTGGGCACCAGGGCCTTTATCAAATACCTGCAGGAGCACACCAATAAAAAGGTAGTAGTCGTGGTGATGGGTAATGCCTACAGTTTAAAGTTTTTCGAAACCAGCAATACGCTGGTATGTGGGTTTGAGGACCACCCGGTGGCTCAGTCGCTTGTGCCGCAGGTGATGTTCGGTGCCCGTTCGGCGAAGGGCAAGCTGCCCGTAACTGCCTCTGCCAAACTTAAGGCCGGCACCGGGGTAGCCACGCCGGCGCTGGGCCGCCTAAAATACGGCGTGCCCGAAAGTGTGGGAATGAGCTCTGCGGTAATGGAGCAGATCGATAACATTGCCCTGGAAGCCATTGCCTACGCTGCAACCCCCGGGGCGCAGGTAATGGTGGTGAAGGACGGTACTGTGGTCTTTAACAAGTCTTATGGGTATTATACCTATGATAAGACAAAGCCCGTTACCGGCAACACGGTTTACGACATTGCCTCCATCACCAAAGTTGCCGCCACCCTGCAGGCCATCATGTTCCTAAAGGACCAAGGCAAGCTGAACCTGGACGCCAAGGTATCTACGTACCTGCCCGAACTGCGGGGCTCTAACAAAGCGAACATCGTGATACGCGATGTGCTGACGCACCAGGCCGGATTGCTGGCAGGCATACCCGCCTGGCAGAATACTTTAAAGTCAGTTGAGACGCAGAAGCTATACTATGCCAGTCGCCAAACAGATGCCTACCCTAATGAGGTGATACCGGGCTTCTACTCTATTAAAAGCATGGAGGACTCCCTCTGGAACTGGACTGTGAAGTCCAGGCTGCTGCCTGCCCGAAAAGACGGTAAAGGCTACGAGTACAAGTACAGCGACCTGGACTTTTACGTGCTCAAGCGCGTGGCGGAAAGATTGTTGAACCAGCCGCTGGATGAGTTTATGGATCAGAATTTCTATGCCCCGCTTGGCCTGGCCTCCATGACGTACAAGCCTTTGCTGAAACTGCCGCGGGAGCTGATTGCCCCGACAGAGGAGGACAAGTATTTCCGCCATAACCTGATCTGGGGCAGTGTACACGACCAGGGCGCCGCCATGCTGGGTGGGGTAGCCGGGCATGCAGGCCTTTTCTCAAACGCAAACGACCTGGCTGTGCTGCTGCAAATGAACTTACAGAACGGCAAATACGGCGGCCACGATTATTTTAACACCAATGTGGTGACGGAGTTTTCTAAAAAGCAATTTACCGGCAACCGCCGTGGCCTGGGCTGGGACAAACCTGAAACCGACGGCGGCGGGCCCACTTCGGGCATGGCGCCTGCCAGTACCTTTGGCCATACGGGCTTTACCGGCACAGGCGCCTGGGTAGACCCTGAGAACAAACTGATCTATATCTTTCTGTCTAACAGAGTATACCCTGACGGCGGCAATAACAAGCTTGTAAAGTATAACATCCGCACGCGTATACACGATGTGATTTATAAAGCAATTATTCCCAAAACATAAAAGATATTACGTAGTTTAGCAGGTGCAGCCACTTTAATGGGCTGCACTTGTTATTTACACAGCATTCAAAACTATGAGAATCGGTATAGTTTGTTATCCTACCTTTGGCGGCAGCGGTGTGGTAGCCACCGAGCTGGGCAAGGCGCTCGCCATCAAGGGCCATAAGGTGCACTTTATCACCTACAGCCAGCCGGCACGCCTCGACCTTTTTAGCGAGAACCTTTTTTACCACGAAGTTTACATCCCCACCTACCCGCTTTTCCAGTATCCGCCTTACGAGCTGGCGCTGGCCAGTAAGATGGTAGACATTGTGCAGTTTGAAAAGCTGGATGTCCTGCACGTGCATTATGCCATCCCGCATGCCTCGGCGGCTTACATGGCAAAGCAGATCCTTCGCACCAAGGGCATCAACATTCCCATCATCACCACCTTGCACGGCACTGATATTACGCTGGTAGGGAAAGATGCCTCCTTCGAGCCCGTGGTCACGTTCAGCATCAACCAGTCTGATGGCGTTACCGCCGTGTCTGACAGCCTGCGGGCCGAAACCTACGACTACTTCCAGATAGAGAAAGACATCCAGGTTATCCCGAACTTTATAAACCTCGAGAAATTCAGGCGACAGAAGAAGGATCATTTCCGGTTGGCCATCAGCCCCAACGACGAAAAGCTGCTGGTGCATACCTCCAACTTCAGAACCGTGAAGCGCGTGGAGGACGTGATCCGCATCTTTGCCAAGGTGCGCGAGCACATGCCCAGCAAGTTGCTTTTGGTGGGAGATGGCCCGGAACGTCCGAAAATGGAAAAATTCTGCCGCGAGTTACAGATATGCAACGATGTGCGGTTTTTAGGCAAACTGGATGCCGTGGAAGAAGTGCTCTCCATCGCCGACCTGTTCCTGATGCCCTCCGAGAAGGAAAGCTTCGGCCTGGCAGCCCTGGAAGCCATGGCCTGCGAAGTGCCTGTGATCTCCTCGAATGCCGGCGGCATTCCGGAGCTCAACATTGATGGCGTTACAGGATTTACAAGCCCGGTGGGAGCCGTAGACGAAATGGTGCAGAATGCCCTGAAAGTTTTAGACGATGAGAACCTGCCCCGCTTCAAGGCTAATGCCCTGGCGCGGGCCAAAGATTTTGACATCAGCAAGATTGTTCCGGCCTACGAGGAACTCTACCAACGGACCATAAATGAGCAATTAGCTCTGCTTTAGCCAGTCGGCTGTAGCACAAATCATACTTAGAGATCCGGTTCTTTTTACAAAGGCCGGATTTTTTTATAGGCACTGTTTATTTCCTGTAGCCAAAAGCTTCCGTAGTATCAATGAACAGCTGCCCAATCTTATGAACAAAGACAAATATTTTATACTTGACTTCGACAGCACCTTTACCAAAGTGGAGGCACTGGATGAACTGGGCGAGATCTCTCTGCAGCAAAAAGCGGACAAGGAAGAGATCCTGCAACAGATCAGAGACCTGACCAACAGCGCCATGGAGGGCGACAGCTCGTTCGCCGAGGGGCTGGAGAAACGGCTTGCCTTGCTGCAGGCCAACAGGAAACACCTGCAGCAACTGATCACGGTGCTACAGGAGAAAGTATCGCAGTCCGTTAAACGCAACAAAGCGTTTTTCTCCCAGTTTGCTGACCAGATCCTGATCGTTTCGAGCGGTTTCAAGGAGTTTATTATCCCTATCGTGTGCCCCTATGGCATCAAGGAGGAGAATGTGTACGCCAACTCGTTCCGGTTTGATGCGCAGGGCAATATTGTGGGCTTTGACGAGACGAACGTGCTCAGCCAGGACAAAGGAAAGATAAAGCTACTGGACCAATTGGGTTTGCAAGGCGATGTGTATGTGGTAGGCGACGGCTACACCGACTATGAGATAAAGGAAGCCGGAATGGCCAATAAGTTCTATGCTTTCACTGAGAACATCGCCCGCGATAAAGTGGTGGAAAAAGCCGAGCACATCGCCCCCAGCCTTGATGAATTCCTGTATCAGAACAAGCTGCCCATGGCCATCTCGTACCCCAAGAACCGCATCAAGGTATTGTTGCTGGAAAACGTGCACCCAAAGGCCAGTGAGCTATTTCGACGGGAAGGTTACCAGCTGGAAACTATTTCGGGCGCTTTAAGCGAGGAGGAACTCTGTGAGCGTATCAAGGATGTATCGGTGCTGGGTATACGCTCTAAAACGCAGGTAACCGCCAATGTGCTGGCGCAGGCAAACCGCCTGATGAGCATTGGCGCGTTCTGCATCGGCACCAACCAGATAGACCTGGACGCTTGCCTGAAGGCAGGCATCACGGTTTTTAACGCTCCTTTCAGCAACACGCGGAGTGTGGTAGAGCTTGCTTTGGGCGAAATCATCATGCTCTCCCGGAAAGTAGTGGATAAAAGCACCCAGATGCACCAGGGCAACTGGGATAAGTCGGCGAGTGGAAGCGTGGAGGTGCGCGACAAGAAGCTGGGCATTGTGGGCTACGGCAACATCGGATCGCAGCTTTCGGTGCTGGCCGAGGCCATGGGCATGCAGGTGTATTACTACGATGTGGTGGAAAAGCAGCAACTGGGCAATGCCCGCAAGTGTGATACCCTGCAGCAGCTACTGGAAGTGGCCGACATTGTGACGCTGCACGTGGACGGACGGGCCAGCAACAACGGGATATTCGGGGAAGAGACTTTTGCCGATATGAAGCCGGGAGCACTTTTCCTGAATTTAAGCCGGGGGCACGTGGTAGAAATACCCGCGCTGGTTGCCGCATTAAGATCCGGCAAGCTTGGTGGCGCGGCAGTGGACGTGTTCCCGCATGAGCCGGCCAATAATACGGAGCCGTTTGTGAGCGATCTGCGCGGCCTCCCCAACGTTATCCTGACACCTCACATTGGTGGCAGTACAGCCGAGGCGCAGGAGAATATCGCGCACTTTGTGCCCAGCCGGATCATGGAGTATATCAACACAGGAAACACCTACCAGAGCGTGAATTTCCCGAACATTCAGTTACCAGCACTAAAAGAGGCGCACCGGCTTATCCACATCCACGAGAATGTGCCCGGTGTATTGGCAAGCATCAACCATGCCCTGGCCCGAAACCAGGTAAATATTCTGGGGCAATACCTGAAAACAAACGAACAGGTAGGCTACGTGATCACCGACATCGACAAAGCCTATGATAAACAGGTAATCGGCGATTTAAGGCAGATTCCGCATACCATCAAGTTCCGCATCCTTTACTAAGCGCACGCTAGAATACCTGACCAATTTCCTGCTTCACAAACGTAATGGTGCGGGCCGTGGGGTCATTTTCTGAGCTCAGAATATTCTCCAGGATGCGTTTGGCCAACTCAGTGCCCTTGGCATGCTCGGGCAGCTGCTGATAGGTTTGGTTGATGAGGTTCACCACATCTTCGCGGGCGTGCTTTACGTGCTGCCATGCCTGCTCGGTCATGTACACCTGCTGCGACATGTTGTGGTTAAACTCATTTCTGATTTCGGAGAGCAACACCCGGTGGTACTCTGCGGCTGTCTGTCCGGAAGGGCTTACCCGCAGCAGCATGTTGCTGGGTGTGATGCGCTCAAGCAGCAGCACCACCCGTTCGTAGGCCTGCAGCCGCACCGGAAGCACCACCTCCGCGTTCTTTTGCCTTAGCTCCAGCAGGCGTACTTTGTAATCCCGCTCATAGTGTTGTTTTACAAGGGAATACATGGCACCGGCCACGATAAGGGCCGGTAAGGTAATCTTTAAGAGCTCTATTAGAAAAAGGGCGGTTCCTTCCATATTCTTTGGTTGATGAAAGTATAAATATCGTGAAAAATTAATTTAAAGTGCTTGAATCATTTTAGCACTTTACCTGTTTAAAGAGTACGACAAACACCTACAAGCATTTTTGCTGATTATTGTGTAAGTTTGTGGCAACAAATATTGAATAGGATTTACTATGGCAACTGAAACAAAAACAGCACCTATCACACTTACTGATAAAGCCTTATCAGAGGTTAAAAATATAATGCAAGAGAAAAGTGTTCCGGCTGACTATGGTCTACGCGTGGGCGTTCAGGGCGGTGGCTGCTCGGGCATGTCTTATTTACTGGGCTTTGACAAGGCTAAAGATTCAGATGAGGTTTTCCACCTGGAAGGCGTAGACCTGATCATGGATAAGAAACACGCCATGTATGTGCTGGGCATGCAGGTGGATTTCCAGGATGGCTTAAACGCTCGTGGCTTTGTATTTAATAACCCACAGGCCTCCAGCACCTGCGGCTGCGGAAGCTCGTTCTCCGCTTAAGTTTAAAATTAATCCTAAACAGCAAAGCCCGGTTAATAGCCGGGCTTTGCTGTTTATAAGGGTTACGGTTACAGGCCATCAACCCGAAAGCTTAACCGCCACTGCATTAAAGTTTCGTGGCTGTTACACCCTGTAGAACAGCCACTTAGACAGCTCTTTGTAGTTAATCTTTTTACCGTACATTAGAATACCGATCCTGTAAATGCGGCTCGCGATCCAGGTGGTGAAGATGAAGCCTAGCACCAGCAGCGCCATAGACAGCAGCAGCTCCCAGGCAGGCACCCCGAACGGCACGCGCACCATCATCACAATGGGCGAGGTGAAGGGAATGATGGACATCCAAAAAGCCACAGGGCCATCCGGGTTCTTCAATACCACGGTATACGACATCAGGAATGATATGATGAGCGGAATGGTGATCGGGAACATGAATTGCTGCGTATCGGTTTCATTATCCACTGCAGCGCCGATGGCACCAAACAGGGAGCCGTAAAGCAGATAGCCACCCAGGAAATAAAATAAAAAGCAGCCTACTATCAGGGGAATGTTCAGGTTAGAGAGCGCCGTCATACTTTCGCCTATTACCTGTGCGGCACCATCGTTCTGGGCCTGCACAGTCTCATCGTCCTGCACTTCCTCGCCGGTGGCAGCTGCCCTGCCGGAAGCCAACTGCTCCATGGGTGTAGGGGCCGCTTTTATGCCAAAGGCTGCCTGTACCCCCGTCACCACCACCATCGACAGCACCACCCAGAGCAGGAATTGTGTCAGGCCCACGGCTGCAATACCGATCACCTTGCCCATCATCAACTGGAAGGGCTTTACTGAGGAGATCACCACTTCGATGATACGGCTTGTCTTCTCCTCGATCACGCCGCGCATGATCTGAACGCCGTACATAAAGATAAAGAAGTAAATGATCACGGCCCCGGCTACGCCTGCAGCAGAGGTAACAATGGCATTGTTATCCTTCTCACCTTCATCGCTCAAATTAATGGCCGTAAGCGAGATGTTGGCCTTCATCTTATCGAGCGTCGCTCGGTCCATGCCCGAAGCTACAAAGCGCTGGTTTTCCACTTCTTTCTCCAGCGCATTCTCTAGTTGCACCTGGGTCTGCAGGCTGGTGTTCTTCTTAGAGTATACCTTCACATCCCTCGGATCATCGATGTTGAAATCAGCGGGGATGTAAAGGAGGGCCGTATTGTCGGTTTCTTTGTAAACAGTTTTCGCCTGCTCCAGCGTACCCGAAACGGGCACAAAAGTAATGTCTTTCCTGTTCTCCAATTTTCCTTCAAACAAACCGCTCTCGTCCAGTACCATCACATTTTCACCTTCTCCTGATATCGAAATCAGCCAGGCCGGTATGATCATAAAGGCAGCCAGCAGGATGGGGGTCAGCAGGGTCATGATGATAAAGCTCTTCTTACGGACACGGGTTAGGTATTCGCGCTGAATGATTAGCCAAATCTTATGCATGGTGTGTCTCCTTTACTTTACGGATGAAAATCTCATTTATACTCGGCACAAGCTCTATAAAAGAATGCACTTCTACGCGCTGTATCAGGTATCTTAACAAATCGTTGGGGGTAGCGCTGTTCAGCAGTTTAATGTCCGCCCTGAAAACACCATGGTTATCATGTTGCTCCATCACCTCAAAATCGGGGGATGTGACCAGCAGCTGGCCGTTGCCTATTATTTGGTAGGTGTCTGTTTTATACGTATTCTTTATTTCCTGCACCGGACCGTCCAGCACTTTTTGCGCCCGGTTGATCAGGGCGATGTAATCACATAGTTCTTCCACAGATTCCATGCGGTGTGTCGAGAAAATAATCGTGGCACCACGGTCCCGCAGCCGTAAGATCTCATCTTTGATCAGGTTGGCATTTATCGGGTCGAAACCGGAAAAAGGCTCATCCAGTATAATAAGCGCAGGCTCGTGCATCACGGTGGCGATAAACTGCACTTTCTGCTGCATGCCTTTGGAGAGGTCTTCCACATTTTTGCCCAGCCACTCCCTTATCTCAAACCGGTCTACCCACTCCTTAATCCTGGCGGTGGCTTCCGTTTTGGACATCCCCTTCAGTTGCGCCAGGTATAAAAGCTGCTCTCCAACTTTCATTTTCTTGTACAGGCCGCGCTCTTCCGGCAAATAGCCAATTTCTTTTATATGATGCGGCTTCAGGCGCTCGCCGTTTAGGTAGATCTCGCCGCTGTCGGCACCGGTTATTTGGGTTATAATGCGGATAAGCGAGGTTTTACCTGCTCCATTCGGGCCCAACAAGCCAAAGATGCAACCTTTCGGGATGTCAAAGCTCACATTATCCAGGGCAGTGTGGTTGCTATAGCGTTTTGTCACGCCTTCAATTTTCAGAATACTCAACGCAGTGCTATTTTGATGTAACCAAAAATAGCTCTAATATACAGATATGCCAAGTAAATATTAACTTCCCCCTATGCAATATCGACTAAGGGAATAATATCCGGGACCAGGAAGCATATATGGCTGATGAATTGCCAATAAAACAAAAGAGCTGCTTCTCAGGTAGAAAAGCAGCTCTTTGAAATTTATCGGCGCCTGTTATTGAAAGTAGTCTTTTACTTTCTCAAAAAAGCCTTTCTCGTTTTTACCCGGGTGCGGTATAAAATTCTCCGATTCGCGCAGGCTTTCCAGTGCGGCTCGCTCTTCGTGGCTTACAGACTTCGGGGTCCATACGTTTATGTGAATCAGCTGATCTCCTTTCCCGTAGCCGTTAATATCCTGTACGCCTTTGCCACGCAGCCTGAAGATCTCACCGCTTTGCGTGCCTGGCTTGATGCTGATTTTCACTTTGCCTGATATGGTGGGTACCTCTATCTCGGCGCCGAGGGCGGCATCCACGAAGCTGATGTACTGATCGTAAATCACATTGTTCCCATCACGCTTCAGGCTAGGATGTGGCTCTTCCTCTATCTGGATGAGCAGGTCGCCGGGCACGCCCCCACGCTCGGGCACGTTACCCTTGCCGCTCATGGAAAGCTGCATGCCATCCATTACCCCGGCAGGCACGTTAATGGTGATCACCTCTTCCTGCAGCTCTCTGCCGGAGCCGTTGCAGGTGTTGCAGTTGTGCGTCACAATGCGCCCTTCGCCGTTACAGGTAGGGCACGTGGCAGTAGATACCATCTGGCCAAGCATGGTGTTAACCACCTTGCGCACCTGGCCGGAGCCCTGGCAGCTGTTGCAGGTTTGCATATCGGTGCCATTCTTAGCACCGTTTCCGCCACAGGTGGCGCAGGCCACGTATCTTTTAACTTTTATCTTTTTCTCTACGCCATTGGCTACCTCTTCCAGGTTCAGCTTCAGTTTAATGCGCAGGTTAGAGCCTTTGCGGGTGCGTCGCCCCCCGCCACCGGATCGGCCGCCGCCAAAGAAGCTTTCAAAAGGGCTGCCCCCACCAAATATATCACCGAACTGAGAGAAGATATCGTCCATGTTCATGCCACCGCCGCCAAAGCCGCCGTTCACGCCCTGGTGCCCAAACTGATCGTAGCGCTGGCGCTTTTGCTGATCACTCAGCACCTCGTAGGCCTCTGCGGCTTCTTTAAACTTATCTTCAGCCGTAGGGTCGTCCGGGTTCTTATCCGGGTGGAATTTAATGGCTATTTTACGGTAAGACTTCTTTATCTCTTCCTGCGCCGCACCTTTGCTTACACCTAAAACTTCGTAATAATCTCTCTTAGCCATTCCTTACGCTCCTATTATAACTTTCGCGAAGCGGATCACCTTGTCATTTAAAGTATATCCCTTCTCAATCACATCTACAATTTTGCCTTTCAGCTTCTCCTCCGGCGCCGGAATCTGCGTGATTGCCTCATGCATGTCCGGATCGAAGTCTGCGCCGGCGTGCAAATCCATGGCTTTAAGGCCTTTCTGTTGCGTTACATGCTTTAATTTATGGAACACCAGCTCTAAACCCTGTAGCATGGCGTCCACGTCTTTGGTCGCCTCTATCGACTGGCGGGCACGCTCCATGTCGTCGAGCACAGGCAGCAGTTCTCCCATCAAATCCTGGGTGGCGGTTTTGGAAAGGTCGATGCGTTCTTTCGCTGTTCTGCGTCTGAAGTTCTCAAACTCAGCCATCAGGCGTATGTACTTGTCCTTCATTTCGGCCAGCTCAGCTGCCGGGCCTTCTTCTACCGGCTCGTTGGCCTCTTCCTCCTGCTCCAGTGGGTTCTCCTGTCCGTCTGCCTCGGCATGGACAGTGTTCTCCTGCAGTTCCTCGTTTTCCTGTTCTTTCTTACTATTTTTATCTGACATAATGCCTTAAAAAAATTAGGTTGATAGTCTGTTTTGTCTTGTCAATTAACTTGCCAAACCACATAAAATGACATACTGACACCATTCTTAAAATTAAATGCCTGACTTGCTGATGAGGTTTTAGAGCCCGGCTTAAAAAAAATCGGTAGCAGACTTTGCAGCCCCTACCGATCTTCTAAACTATAACCTTTGGGCTGTGCTTAGTTGTTAAGCGCCTCCCAAATCATATCTTTCAATTGGGGGATGTTTTTGCCTGTGATACTGGAAATAAAAACCGTAGGCAAACCATCGGGCAGCGTTTTCCGCATCTCCTCCTCCAGTTCCTCATCCAGCATATCGGACTTGGTAACGGCTAGCAGGCGTTTTTTGTCCAGCAACTCCGGGTTGAAGGTCTTTAATTCGTTAAGCAGTACGCTATACTCCTCTGCAATATCTGCACTCTCACAAGAAACCATAAAAAGCAGTATGGAGTTCCGTTCTATGTGCCGCAGAAAGCGTAAGCCCAAGCCTTTCCCCTCTGATGCCCCTTCAATGATACCCGGAATATCAGCCATCACGAATGATTTATAGTCGCGGTAGGCCACTACTCCCAGGTTCGGGGCTAAAGTGGTAAAGGCGTAGTTGGCGATTTTAGGCTTTGCCGCCGATACCACCGAAAGCAAAGTAGATTTTCCGGCGTTCGGGAAACCAACCAGGCCAACGTCAGCCAGCAGCTTCAGTTCCAGTATCACCCACTCGTCTACCCCATCCTCACCTGGCTGGGCATAGCGCGGTGTCTGGTTAGTAGGAGACTTAAAGTGGGCATTGCCTAGTCCGCCCCGTCCGCCCGGCGTCAGGATTATCTCCTGGCCGTCTTCGGTTATTTCGCACATTAGCTCGCCGGTCTCAGCGTTTCTGGCAATAGTGCCCAGGGGCACTTCCAGTATCTCATCTTTACCCTGCGCGCCAGAGGAGTGGTTAGAACCACCGTTAAGCCCGTTATCGGCAATAATGTGCTTGCGATACTGCAAGTGTAGCAGGGTCCAGAGTTGGGAGTTGCCTCTTAGTATGATGTGCCCGCCACGGCCGCCGTCGCCCCCATCAGGACCTCCTTTAGCTGTTAGCTTATCCCGGTGCAGGTGCGCAGAACCTGCACCCCCGTGCCCGGAACGGGCATTTATTTTAACGTAGTCAATAAAGTTACTTTGAGCCAAATCGGGTAAGCGTAAATGTGCTTATTTTTTTGTGTCTTGTTTTTCCTTTAAAGCGTCTATCTGCTGACAAAGCGCCTTAAAAATATCTTCTATCTCACCGATGCCTTCTACTGCACAGTACTTGCTCTGCCCGGCGTAATAATCCGCTACCGGGCGCGTTTTGGAGTTGTATTCCTGCACGCGCTTCCGGATCAACTCTTCATTCTGGTCGTCCGGACGGCCAGAGGTCTTGCCACGGAGCAACAGGCGCTTGGTTAGCTCCTCGTCGTCTACGCGCAAAGCGATCATACAGGAAATCTCGGTGCCATTCTCGTGCAGCAGCTTGTCAAGCCCCTGTGCCTGGGGCACGGTGCGCGGAAAACCATCGAATATAAAGCCCGCTGCGTGCCTGTGTTCCTTCACTTTGTTTTCGATCATGCCGATCACAACCTCATCCGGCACCAATATACCATTGTCCATCAGCTTTTTAGCTTCCAGACCAAGTTCGGTTCCAGCAGCAATCTCAGAACGCAATAAATCACCCGTGGACAGGTGGATCAGGTTGTATTTATCTATCAGTTTTTGACTCTGGGTGCCCTTTCCGGCTCCTGGAGGACCAAACAAAACGATGTTAAGCATATCTTCTAGCTAAATAAAAAGCAAATGTAAGTATAATTATTGATGTACTTTTAATTTTTTGGACCCCGCAGGCATTTGATCATGCTGATCTTGAAGCCCTGCTAACGGAGGAAGCACCCGAAAGGGTTACGACACAATTTTATAAATATCCCTCAAGTTGCGGCCTAAGCCATTATAATCCAATCCATACCCCACTACAAAATCGTTCGGAATAGTCCGGGCTACATACTTCACATCCAGGGGATGCTGCAGGCAATCCGGCTTCATAAGCAAGGTAGCTACCTCTACAGATGCCGGGCTGTTCTCCTTTAGTCGCTGCAACAGTCCGTGCACCGTGTGCCCGGTGTCTACAATATCCTCCAGCACCACCACATGCCGGTTATGCACATCCTCTGTCAGCCCCAGCACTTCCTTTACCTTACCGGTGCTGCGCATATCATGGTAAGAGGAAAGTCGGATAAAGGCAATTTCGCATGGTATGTTGAGTCGCTTAAGCAGGTCGGAGGCAAACATGAAGGATCCATTCAGCACGGCAAGAAACAGGGGTTTCTTATGCGCATAGTCACGGTCAATTTGCTCTGCCAGCATGTTAATGCGAGCAATGATTTCTTCTTCGGTAATGTAGGAGCTGAACTCGCAGTCGTGCAGTTGGATGGTACGGAGATACATAGCGTTCTGTTTGGTGCCTACACAAAGGTAGGTTAAAATAAAAAATAAGCCCAACACAATGGTTGGGCTTAGCTCATTTTAAAGGATTTAATTCTATTTCTGCAGTGCAATGCGCCCCGGCACAACCGTGTTCGCTGCAACTGTCTCGGCTATGGTGGCCTCTGGTGACAACGGTTGCTCACTTAGGTTGATTTTTTCTATTTCGAAGGGCGCCTCAGGAATAGCCGGCACGCGATCCAAAGCAATGTGCGGCGCAATGACCAACGACACAATGGACATCAGCTTGATCAGGATGTTCATGGAAGGTCCGGAGGTGTCTTTGAAAGGATCTCCTACCGTATCGCCGGTCACGGATGCCTTGTGGGGCTCTGAACCTTTGTATTCCATCACCCCATTGATCATCACCCCTTTTTCGAAAGACTTTTTGGCGTTATCCCAGGCACCGCCGGCGTTGGACTGGAACATGGCCATCAGCACACCCGACACGGTAACGCCTGCCAGTACGCCCCCCAGGATCTCGGCAGAGGAAGTATCGGCAAAAACATTTCTAAACCCGAAGCCTATGATCAAGGGAACCACCAGGGCAATAGCGCCCGGCAGCATCATCTCGCGGATAGCTGCTTTGGTGGAGATCGCTACGCATTTCTCATACTCTGGCTGGCCGGTGCCTTCCATAATGCCAGGTATTTCGCGGAACTGGCGGCGCACTTCGTGCACCATGGCCATAGCGGCCCGGCCCACAGCCGCAATGGCAAGGGCCGAGAAGACAAACGGGATCATGGCACCGATGAACAGTCCCGCCAATACAGGGGCCTTGTAAAGATCTATACTTTCGATGCCTGCAATACCCACGAATGCGGCGAAAAGCGCTAAAGATGTAAGCGCGGCAGAGGCAATGGCAAAGCCCTTTCCCGTTGCGGCAGTTGTGTTGCCCACCGCATCGAGGATATCCGTGCGCCCACGCACTTCTTTCGGCAGCTCACTCATTTCGGCAATACCGCCGGCATTATCGGCTATAGGCCCGAAGGCATCAATAGCTAATTGCATGGCCGTGGTCGCCATCATACCTGCGGCGGCAATGGCTACGCCATATAAACCTGCGGCGGTGTATGAAAACACAATACCAGCCGCCAGCACAATGATCGGCATTACGGTAGAGTGCATGCCCACTGCCAGGCCGGCGATAATGTTGGTTGCATGCCCCGTAGAGGACTGCTGCACGATGGAGTTTACCGGCTTTTTACCCATGGCAGTATAATACTCCGTGATAATGCTCATTAACGTGCCTACCACCAGGCCCACGATCACGGCCATAAACACCCCATTGTTTGTAAAATCGAAGTTACGCAACACCAGTTTTTCAGGCAGCAACCAGTGAATTACAAAGTAGGCGGCAACGGCCGTTAGTATAACCGATATCCAGTTTCCACGGTTTAGTGCGGCCTGTACGTTACCCTCCTCGCTCACTCTCACAAACAACATTCCGATCAGGGAGAACACGATACCGAGGCCTGCGATCAGCATGGGAAGTATGATGGGAGCAAGACCTCCGAAATTGTCAATGGATACCACTTCGCGGCCCAGCACCATGGTGGCAAGAATAGTGGCCACGTAAGAGCCGAACAGGTCTGCTCCCATGCCTGCCACGTCACCCACGTTGTCGCCCACGTTATCGGCAATGGTTGCCGGGTTGCGCGGATCATCTTCCGGGATGCCTGCCTCCACCTTTCCTACCAGGTCGGCTCCTACGTCGGCGGCCTTTGTATAGATTCCGCCGCCCACGCGGGCAAAAAGGGCGATACTTTCAGCTCCCAGCGAAAAGCCTGTTAACACTTCCAGAGCGGTTTCCATCTCTACGCTGTTCACGGCCGCGCCTGTGCTGTGCACGAAGAAATAATAGAAGAATATGAACAAGGAGCCCAGTCCTAAAACGGCCAGCCCCGCCACGCCCATACCCATTACAGAACCTCCTGCAAAGGACACCCTTAAAGCTTTGGAAAGGCTGGTGCGGGCGGCCTCAGCGGTGCGCACATTCGCTTTGGTGGCAATGCGCATACCCATAAAGCCTGCCAGTGAGGACAAAAAGGCCCCGATGATAAAGGCTCCCACAATAAGCGGATGTGATTTCTCGCCGGTTACACCCAGGTAAAACAGGAAAACGGACGCGATGATTACAAAATAGGCGAGTACCTTATATTCGGCTTTCAAAAATGCCATGGCGCCGTCGGCGATGTGGCGCGCAATGCTGCTCATGCGCTCGTTGCCAGCTGGTTGCTTGACCACCCAGGCGGCCCTTATCCAGGTGTAGACCAGGGCTGCCAGTCCAAATGCAGGAATTGCGTAAAGAATCGGTTCCATTCAGTTAATTTAAGGTTAGATGATGTTGGTATATAGCTATTAAAGAAAGTGGTTTCTATAGACTTTTCCAAATATAGACCCGCTTTCATTTCTTAAAACGAGTCGCTTCTGCCGTCCAGGTCCGGAGAGCAGTGCCCGGCCACCGCTTAAGCCTTTATTAAAAGCCCTCTGAATGCCTGAGAGGCGCATGAACCAACAGAAAGGGCCGGCTTCTAAGAAAACCGGCCCCTGGCAATTCTGTAACAAGTCTGATGCGCCTATAACTTCTCCATCAGCACTTTGTAGAGCGCTACCATACTTTCGATGTCTTTCTTGTGCACGATCTCATCAGGCGTATGCACATTGTCCTCGGGTGCTCCTACAAAGCACCAGTCCCAGGGCTCTGCACTGCGCTGCAACTCTTTGGCGTCGCTGCCGCCGGAGCCTTCCACCTCCAGTTGAAAAGGGATGCCGGACGCTTGCGCGATCTCTATTATCTTTTGCACGTATGCCCGCCGAGGAATAAGGCTATCGCGCATCGATATAGCTACCCCTTTGCCCGGCTGCACCCCTTCTGTTACCCAGGTTATATCAGATATGAGCGCCTGCTTTACGCCAAAGTTTTCGTAAATGAACTTCGCCAGGTAAGCCACGGAACCGCCGCCGTGCTCCTCCCAGCAACTAAAGGCGATGATGCCATTCTCGAGGGTTTCTGCCACCTGCAACGCGCTCCAAACCCCCAGGCGGTTATCCAGGTAACAGCTTTGTACGGTAGAATCTGTCTCCCTGAAATCACTTTTAAAAACCAACTCGGTGCCGCGCTCAATGTCACGTTCAAAGGCATATTGTAACTCCCCGTCCTCTTCATCATATTTTAGCGTGCACTCAATCTCACCTTGCGCATCCGCCCCTACCAGCTTGTATCCTTTTTCCGCTACCGGGCCCCCGATTTTCACCAGTTGTTTGCCGTAGCGCACGGTAAAGCCGATGGAGTCCATGTGTGCGAAGATGGCCGTGCGCGGCTTGCCGAATACCAGCAAAATACAATCCTGCAACCTTTCGCCAAATAGCACGACAGGTTCTGTTTTCCACTGAACTTTATGCTTTTCGATATAGTTTAGCAGGAACTCGGACAGGTTTTTTTCGTTGCCGGACGGGGCATGTATTTTGCAAAGCTGCTCTAGAAGTCTCATAGGTAAATTTACTGTTTTGGAATTCAAATTTAATTTAATTGTTGTACTTTTAGTACGTACGGCCTTTCTTTAGGCTTTACCGCACACAGACACTGAAACTTTACCATCTTCATGAGGAAGCTTTTATCCACCATCTTCACGCTTAGCCTAGCAACCCTGTCAGTAGTAGCGCAAGCTCCCACTGATACCACTGCCATGCGACAGGTCACAATCGAGTCTATCGAGGTTTTACCTGAGGCAGTGAAGGTGAAGGGCATGCTGCTGCTGAACAAAGAGGTGCAGTATGAGCTGGAGGGTGCGGTGGACAATATGTACAATTTCAAGTATGAGCGAGCCGAGAAGCAGTTCAAATCGCTGCGCCGCCGCTACCCCAACCACCCTCTGCCTTATTTCCTGATGGGCCTGAGCCAGTGGTGGAAGATCGTGCCTACCAACATCCAGACCCTGGAGTACGATAATCTTTTCTTCGCCTACATGGATTCTACCATTCAGAAGGCTGAGAAAATGTATGACTCGGATGAGAAGGATGTGGAAGCCGCATTTTTCCTGGCCGCCGCCTATGGTTTTACCGCCAGGCTGCATTCTGAGCGCAGCAACTGGCGCAAGGCGACTGTGGCCAGTAAACGCTCGCTGGAATACCTGGAGCGTGCCAAAGCCGGAAACGGTCTTAGCCCGGAGTTTCTGTTCGGGGAGGCTCTCTTCAACTATTACGCCGTCTGGATACACGAGAACTACTCCATGCTGCGCCCCGTGCTCGCTTTCTTCCCGGATGGCGACAAGCGACTGGGCCTGAAACAATTGCGCTACGTCTCCAACTCAGGCTTCTATACCGGCACCGAGTCTAAGTTCTTCCTCATGAAAATCTACGCCAACGAGGAAGGCAACATGAACGAGGCGCTTAAACTATCGCAGGACCTGGCCCTGAAGTATCCGGACAATGCCTACTTCCAGCGCTTTTATGCCCGCTTGTTGTTTGTGCAGGGGCACTTTACGCGGGCTGAGCGCATTTCGGAAGAGATTCTGGAGAAGTTAGCGCAGCAGATGCCCGGTTACGAAGCCGTAAGCGGACGCTATGCCTCCTATATTCTGGCGTATATCAACCAAAACAAATACCACGATTTCGAAAAAGCGAAAAAGTACTACCAGGATGCGATCATGTATGCGGAGATAAGCAACGAACGCGAGTCGGGCTACTTTGTAAACTCGTACCTGAACCTGGCCCGGATGGCAAGTCAGCAGAAAGACAAAACCACCGCCAAGCGTTATTACAGCATAGTTTTGCAAACCAGCGAGAAGAAATCGGCCAGTTACAAAGAGGCTAAGAAATACCTGAAGGATAACAAGAAAAGCTAAGAAAATAAGCTCAGGAAGGTACGCTCGTGGTTTTTTGACGCATACTTTTCGGCTACCCATCCCCGTCCGGCGGCCCCAAGTTCCATTCTAAGGGCTGTGCTGGTTAACAAATGCTCCAGGGTATCGTACCATTCCTGCTCCGTGGTGCAGGTGTACCCCGTTTTACCGTGTGGCACAGCCTCTACATTGGCTCCCACCGCCGACACAACTGCCGGGATCCCCAGCGCCATATACTGTAGTGCCTTAAACGCGCATTTTCCTTTCGCCCATTCAGTATCCGGCAAAGGCATTACCCCAATGTTGAACTGCAGCAGGTCTTCGATCTCGGCTTCCTTCTTCCAGGGCACGAAAACAAGAGAACGCAACGCAAGTTGCGGGGCTTTATCGGCGATGACCATAAAATCGAAGTCATACTTTGCTTCCAGCCTTTGCAGCACGGGCTCCAACATTTTCAGATAAGGGAGTGTGGAGTGGGAGCCGGTCCAGCCGATGACCACCCGCGTTGTGTGCTGCTCTTTCAGTTGCCTGTAACCTGTCTGTAGGTCTACGGTGCTGGGCAAGCTGACAACATGGGTGTTAAACTGCGCTGCATAGCCTGCTAAGAACGTATTGCCCGCGCTTACCTTAAAGGCCCATCGACAGATGGCTGCGGTTTTATGGTGCCACTTATACCTGGCGGCCGCCTTGTTCTCTTCCGATGTATTCTGAAGCCAGATCGCATCATCAAAGTCGAAGATCAGTTTGTTGCGGAGCACCTTGGCGGCTATACACTCAAACCAGGGCGGCCCCAGCGGCGTGGCTTCACGGTGAATGAAAATATAGTCATATTTAGGTAATTGCGCCAGCAAGGCAATCCTGTTTAGAAAACCCCTTGCCAAACCAAGCGCTTTCCTGAGCATGTTTCCGGGCGTGTACAAGATGGCCCAGGTTTCAGTATCCCAGAAGGGGGCTAACCGGTATGCCAGTCCATGGCTGTGCAGCAAGGGCAGAAACTGCTCTACCCTAAACCGCTGTGAAGCGGCTTTACCTGTGGGGTAGGGCGTTACAAAAAGCACCCTCATGAGGCAGCCTCCTGCTCGTTACCAAAAAAATGAACAAAGGCCTCTTTTATCCTTTCGGGCGATCTATACTTTAAAGCGAATGCAGGAATCTGCTGCCTATGGCGCGGATCCTCGATAGTTTTCAGTACCTTATCTATTGCACGCTCTACACTGCCATCCTCCAGTAGGTTAAACAGTGCTCCTCCCCCTTCCCGCTTAATGATATCACTGTCATCCCCTATTCCTTCGGTTAGCAGCACAGGCAAGCCGTTTGCCCAATATTCGCCTACTTTAATCGGGGATAAATATTTTTTGGAAGGCCCGGGCTTATAGGTGGCGAAGGCAAAATCAGCGGCAGAGAGGTATTCCGGCACTTGATGATGAGGCACAGACTTGATCAATACCTTGGAAGTAGCTATACCTTGTATTTTCAGTTGGTGTAGGATTTCTTGCTTTGGCTGCGGGGAAAGGATGAGCAGTCGGAAATCCGGCAGAAGGCTGAAACATTTTTTGTAGATCCCGAAGGCTTCCCCTTTGTAATAAAGGTCGCCGAATTTGCCCACGTAGATGCCGATGGTCGCGTGCTGCCATCCCAATTGCTGGCGTATTTTTTCCCTTTGGTGCGCATTGAAGCCGAAAACACCTGCCTCTACAGGGCAAGGAAGCATAAAAACTCTTTCCTCCGCCACGCCTTGCTGCAGTAAAATGGTTTTATAAGTATCCGTCACGGGCATCAGTCCTGTGGCATGTTCAATTTGCTGTTTCTCCCAACGCTTCTGAAACCTATACTTCAGGCCATACTTCTTCCATACTTCTGATTCGAGCATGTAGTCGGCGTGCGGCTCAAAAAGGCTCACATAAAAGGGTAATTCAAGTTTTTGACATACTTTAAAAGCCAGGGCTCCTGCCGGGCTGCCATGAGCCAATACCGTATTCAACTCGTGCTTTTGGATTAGGCGCGCCAGTAAACCGGGAAATATAATAAAATCGCTGATTTTGGAAAGATAACCAAGGCCCAGCCTAAGCGGGAAAACAGGATGATGCTCTACTTTGGAGAACTGTTTTAGATGCTGCCGAGGCGCTATACCTCGCTCTATTGTAACCAGGAGCACCCTGTGAACATCTGCACGGCTTTGCAGGGCCTGCAGCAAAGGCAACACTGTAGCTGTCGTTAAGCCATCGTCCAGGCCCCAGTAGCAGATAAAAAGGACTGCCTTACCCATGCTTGTTTGGTGCTGCGATTGAAATTACCTGCAGCAGTTCTGCCATGTGCCGCTTAAAAGAGAATTTCTGCTCCAGTCTTTTCGCCACGGCACCGAAGTCTATTAAAGGAGAGGCCCGGTTTTGGTAGATGGTGCGAAGCTGCTGCAGGCAGGCAGTCTCGTTGCCGGCCTCAAACATGAAGCCTGTAACACCCTGTTCCACCACCTCCTTCAGCCCCCCCGCATCAGAAGTTAACACCACACAGTTCTGTTGCAGGGCCTCTAAGACAATCAGTGGCAACCCTTCAACCACCGATGGCACAACAACCAGGTCGCTTTGCCCCATCAGCAGCAGTATTTCGCGGTTTGGCACCTCGCCCCTTGTCGAGACGAAGGGCTGCAACCCATGCCGGATAATCTCCTGCCTGAGCTGTTCCACCTGACTGCCATGTCCTGCTATGGTCACCTGGATTTGCCCCGGACTCAGCTGTTCAGCTGCTATAAATGCTTTTAAGGGCTCCAAGAACCAGACCTGCCCTTTGGCTATCTCTACTCTGCCGGGCAGCAATATGGTGTAGGGTTTTGCTGCACCAGGAATCCGGTATGTGGCTGGTTTTTGTGGGCATGTAGGCAGGGCGTTGTAAAGTACTTTACTGTTCGGTAGCTGAGTCAGATGCGCCTGTATATCCCTTTCCACTGCTTCGGATACAAAGATATGCCCATCGTCGAAGCGCCTGGAAAGCCATTTGTTTAATGTATGAATCCTTTTCCGACGCCAGGTGTTTACCGGAAACTCTGCATACTGTGTGATGTGAAAATAATGCCATAGTTTTACCTGCTTGTGTTTCCCTGCGCTTAGCAGCTTGGCCAGCCTCATGACAAAATGCGTGTAAGGTGCATGGGCCAGTATAATTCTGGCTTTGCTTCTTTTAAGATAGTTGCTTACCTGATAGGCCGCAGAAAAAGAGGCCTTCAAAGATTTAACAGATAAATATGCATCAGGCTGAAGCAGTTCCACAACATCCTGTGGTTGCAGCAGGGGAGCAAACGCTGCTAACACGGCCCTGTCCGCAGTGGTCAGAACAAGCAGGCTGACCGGATATCCTTTTTCCAAGAGTGCATCGATTTGTAAAAGCACCTGTTTAGAGATACCTTCATATGAAATGGCAGGTACGGCAAAAACGATTCTTAAATCCGGACTGTCGATCACTTTCAATTTTCTTTAACAGAAACAGGCACTAAATATACTTATAATCTACTTAGCATCAGATGCACCGCAAGCCTAAAATACTGTTTATTGGTGATTACAACAGAGAAGACTATGTTCGGCTATTAGAGGCGGCCAAAGGCCATTGTAAGTTTTTCTTCCTGTTTTATACTTCGCCCAGCGAAGAGCGGAGCGCTTTTTATAAAGCCTATGGCAAGGCAATCTACTGGAAGGACTTTACGAACGCACAGCTGTTACTGCATGAGTTATCTCCTGACAAGGTTGTTTTCCTGTACATTGAATCCTATAACCATGTGGCCCTGAACCTGGCCTGCAAAGAGCTTTTTATACCTACTTATTTGCTGGAGCATGGCCTGCGGGCCGATTATGTGCTCGGGTTTGACCCTTCGGTAAGCCCTGGCACAGAAAATACCCTTAAAAACAGGGTGGCTTATTACCTCATGCTTGCACGCGACTTTACCGCACGTGTCAAGTCCCGGCGGTTTCTGACAAACAGTTTGAAACAGCTCTCTCCTGAAAACGGCGCTTTTTTACGGGACTTCATCCAGGTCAGAAGCCGGCACAACTACCTGGGTACTTTTAGGGCTATAAATTCTCAGAAGCGCCTGGCAGATCATTACATCGGGTTCAGCCCTAAAATCTATGAATGCTTCAGGCAGCACGAGGCGCCGTATTTTGGTGATAGTGCCAGTTTTATCGGTATCCCCTACTTTGACGGGCTGGCCCTGCTACCGGCGGCGCCACAAACCAAAAGTATACTTTTTATTGATCAGCCCCTGGCCGAGCAGGGTTTGCTGCAATGGAATAGCAAGTATAAAACTGAATTTGCCTCTGCACTCGCAAATATCTGCCAAAAGCATCAGTACAGGCTGTATGTAAAGCCGCATCCAAGGCAAGAGGTTAGTGTGTGGCAAAAATTAAAAGCACGAAAGCTTTGCCAGCTCCTGAATGACAAGCAACTGGCAGCGCATGCACCCGGCGCCCAGGTAGTGATGGGGTTTTACTCCACCTACCTCATGCCTTTCGCGGCTTATGCCCACACCACCGTGCTCACTTTAGAGAACCACCCTGCTGGTAAATTAAACGTCTCTAAGCCTTTTATAGACGCTGGCGTAGCACAACCTGTGTATGAGCTGGAAGAGTTGAACACCATCTTACCGCACATTGAAGAATTTCACCAGCAGCAGCTGCCCCATAAAGCGAAATTTACAGCAGAGTGGATGTATAAATTTGACGGGAAGGCCGGGGAAAGGCTGCGGGACATTTTGCTAAGCGATACGCCATAAAACAGAAGAGGCTGCACGTGCAGCCTCTTCTGTTTTATACTAAGCTTCCTGACCGGCAGGAAGTATGATTTTCTCCCGGAAGTACTCCAATGTTTTCTGTAAGCCCTCCGCACGATCCACCTTCGGCTCCCAGCCCAATATTTCCTGGGCTTTGGTGATGTCCGGCTGACGCTGCTGCGGGTCGTCTTTTGGCAGGGGCTGGTACTCCACCTTCAGCTCCACGCCCGTAAGCTTGCTGATCTCCTCGGCAAACTCCTTGATGGTGATCTCCGAGGGGTTGCCCACGTTCACCGGCATCGGGTAGTCGCTGAAAAGAAGGCGGTAAATGCCCTCCACCAGATCATCCACGTAGCAGAAGGAGCGCGTCTGGCTGCCGTCGCCGAAGATGCTCAGGGGCTCGCCCCGGAGCGCCTGGCTCAGGAAGGCAGGCAGCACACGGCCATCGTTCAGGCGCATGCGCGGACCGTAAGTGTTGAAGATACGCACAATGCGCGTCTCCAGGCCGTGGTGCATGTGGTAGGCCATGGTCATGGCCTCCTGGAAGCGCTTGGCCTCATCATAGCAGCCTCTCGGGCCCACCGGGTTTACATTACCCCAGTAGTCCTCCTGCTGCGGGTGCACCAGCGGGTCGCCGTAAACTTCCGAAGTGGAGGCGATGAGCATGCGGGCGTTCTTGGCCTTGGCCAGGCCCAGCAGGTTGTGCGTGCCCAGCGAGCCCACCTTCAGCGTCTGGATCGGGATCTTGAGGTAGTCAATCGGGCTGGCGGGCGAGGCGAAATGCAGGATATAGTCCAGGTCGCCGGCCACGTGCACGAACTTGGACACATCGTGGTGGTAGAACTCGAAATTCTCCAGTTTGAACAGGTGCTCGATGTTATCGAGGCTGCCCGTGATCAGGTTATCCATCGCAATGACGTGATAACCCTCTTTAATAAACCTGTCGCACAGGTGGGAGCCCAGAAAACCGGCGCCCCCCGTGATAAGTACTCTTTTAGCTGCCATTAAACTGTCTCTTTTTCCTGCTGTACCTTTTGGTTAATGCCGATGCCGTAATACACAAAGCCTTTTTCCTGCATGTCGGCGGCATCGTAGATGTTCCTTCCGTCGAAGAGCACCTTGTCTTTCATCAGCTTGCTTACCACGTTAAAGTTAGGGGAGCGGAACTCCGGCCACTCCGTCACCAGCAGCAGGGCATCGGCGTCGATCAGGGCCTCGTACTCGTCCTTGCCATACTCGATGGTGTCGCCGAGCGTGTGCCGGGCCTCTTTCATGGCCACCGGGTCGTAGGCGCGCACTTTGGCGCCCCGCGCCAGCAGCTTCTCTATGATCACCAGTGAGGGCGCCTCCCGCATGTCGTCGGTCTTGGGCTTAAAGGAAAGTCCCCAGAGGGCGAAGGTCTTACCGGTCAGGTCGCCGTTGAAGTGCTTCTCGATCTTGTTGAATAGCACGGATTTCTGGTTGTCGTTCACCTGCTCCACAGACTTGAGCACCTTCATCTCGTAGCCGTTGTCCTCGGCGGTCTTGATCAGGGCTTTCACGTCTTTGGGGAAGCAGGAGCCGCCGTAGCCGATGCCCGGGTAGATGAACTTGTTGCCGATGCGGGCGTCGGAGCCAATACCCTTGCGCACCATGTTCACATCGGCGCCCATGATCTCGCACAGGTTGGCAATGTCGTTCATGAAGCTGATCTTGGTGGCCAGCATGGAGTTGGCCGCGTACTTGGTCATCTCAGCCGAAGGGATGTCCATGAAGATGAGCGGGTGGCCGTTCATCAGGAAAGGCTTGTAGAGCTTGGTCATCACGCTCTCGGCCTTCTCAGAGGCCACGCCCACCACAATGCGGTCCGGCTTCAGGAAGTCCTCAATGGCGGCGCCCTCCTTGAGGAACTCGGGGTTAGAGGCCACGTCGAACGGGATGTCCACGCCTCGGGCTTCCAACTCCTCCTCAATGGCGCGGCGCACCTTCTGGGCGGTGCCCACGGGCACGGTGCTCTTGGTTACCACCACCATGTAATCGGTCATGTTGCGGCCAATGCTCTTGGCTACCGCCAGCACGTGGCGCAGGTCCGCCGAGCCGTCCTCGCCGGGAGGGGTTCCCACGGCGATGAACACGGCCTCGCAGCCGCACCCTTGGATACTGCAGGGCAGGTCGTTGGTGAAGGTCAGGCGCTCCTTTTGCGTGTTGCGGGCCACCATCTCCTCCAAACCTGGCTCATAAATGGGCAGAACACCCTGCTTCAGGTTCTCAATTTTCTTTACGTCAATATCGATACAGGTAACGTCGATGCCCACCTCCGCAAAGCAGGTGCCCGTTACCAAGCCCACATATCCCGTACCAACTACAGCTATTCTCATAGGTTATACATTTGGGTAAGACTACAAATTTATGTTTTTATCTCAAAAAAAGGCAATAAATTATTTAAACTAACGAATTAAGGGTCAGGCTATGTATTTCTGCCACCAGTATTGAAAAACGACCAAACTCCATATTTTCAGGTGTGCAGTGGCATGGTGTCCTTGCTGCAGGCTGTGCTTTAAGTTTCGTACTGCTACCAAATCAAATATTCCCTGCTTGTGTATAAAGTCATCTGCCAGCAGCTCATTCACCAGGCTGCCCCCCTGCTGCCTTAAAAAAGCGTTTAGCGGGATCTCAAAGCCCTGCTTCCCTCTTTTCATAAGTTCAGGTGGCAAAACACTATTAAACGTATCCAGTAAAATTCGTTTGCGTTTTTCGCCTTCTAACTTAGCAGCAGCAGGCAGCGAGAAAGCGAATTTCACAAGCCTGTGATCGAGGAACGGGCTGCGAATCTCCAATCCGTTTGCCATACCCATTAAGTCAATTTTTGGCAGCATGTCATTGGCCAGTACAAGACCCCAATCGGCACAAAGTACGCTGTTCAGCGTATATGGTTCTCTTTCCAGGCAATATAAATGACGACTTTTGCGGGCGCGGTATAATCTGTTGGCTGCCGCACTTCTGATCTCAGGATTCAGGAGCGTCAGCGCCTCCTCTTCTTTCTGCCACGTTGCCCAGAACCAATAACGCTCCTGAACAGGCTGGCTGGCTCCTTCGGCGAAGCGCTGTAGTTGTCTTACTTTGTTTGCAGTAAAAGAGTTTCTCGATTTTGGCAGCACATCCCACAAAAATTTCAACTGTTTTACTGTGTTTACGCTTGCCCCACCCGCTACGGCCTTGTATTCAGCCAGGTACTTATTATACCCTGCAAAAAGCTCATCGGCCCCGTCGCCTGAAAGCACCACTTTGAGCGCTTTGCCCACCTGTTTGCTTAACGCATACACAGCCAGCGCCGACGAATCTGCGAAAGGCTCGCTCAGGCCGTCGAGCATGCCGAACAGGTTGTCGTACAGGTCCTGGCCGGAGAGCAGCACTTCGGTATGGCTGGTGTTATACTTATTGGCCACCAGGCGTGCAAAACTGGTTTCATCGAAATATGGCTGCCCCGGAAACCCGACTGAAAAGGTTTTCAGGTTCTCTACCTTGCGCGATGCCAGCGCCACCACAATAGAGGAGTCGATGCCGCCGCTCAGGAAAGCTCCTACCGGCACATCTGCCACCATCCTGTCCGTTACGGCCTGATCGAGCAGTTGCGCCAGCTTGATCTGCTGCTGTTTGTAAGGCAGGGGGTTTTGTTCTGCTTTTTCGGTGTCGAAAGGCAGTCTGTACCAGGCCGTGTGGTGTACCTTGCCGTTCTTAACATAGAGTGCATGACCGGGCATCAGCTTTTTAACCCCTTTTAGCATGCTTGCCGGCGCCGGCACGTAGGTAAGTTGCAGGTACTGGTACAGCGAAGTATAATCTACTTCACGTGGAACGCCCAACTCCATTAAAGCGCCTAACTCCGACCCAAACACAAACTTATCAGCGTCCTTGTAGTAAAGCAGCGGCTTTTCGCCAAACCTGTCACGCGCCAGAAACAGGCTCTCGTCCAGGGCGTCGTAAATGGCCAGTGCGAAGAAGCCGCGCAGCTTCTTCATAAAATCCTGCCCCTCCCGCTTGTAAAGCGCCAGCACTACCTCTGTATCGGAGTCTGTTTTAAAACTCGCCCCTTTCGCCTGGAGGTCCTCCCGGAGCTTGCGGTAATTGAATATCTCGCCGTTGAGCACGATGGTATAGCGGCCTTGTTCGTCAGAAAGCGGCTGATCTGAGCTGGCGGAGAGTGAAATAATGGCCAGCCTGCGGTGTGCCAGGCCGACAGCGCCATGCCGGAAGAGCCCTGCCGCATCCTGACCCCGGTGCTGTAACGCACTGGAGGCCACCTGCAAGCGCTCTAAGGCTTCTGCGCCTTTCTCTGTAAAAGCAAATACTCCTGTTAATCCACACATAGCTACAGGTAAAGGTAAGCTTTCTGATTTTACTGTTGGCATGAAGCAAACCTTCAACGCCTAAATTTAACCTTAGGTCAGCCTTATTTTAGGCAGATTAAACAACCTGCCGCCTATTTAAAAGTATATCTTAATTCAGACACACCCTAATTTCCTATGAAACCAGCATGGTTGGATACCAAGGAGTATCCTTTTAAATCGCACTATCTAGAACTTGAGGTCGGGAAAATGCATTACATTGATGAGGGCAAGGGTGCGCCCATCGTCATGATCCATGGCACTCCCTCCTGGTCCTTCCTATACCGCAACTTAATCAAGATCCTGAGCAAGAAGTACCGTTGCATTGCCCTGGACCTGATCGGCTTTGGCCTTTCGGATAAACCGGACAACTTCAGCTATAAGCCCCGCGCGCACGCCGCGAACTTCGAGAAGCTTATGGAGCACCTGCAGTTAAAGGATATTACGCTGTTGGTACATGACTTTGGCGCCCCGATCGGTTTTGCCTACGCGATAAAGCACCCTGAGAACGTGCGCCGGATCGCCATGATAAATTCATGGACCTGGTCGCTTTCCAAGCATCAGTCGTTTACCAAAACAAGCAAATACCTGGTGGGCCCGCTGGGCAAGTTTCTGCACTCAAAGCTTAACGTGTCGGCACGGAGGCTTGTAAATGAGCTGTTCGGGGATAAGGCCAACGTGCCTGAGCCCATTAAGCAGCATTATATCCAAGCCCTGGGCAGCCCGGAGCAACGCGTTCGTAAACTGACTTGTGCCCGGGAGCTAGTGGGTGTGTCGAAATGGTATGAGGAACTCTGGCAGCAACGCAAGAAGATACAGGATATCCCCACGCTTATACTTTGGGGAGAGCGAGACAAGCTGATCAAAATTGACGCTTTGCAACGCTGGAAAAAATTTTTCCACGAATGCTACGTCATTCATTTTGAGGATGGCGGCCATTTCTTGCAAGAGGACAACGCCGAGGAGGTGGCTCATTACGTAAGCAATTTTATTAAAGAAGAGCAGAAAAAGCACCAGCCAGAAGCAGTAACCGTTTAAAGTAACACACATAATTTAAATCGCCATTTACCTTAATTATGAAAACAGAAAAGACCTATAAAGAGGCCATCCTACGCGCGCACCAATCGTCTGAAGAAGAACCCCAGAACCAGGAGGAACTGTTAGCCCTTAAAAGAAAGCTGGAAACTAAACCAGACCCTGCTGCAGAAGCGACGGCAGCACTGAGTGAGTCACCTAAAAACCTGATGAGGAGCTGGCAAAACCTAAGAAGCCTGGACCAGCGCCTGGCTGAAAACAAGCACCACGACAGCACGGATGAGAGTGCCAGCCCTGGCAAGGAATGAAGCCCGCTCACATAACACGCCTTAAACAGAGAGACCCTACTTTTTGCAGGGTCTCTCTGTTTTAAAAAATTTTACCGGGGTTAAGTATTCCGTGCGGGTCGAACAGGTTTTTAATACCGCGCATCAGGCGCAGCTGCACCTCATTCAGCGCAATATGTATGTAGGGTTTCTGCACCAGCCCGATGCCGTGCTCACCCGAAATGGTGCCGCCTAACGCTACACACAGCTCAAATATCTCTTTTATACCTTCGGGTAGTTTATACTGCCAATCGTCGTCGCTCATGCTGCCTTTTACAATATTTATGTGCAGGTTTCCATCCCCGGCGTGGCCGTAGCAAACTGACCGGAAGTTATACTTTTCACCGATAGCCTTCACGCCTTTCAGCAGGACTGGCAACTCGGCACGCGGCACCACCGTGTCCTCCTCTTTGTAAACAGAGTTGCTCTTAACAGCATGCCCCACGTTGCGGCGCAAATGCCATAGGTCGGCTTTCTGCTTTTCAGTGTCGGCTACCAGTATTTCTCCTACCTCAAACTGCTCCAGCACCTCATAAACCTGCTCGGCATCCTGGTACAGCAGGTCCATGTCCTTGCCATCGAGCTCAATGAGCAGGTGCGCCCGAATATCGGCAGGAATAGTTACAGGCAGGTTCAGGTACTTACTGGTCCACTCGATGGCGTCGCGCTCCATAAATTCCATGGCAGAGGGCACAATGCCGGCCATAAAGATGCGGGATACGGCGGCGCAGGCCTCCTCCTCTTTGCGGAAAGGCACCAGCATGACCAGGCTCTGGGGTGGGTACGGGATTAGTTTGAAAACTATTTTCGTGATCACGCCCAGCGTGCCCTCGCTTCCGATCATGAGTTGGGTCAGGTTATAGCCTGTGGCATTTTTCAGCACATTGGCCCCTGTCCAGGTTATCTCGCCGGAGGGCAGCACCACCTCCATATTTAACACATAGTCTTTGGTTACGCCATACTTCACGGCACGCGGCCCGCCACTCGACTCACTTAAGTTGCCCCCCAAAAAGCAACTTCCGCGGCTGGAGGGGTCGGGGGGGTAAAACAAGCCCCTGGCAATAACCGTTTCCTGAAACACTTGGGTAATGACTCCCGGCTCTACAGTAGCCTGCAGGTTACGCTCATCAATCTGCAGTATAGCGTTGAGGCGCTCTGTAGACAGCACAACCCCTTTGTGCACGGGCAATGCACCACCGCTCAAGCCCGTGCCGGCCCCACGGGGCGTTACAGGTATAAAATTTTGATGGCAGTATTTTAAAATAAGGCTTATTTCGGAAGCGTTAGCAGGTTTAACCACCAGTTCCGGTTCGTACCGCAGGTCTTCGGTCTCATCGTGGCTATAAGGCAGCATATCGTCAGATGCCGCTGGCAGCAATACATGCGCTGGCCCCACGATAGCGGTAAGCGCTTCTATCATCTGGGTGGTAACGGAGTTAAATTTCATTTTTAAAAAGGATAGCTAATGTGTAAATTAGCAAGTAGTTATATTTTAATACTCTTACCAGGCTAAAATACGCTTTGAGAACACTATTTACTACTTCCGCCCTATTTATCTTTTTCCTGCTGATCATGGCTTCCTGCCAGTCTTCACAATCCGTTTTCAGCCAGCGCGGCGAAGAATACCGCTCTGCCCGCGAAATTGCAGAGGCCAAGCGGGAGGAGCGCAAGGCCAGGCGCCTGGCACGACGCAACGGAGACAAAGGCAGCACCATGGCCTCTAAAAACAAACGATCCCACATTCCGCGGCATCTAGACAAGCAGATTGAGGTGGTTGTTAAAACAGCGCGCTCTTACACCGGTACTCCCTACCGCTGGGGCGGCACTACCCGCATTGGCATGGACTGCTCCGGTTTGCTCTGCACCTCCTTCCAAAGTATAGACGTGATCTTGCCCCGCACCTCCAACGAACAAAGCCGCTACGGCTCCGAAGTAAAGCTTAAAAACATTCGCGAAGGAGATTTAGTTTTCTTTGGGGCCAACAAGAACAGCAATGACATTACGCATGTGGGCATGGTAACGGAAGTGGTGAGCGATAATGAGGTGAAATTTATCCATGCCTCCACTTCTTTGGGTGTTATTGAAAACAATCTATTCTCCGATTATTACCAGCGCATTTTTATCAAGGTGGTGAGGCCCCAAAACTTTCTAGGGAACCATACTTTTTCTTTAGTAGACTAAGCAACTTCTATTTTTTACATTTTCATAATATTAAATAGTCAGAACATACGTACTTAATTGCTAGTAAACAGATTGTCAATCAACTAGTTATAAGTACTATGAAACTTCTCTACACATTTTTATTCCTGTGCCTGTCGATTTTGTATCCTCTACAAGACGTGCTGGCACAAGGCACAACAACGGCTGCTCTGAGTGGGACAGTTAAAGACCAGAGTGGCGCTGCTTTGCCTGGAGCCACCGTCATTGCCATCCATACGCCCACCAATGCGCAATATGTGGCCAACACCAACACCGACGGCTATTATAACATCCAAAACATGCGGGTTGGCGGGCCTTACACTGTTACCACCTCCTATATCGGGTATCAGGAGCAACGCGTGGAGGGAGTCAGCCTCGCACTGGGGCAGACTGCCCGCGTCGATTTTGCCCTGACAGAGAGCACACGCCAATTAGGTGAGGTGGAGATTACAGGCGAACGCAACGATATTTTTAACCAGGACCGGACCGGTGCCGCCACCAACGTATCGCGCGAACAACTGGAGAAACTCCCCACCCTTAGCAGAAGCCTCCAGGATTTCACCAGGCTTACCCCCCAGGCATCGGGCAATTCCATAGCAGGCTCTAATAACCGTTACAACAACATTACCATTGATGGTGCCGTGAACAACGATGTGTTCGGATTATCGGGCAGCGGTACCCCGGGGGGACAGGCAGGTACGCAGCCCATTTCGCTGGATGCCATTCAGGAGATACAGGTAGTGGTAGCCCCATACGATGTGAAGTTGGGCAATTTTACCGGAGGGGGCATAAACGCTGTAACCCGTTCAGGGTCTAACAAATTTACCGGCTCGGTGTATGGCTTTGGCCGCAACCAGGATATTATCGGCAAGGCCGTGGAGGGCCCGCGGGTAAAAGCCGACGACTTTAAGAATTACCAGTATGGTGTGAGAGTTGGCGGCCCTGTGATGAAGGACAAGGTCTTTTTCTTTTTTAACTATGACGCCACCCGGATCACAGAACCTGTTCGTTTTGCCCCAGGCTCAGCCGAGTCCACTATTCCGCTGGATGTTACCCAGGACCTGGCTAACTTTGTGCAAAACACTTACGGGTACGATGTTGGCTCCTTTGGGGCAATAGACCGGAACACGGAGAGCGATAAAATTTTTGGACGTCTGGACTGGAACATCTCCAATAATCATCAGCTTACCCTGCGCCACAACTACGTAACGGCTTTTGATGATAATATTTCCAGGAGCAGTAGTTTCATCCGGTTCGGCAATAACGCTTACAGGTTTAACAGCAAAACGAACAGCTCGGTTCTGGAGTTAAACAGCCGCATTTCCAACGAATTTTCTAATAACCTGATCGTCGGGTATACCACCATCCGGGAAAGCCGCGACACGGAGGGGCAGTTTTTCCCGCAAATTACCATCAGCGATCCTGTCGGCACCTTTGAGTTTGGCTCGCAGCGTTCCTCTACAGCCAACGAGCTGGACCAGGACATCTTCGAGTTCACCGATAACTTCACCTATCTGCTGGGCAGGAACAACTTTACCATTGGTACCCACAACGAGTTCTTCAGCTTCCGAAACCTGTTCATCAACAATTTCAACGGCCGCTATGAGTACCGCAGCCTGCAGGATTTCTTTAACGACATGCCGAACCGGGTGCGCGCCACCTACTCCCTTACCGAAAACCCAAGGCCGGCAGCCGAGTTCGATGCCATTCAGCTAGGTTTTTATGTACAGGACGAGTACACGGCTTCCGAGATGTTGAAGTTGACGTTGGGGGTACGACTGGATATCCCTGTTTTCCCGGACAAACCAGCAGAAAACGCAAAGTTTGAGAACGACTTCCAGAGCATTTATCCGGGGCTGGAGACAGACCGCGCCCCTAGTGGCCAGTTGCTTTGGGCCCCCCGCTTCGGCTTCAACTTTACGCCTACCGACGACCGCGTTTTCCAGATCAGAGGTGGTACCGGTATTTTCACGGGCCGCGTGCCATTTGTATGGCTCTCAAACCAGTTTATTAACACAGGCACCGTGCTTGGCACAATAGACAGGAGGAGCCCGGCCGGGTTTGTTGAGGATGTGAGTGACCTGATAGACCCAAGCCTGCCTCAGACATTTGAGGTGAACGTGATCAAGGATGATTTTAAGATTCCCCAGGTATGGCGCAGCAACCTTGCCTTCGACTATACGCTGCCCTACGAGGTGTT
The DNA here is from genome assembly GCF_058216355.1 of Pontibacter sp. GD13. NCBI lineage: Bacteria > Pseudomonadati > Bacteroidota > Cytophagia > Cytophagales > Hymenobacteraceae > Pontibacter > Pontibacter sp. GD13. The sequence continues at coordinate 93,826 of NZ_JBYZMQ010000005.1, forward strand.
TGTGACATTGGAGGGAATCTACTCTAAAACTTTAAACGATGTGGTGTACCAGGACCTTAACCTGGCGGCGCCAGCAGGCACATTGCCTGGCCCGGATAACAGGCAGGTGTTCCCATCTAACCGCCGGATTAATTCTGATTACACCAACGTGGTTTTGTTGGATAACACAGACAAAGGCTACCGTTACAGTTTAACCGGGCAGCTGCGCAAAGATTTTGAGAACGGTATCCAGACTTCTGCGGCCTATACCTACGGCAAGGCCAAAGACGTGAACAGCGGCACGAGCTCTACTGCCCTGTCTAACTTTGAGTTTAACCAGATTGTAAACAACCCCAATAACCCTGCGTTGGCTTTCTCGAGGTTCGATGTGCGCCATCGAATTATCGGCACGGGTGGCTACACCTTTAATTTCGGAGAAAACGTGGCCACCGGCATCTCACTTTTCTACCAGGGCCAGTCAGGGCTTCCGTTTACCTACTTGTATAGCGGCGACCTGAACCGCGACGGAAACTTTGGAAACGACCTACTTTATGTGCCGCGCACCCAAAGTGAGATAAATTTGGTTCCGATCACAAACAGAGCCGGGGAAGTAACAGCAACTGTTGACCAGCAATGGCAGGCCCTTGATGCGTTTATTGCCAACGATGCCTATCTGAATGACCGACGGGGCCAGTATGCCGAACGTAACGGTGCCCGCATGCCATGGACACACCAGTTCGATGTGCGCTTGTTGCAGGACTTTTACATTAACGCTGGGGAAAACAAACATACGCTACAGATCACCTTTGATGTGTTTAACGTGGGTAATTTGCTGAACAAAGATTGGGGAAGGCAGTACTTTGTGAGTAACAGCGCCAACGAGCTCATCCGTTTCGAACGATTTGATGCAAACGGAAATCCTACTTTTACCTTTAACCCTAACAATCGCGCCTACAACATCGCCCAGTTCGACTCCAGGTGGCAGGGGCAGTTGGGTATCAGGTACATTTTTAATTAGCGGATTGAACAGCGACACCATGAAGGCTATAAAGCAAAAGCGCCTCCCGGTAATACCGGGAGGCGCTTTTGTAATGTATGAGGAAAACTATTCGCCTTCTTTCGGTACCTCATAGTTTCCGTTCTCCCTTCGGATAAGGTTCAGCTGAATCAACCCTGCTGGATAGGTGTCAAAAGTAACGGTGTATTTCTGACCTGTCTCGGCATTCGGGAACTTATACTTCAGCAACTCACTCATAGCCACAATCAAATCTTCGTTTGTCCAGGAGAAGGTGTTAAAGTTACCGTACTTTGCCAGGTTAGCTCTGTTGGCCTCTGTGCTGATATTTGCCTGACCTGCAACCCAGGCATAATCTGCCGCAACCAGTTTGTAAGCCACACTTAGGTCAGCAACCCACTCAGTACCTTTTTTCTTGAACTTGATGACTGATTTCTGTGTCAGGTCATTCTCTACCTTTACCCATCTTGTGCCGTTGTAGGTCATGGCCATCACGCTCTGCAATGTGGTTTTGCCGTTATAATAGGCATAGCTCACATACTTCACATCACCCATCTGATACCCTACGCTGCTCTCACGCAGAAAATTGTTAAAGTGGTCTGCCAGCACATCGTCATCGGCAGTAGTAAAGTTATTGAAACGGTTACGACCTACCTTTGTATAATCAGCTTCAGTCACATGGTAAGCATCCATCCACATGCCATTAGTGAAGTAGTAAGAGTCAGTAACCGTAGATGACCGTGGCTCAGCACTTCCATTATACCAGGTATAAGTTAAAACCGCCAAAGTGCCTTCTACAGCAGCCGGATACTTTGCCTGCAGGAATGTGATCACCTGAGAGTCTTTATCGAAATTGCTGAATCTGGCGCCGCCTAAGTCATAATCTGCCTGCTCTGTGAGCGCAAACTTTTCTACAGCGTTTACCTTGTTACCACCGAACTTGAACGTAAGCATGTTGTAAGTAATGGCAGCCTTAGTGCCGTCTCCTACTTGCGGATAGTTCTTGTTTAGGATGGCAGGGATTAACTCCCCAGCCTGGCTTTCGCTGCCGAAGTAGTAGTTTTTAGCCACATAAGCCGGTGCTGTGGCCTTCCCCTTATAGAACTCATAATCTTTTGTAGCCAGTTCCGCTTTGATATCGGCTTTGTACTCGCTCGATATTTGTTCGTCTAACTCATTGTACACATCCTCCATGGGGTCACAAGCCGTTAAGGACAAGGCCGCGAAAGAAGCTACTACATATATATACTTTTTCATCTTATTTCTTCTTTTCTGCTCGATTAGAAATTGATTTTCAGACCAGTTGTCCAGGTTCTGCCCGTACCAAAGAATACAGTTGATGCGATAGGGTCACCGTTCTTATCATCGTCCAGTCTGGTGTCGCCGTTCTGCGCATCAGAGATATAGGCTGTGTCCAGCACGTTGTTAACATTGGCATATAGTGAGGCATGCATGCCTGCTACCTTAAACTTGAACACAGCGTTCAGGTCTAATAAAGAGTAAGTCGGCACTTCCCATACTTTAATGCCCGGCTCTCTTAGTGTAGTAGGGTCGAACTGTGCGAAGAAATCAGTGTAGTAGTTATAGTCCATACCGATCTTCAGCTCATCCACAACCTTGTAACTGATACCAAGTGCAGCTGTAGTTTGCGCGGCATCACCTACTTTCAAACCTTTCATGTACATAGGGCCGAAAGACTCCGACTCTGTTCTGTCTTCGTTGAACACGGTGATCTCATCCAGGTTGTTGGTCCAGGTCCAGTCGCCTACCGAGGCCATACCCCTGATGTTCAGTTTCGTAGTTGGCTGGTAGCTAAAGTCCACCTCAACACCCTGGTGCAGGGCATCAACACCTAACAGGTTTGCAAAGAAAAGCTCGCCACTCTGTCCGGTAATGGCTCTGGTAAACGACCTGTCTTTCCAGCTGGTACGGTACAGGTTCACGTTACCGTTCAGTTTTCCGGTTCTGTATCCGTATCCTAACTCGTAGCTTAGAATTTTCTCGTTCACAGCATCCTTGTTCACGATGTTCTGGTTGTTTAGGAATACCGCGTTGAAGAATGGAGCCTTTTCGAAGTAACCGATGTTTGCGAACACGTTGTGGTTCTCAGTCAGGTTGTAGTTGGCGCCACCTTTAGCCTGGTAACCGAAGAAATTCTGGAAATCTGTTTCCTGATTTCCTTTTTCATACAGAAAATAGTCAATGCGCTTGTAAGATGTGTTTGAAGCAGCCAGGGAAACAAAAGCTGACAATGTACCATCTGTGTATTCACCCTGCAGGAATCCGCCTTCCCAAAGCACAAGTCCATCATTATAGTAGCTGATCTTGTCGCCTACTTCAGCCCTGTTGTTAGGCTTGTTCACGTTGGAGTTATCTAATACATAATCAGCTCCCAACAGATCGGTTACTTCAGTAAAGTGTGAACCGCGGTAGTAACGCAGGTCAAGGCCACCCAGGATATTAAAGTTAGCATTCAGGCTTTTCTGGTACGTAGAAAGCGCGCCATACCACTTGTGGTCGTTTCTGGAGGCTCGTAAGTAAGCCCTGGCGTGCCCGTCTGTAGACTCTGTGTTCAGGTCAACGATTCTGTCCAGGTCATAGGGTGAGTACTGGTCTCCGGTGCGCACAGTATCCAGCAGGATAGAGCGATCAGTACCGTAACCACCACCACCACCGGTTCCGATAGAGGCATAGATAGCTGTCGATAAGAAAGAGGTCTCATCAATGGTCCAGTAGTGGTTCAGGGAAACCTGTGGCTTGTGGTAGAAGTTATCCTCTACGTTCACTACCTCGCCGTTTTTCACGCCCCAGTCAGCGTTCCATTTCAGGCCTTGCGGCGCATTTCTGTATTCCTGTATGTACTGGCGGTTCTGGCGCTGCCCGTGACGCTGCGGGGCTCCAAAGCCTGTCAGGGAGATGGTGTGCTTGTCGTTGATAAGCTTAGAAACGTTGAAGAAATAGTTATAAGCCTCGAACTGAAGTCCTTCGGCCCAGCCGTTTCCTTCGGTCTTAGATCCGGCCGCGGTAAATGCCCATCCTTCTTCTGTTAAACCTGTCGAGTATGAGAAGCCTACTTTGTTGTAGCCATCGTTACCGATGCCGTAAAAGAGAGATCCCCCTTTGGTAGCGTCGGTTGTTTTGGTGATGATGTTGATCGTACCTCCGATAGAAGGCACAGCCACTTTAGAGGCACCCAAACCTCTTTGCACCTGCATCGACTTGGTTACGTCTGTTAAACCAGCCCAGTTAGACCAGTAAACACTTCCGTTTTCCATGTCGTTAACCGGCACACCGTTAATCATAACGGCTACGTTCTGGCTCTGGAAACCACGCAGGTTAATTCTGGAGTCGCCGAAACCGCCACCTTGTTTGGTAGCATATACCCCTGGGGTAGATTTTAGTAGCTCCGGGAATTCCTGGTTCGAGGCTTTTTCCGAAATAACCTCACTAGTAATAGTAGACATGGCTACGGGTGTCTCTCTGTCGATGGCGTAACTGTTGGTTGTGATCAGTACTTCATTGATAGACGTTACATTCGGAGCCAATAAAATTGTCCCTAAATTTTTAACCCCATTAACACCACTAAGGGCTACCTCCTTTTGGATGTAGCCAACATAATTCACTAAAATAGCCGCCGCCGTAGCATCGTCTACTTTCAACGAGAAGGTTCCATCCCCGGATGCAGGGACAGCTTGGTTTGTGCCTTTCAGGATGACGGTTGCTCCGGGTAAGGGCTCTTTTGTTGTCGCATCAACGATCTTACCTTTTACAGTCCCTTGCGCAAACAAATCCGCCGGTGCTAAGCTCGTACACAGCATCAGCAGGAATAGACTGAGTAAATTGTACTTCATCTTATTTACTATTAGTGATTGGTTGGTTGATTAAATTCGGGACGAAGATACAACCTCCTAAGAGTAAAGCACAATACTTCGTATTAAAAAAGAATAAAAACCGATGCAAGTTTTTAACAATAAGATAAATTGCAAAATCACATAATTGTTCGCATTTACAACAATATCAGACATTTGCAAACTCACCCCACACCTCACCACCTATACACCACTTCCAAAAAGTACAATTTAAAACATCACAATAGTATAGAAATAAATTTGTATTTAAGAAAGCTTTATAGAAACAAAACGTATTCCGTATAGCTCCACACAAGTTCAATAAACCCCTGATACCAGGTTTAAATAACTATATCTGCATAAAAATACTGGACAAAAACGTGTTAGCTACTTTTGCAATATAGGAACATGCTATGTTATAAGTCATTGTCAAAAAAAGCTGTATTTCAACATTAAACATATAGTTTAAACGTGAAATAATTAGCTCTTTTTTCTTTTAATATTCCAGAATACAAATTAAATACTTCAATTAAATCCTATTCATGCTTTTGTGTGTTGTTGAATTTATTATACTCCTGTTTCCTGCACCAGTCTTATACTTCGAGCGAACAAGCTTTGCAAAGTAGTAGCAGTTTTTTTGAGCAAGGGCTATTGCCCTGCAATTAGGGGCCATGCAAGTCGTGCTGCAGTTGAAATAAAAAGCCTATAATCCAGCACCTGCCTGACTTACACCCACTTAACACTAGACAGGAACAGAGGGAATATCCTAAAACAGCAAAGAAGCACTTTGGTTGAATAATACAATTTAATTTTATGGCGCTTATTTCTCACAAACTACCCTGCAAACATTCGGGCACACAAATATACTGTAGCCCGATCCAGTTATATGCTACTATATCAGCATAACCCTCAACGCGGATTAATTTTTTTATAGTATCCATAAATTACTTATTACCAAATGATAACACAGAGGTTTGCATAGTGAATTTGCTTAAACGGGTACATAAGTATCAGGTAATAAATAAATAATATAGAAGGTGCTTGAAATGTGAAATCCGCCACTTACTTTTGCGATCAAAATCAACCAACCCTTTTATGAAAAACTTTTATAGTGCATTATGTTTCGCTCTGGCGATGGTAATGACGGTTCATTCCAGCTGGGCACAAGGGGTCACAACCTCTATGATGACCGGTATTGTAACAGACGCCAAAGGAGAAAGTCTTCCAGGGGCTACAGTTGTTGCAGTACACACTCCTTCCGGTACCCAATATGGTACAGCAACATCTGCAGATGGGCGCTTTAACTTGCTTAACATGCGCGTAGGCGGCCCTTACACAGTTACAGTGTCATACCTGGGTTTTCAGGCACAGCGTATTGATAATGTTACACTGAAACTGGCAGAACCTTTCGTGCTTAACCCTAAGCTTAGCGAATCGGGCACTGCTCTGCAGGAAGTGGTTGTAACAGGCACAAAAGATCGTTTGCTGAATGCTGAAAGAAGCGGGGCTATTACAAACGTAAGTTCCCGCGAGATTCAGGCATTGCCAACCATCAGCCGTAGCCTGAACGACTTTACACGCTTAACGCCACAGGCTAATGGCACATCAGTGGGCGGCGGTAACTACCGCCAGAACCAGATCACTGTAGACGGAGCTGACTTTAATAACAACTTCGGCATCGGCTCAAACCTGCCTGCAGGCGGTTCACCCATTTCGCTCGATGCCATTGAAGAAATTTCCGTAAACGTGACGCCTTACGACATCCGTCAGTCAGGATTCATCGGAAGCTCTGTGAATGCTATTACCAAATCCGGTACCAACGCTTTCTCCGGTTCGCTTTATACCTATTTCAGAAACCAGAACCAGCAAGGCAAAATGGTTGGCCCTTACGACCTGAAGGAAATGGGCTTGCGCCAGGACATGCAGTTCAACCAGTATGGTGTTAGAATCGGAGGTCCTATTTTGAAGAACAAATTATTCTTCTTCCTGAACGCTGAGACAGAAGAGCAAACAAGACCGGGACAGAACATGGTGGCTGCTACGCCAGCTGCTCCTTTCGGAAGCTCTCCTAACATCAGCCGCCCAACAGCAGCAGAACTGGATGCCATCAGCCAATACCTGCTGAATACATACGGTTACGAAACTGGCCCTTACCAGGGATATGACTTTGCCAGCGAGAAAACAAAGTTTCTTGCCCGCTTAGACTGGAACATTAACAAGAACAACAGGTTCAATGTACGTTACAGCCAGGTAGAAAGCAAAGACCCTAGCTTTGTAAGCACCTCCCGTAGCCCATTCACAGGTTTTAGTTTCGGTGCTGGCCGCAGAGATCCCAATGCATTGCATTTTAAGAACTCTAACTACTATACAGAAGCTAACTTCTACTCCCTTGCTGCCGAGTTAAACTCTACCTTGTTCGGTAAGTTTGCCAACACTTTCAGAGCAACTTACACCAAGCAGAACGACCCACGCAGCTCTGACAGCTCTCCATTCCCATTTGTAGATATCCTGAAAGACGGACAGCCATTTACTTCTTTTGGTTATGAGCCTTTCTCTTACGGCAACCTGCGCGATGTGGAAATGTACTCTGTACTGAACAACTTCGGCTGGACAACAGGCAAACACAGCTTCACGGTGGGTGCGCAGGCTGATTTCAGCGAGACCAACAACGGCTTCCAGCGTTTTGCCACCAGCTACTATACCTTTGCCTCGTGGAACGACTTTGTGACCGGAGCGAAGCCTACGGATTTTGGCTTAACCTATTCCCTGCTTCCTGATTTTAAGCAGGCCTTCCCTAGCTTTAAGTTTGCGCAGTATTCTGCCTATGGTCAGGATGAGTTTTCTTTAAATAAGAAGTTAAAACTGACTGCAGGCTTGCGCCTAGACTTAGCTACCTACCCAGAGGCGCTTTCCACGCACCCGCTTATCGCCGACCTTGATTTTGCAAATGGCGAGAAGATAAACACGGCAAACCTTCCGAAGTCTGCCTTGATGTGGTCCCCGCGCTTTGGCTTTAACTACGATGTGAAAGGCGACCGCTCTTTACAGCTTCGCGGCGGAACTGGTGTGTTTACGGGTAAGGTTCCTTATGTATGGATCGTGAGCCAGGCAGGTGATGCCGGTATGCTGCAGGTAACCCAAACTTTTGACAAAGGGAACACTCCGGGCCCATTCAATCCAGACCCTACTGCTTACCGTCCTGACTCCCCGCCTGCTGCCGGCACAGTTATCCCAAGCACCATCTCTGCTATCTCTGAGAACTTCAGAATGCCACAGACCTGGAAAAGCAGCCTGGCGATCGATGCACAGCTTCCTTGGGGTATCGTAGGTTCATTAGAAGGCGTTTACAACAAAGACCTGAACACAGCAATTTTCAGAAACGCCAACCTGGTAGACCCACAGCCATTAAACGTTGCCGGATATCCTGACAACAGATTGATCTACCCAAGCGGCAACCAGGATAAGTTTATCAACCCACTGATAGGTGGCAAGGCAGTTGCAAACGGAACTCCTAAAGGTGGTGCTTTTAACGCAATCGTGTTAGACAACGCCTCCAAAGGTTACTACTGGTCACTTACAGCCAAATTAGACAAGCAGTTCAGCAACGGCTTCTTCGCTTCTGTGGCTTATGCCAAAAGCCAGGCACAAAACCTGTACGATGGTAGCGGCGACCAGCCTTTGTCCGCCTTCCAGAGCACAGCCACTGTAAACGGCTCTAACAACCCGACACTTGGTTATGCCGGCTATGTGGTTCCTGATCGTTTGATCGCTTCACTTTCTTACCGCAAGGAGTTCTTTAACCACCTGGGTACAACAGTGTCTGTATTCTACGAGGGTTCTACACAAGGCAGATTCTCTTATACTTACTCACGCGACATCAACCGCGACGGTGCCAATGCTGACCTGATCTACATTCCGAAAGACGCTTCAGAAATTACTTTTGCGCCATTAACTGTAGGTAGCATCACGTATACTCCGCAGCAGCAAAGCGACATGTTCTTCCGTTACATTGAGCAGGACAACTACCTGAGGTCAAGAAAAGGAGAGTATGCTGAGCGTAACGGCGCGATGTTGCCTTGGAGAAATCAGGTAGACTTTAAGTTCTTGCAGGACCTGTTCATCAATGTTGGTGGCAAGCGCAACACCATTCAGTTCAGCTGGGATGTGTTTAACGTAGGTAACCTGATCAACAACAACTGGGGACTAGTAAAGACGGTTAACGCTCCTTCTATCTTAGTACCTACGAATGAGACTGCATTAACACCCGGAGGAACTACTGTACCTACTTTCAGACTTGCTACTGACAGAGGTATACCGGTTACCACTACCTTCCGCGATGTTATCAGCTTATCATCTACTTATTACATGCAGTTTGGTCTGCGTTATATCTTTAACTAAGCTTAACCACAGCTTAAACTTTGAAAGGGGCAGCCAGGGCTGCCCCTTTTTCTTTTAATAAATTATTCTGCGCTATTTTGCTTTTAAAAAAAATCCACTACTTTTGTGTCACTCTTCCGAGGCTGGTTACTTCAATGAACTAGCGCATTCCGAAACAGTTCGGGCATGTGGCGGAAAGAGTTCTAAAATATGGGGGATTAGCTCAGCTGGCTAGAGCGTCCCGAAGAAATTCGGGAAGGTCAGCGGTTCTCATCCGCAAGTTCTTAAAAATGGGGGATTAGCTCAGCTGGCTAGAGCGCTTGCATGGCATGCAAGAGGTCATCGGTTCGACTCCGATATTCTCCACAGAAGGCAACCGATAAGGTTGCCTTTTTTGTTTTTGCATCCTGCCTTGTTACACTTACATCCTGTACTCAGAGAAAACAAACCGGTATTACGTTGGCAGCTGCGAAAGTATGGAAACGCGCCTGGCCCAGCATAATGCGGGCAGGAGCAAGTCCACTAAGAGCGGAATACCGTGGCACTTGAAACATTCCGAAGCGTTTGAAACCAGAGCGGAGGCTGTCAGGCGCGAACGCGCAATCAAAGGGATGAAAAGCAGAAAATACCTGGAGCACCTGATCCGTTCTGCTGGCTAGACTGTCCCGAACAAATTCGGGAAGGTCATCGGTTCAACTCCGACATTCTCCACTAAAAAAGCCCCTGCAGTAACAAACTGCAGGGGCTTTTTTTAAATCAATTCCGCCCAGGACTTTACTACACAAAAAGGTCCTCCACAGACAGGTAGCGTTCACCTGTATCGTAACAGAAGGTCAGTATTTTAGAGCCCTTCGGCAAGCCTTCGGCAACCTTCTGGCTTACGGCAGCCAAAGAGGCCCCCGAGGATACACCAATAAAGATCCCCTCCTCCCGGGCGGCGCGGCGGGTATAGTCAAAAGCATCCGCCCGCTCCACCTGAATGACTCCGTCCAGCAGTGCGGTATCCATTATTTTTGGGATAAAGCCAGCGCCAATTCCCTGGATAGGGTGCGGCCCGGGCTGTCCTCCACTTAATACGGAAGAGGCAGCAGGTTCTACAGCAAACACCTTAAGGTTCGGAAACTTTCCTTTCAGCACCTTTGTAACACCTGTAATATGCCCCCCGGTGCCAACGCCGGTGATCATGTAATCCACACCCTCCGGAAAATCTTCCAATATCTCCTGCGCGGTGGTATCAATATGCACCTGTACGTTTGCCTCGTTGTCGAACTGCATGGGCATCCAGGCATGCTCATCGGCCTCCGCCAGCTCTTTGGCCCTGTCGATGGCCCCTTTCATTCCCTTTTCGCGGGGAGTAAGCTCGAGTTTTGCACCATAAGCCGTCATAAGCCGCCTCCTTTCTACCGACATAGACTCTGGCATTACCAGGATCAGGTTGTACCCCTTTACGGCAGCCACCATGGCCAGGCCGACTCCTGTGTTCCCGGAGGTAGGCTCTATTATCACACTGTCTTCGTTCAGTAAGCCTTTGCGTTCGGCGTCCTCAACCATGGCAAGGGCTATCCTGTCTTTTATACTTCCGCCCGGGTTGCTGCGCTCCAGCTTCATCCAAACTTCTACTTCCGTGTCGAATAACTTGTTAATACGCACATGAGGTGTGTTCCCGATAGTGCCCAATATGGTGTTCGCTTTCATTTGCTCTTTATTAAATTGAAAAATTCAGTACATCTACTGGGTCCGAGGCCTGTCTGACTTTTATCTGAGGCCGGTGATACACCCTGGAGAAGGGCGGCACGCTCTCCGTCAGCCAAACATTGCCTCCTATTATGCTTTCTTTCCCCACCACGGTCTTACCTCCCAGGATGGTGGCCCCTGCATAAATAACTACGTGGTCTTCGATGGTGGGATGGCGTTTGGTGTTCACCAAAGCTTTCTCTACACTGACGGCGCCCAAAGTTACCCCCTGGTAAATCTTTACATTGTTTCCAATAACAGCTGTTTCCCCGATAACAATTCCGGTACCGTGATCGATGCAGAAAGCGTTACCGACCTGGGCTTTCGGGTGTATGTCTACACCAGTTCTGGCATGGGCATATTCAGAAAGCACGCGCGGCAAAAGCGGCACCTTGATCTGGCAAAGGAGGTGCGCCACCCGGTACACCGCCACAGCATAAAACCCGGGATAGGTACGTATAACTTCCTCCATGCCGGCTGAGGCTGGGTCCCCGGAATCGATGGCAGCCGCATCGGTGATCAATTGGTTGTAAATGTGCGGTAACTCTTCAAAGAAGAGTTCAACAATCGTCGCTGGAGAGGCCGGAAGACGCTCCCGTAACTTTTCCAGCAAAATTTCCAGGTCTGTTGCCAGCTGGTTCATGTACCCCTGTACTTCAGACTCACTTTGAAACTTTTGCTCCGACAGCGGTGGAAAAAGCAGTTGCAGAAGGCCATCAATAAAAGCGCAGCTCAATGATCTGGGTACCACATGCGTCGCGTTCAGGTGTTTAGAAGCCAGGTGCGCTATAAAATCTCTGTTTCCAAAAGTCATAATTTCAACCTCTTCAGGTTTATATTAACTTCATACTTCAGAATAAGTTTGAGCAGCATAAAAAAAGCGCCCCCGGCAAAAAAAACCGGAGGCGCTACATGTATCTTTTAGGGGTGAGTTATTACTCTCAGTTAATTATAAATAGTCTTCCTTTGTTACGGAATTTCTCTAAACTAATCTCAGAGGAGATTATCCCTGTAAGGCAGGTCTGGCCAAATTGGGTTGCACACCATTCACGATGATGCCTTTTTCCAAGGCAGCCAGATGTATACTTCTGGCTACATGCAGGGCTACTTCAGGCTGTTGTATATTGCCTAATCGCATCTTTACACGTGTAGCTGCCGTAAGCTGAAACACGATGGCATGCTTCTCAATTTGCAAAGCTTGTACATCCTGCCAAAAAATCACCCGCTCCTTAGCAAATACAGCTAACCTGTAGCTGATCCGTTCGGGTGTTACTGAAAAATAAGCGTCTTTAAAAACAATCTTGTTAGAGCCGACAAGCCCCCACCCAAAGCCGATAACCAAAAGCAACCCACTGGCTATAGCCCAACTCATCCGGAAAGAATCCTGAAAGAACAACTCCCTGCATAAGGCATAGGCGCCTCCAGCCGTTAGCAAAACACCTGCAATAAGCACAAACTGTTTCGTTTGCTGTAACTGCTTCCGGGAATATAAACTTACGTACATGCGCCACTTTTACTTAATGTCAGGACAAGATAATATTTTTCCTGACAACTACCATTTTAATTCGCTCTTTAATCTGATTCAGCACTTTCTCATCCTGAATATGTTCGAGGCTGATTAAATGTACTTCTTCATTTTTTAGCACAAAAACAATATTCAATAGTTCCAATTTAACTGCATCAACCTCCTCCCATTCAAATTCATTTGTAAGCCGGATAAAATTAGTGCGGTAACTAACGCCCTCCTCGGTTAGGGTCAGGTGCCTGCGGCTTTGCGGCTTTCCTGCCAGCCAGGCACTGAAGAGAAAGTAAGCCGGCACAAGTATACTGCCTGATACCAGAACAATTATATTTGTGGCATATGCCTGTGAAACAACCAGGAATAGTATAAGGCTTATTTGCACCGCACTGGTCAGCAGCGCCAAAAGTATCAGTCTCCGTTCCGCAGCAGACGTGTCGGTATAAGCGCCGGGGGACAATAAAACACTGGTTTCCTGCATGGGTCTGAGCAAATTGTCTTTCTAAAAATAGCGAATTCCGTAGAAATTGCCAAACCCCGCTTTCACACTTCTGCCCCTGTCTGTAAATGTTTTTGCTTATATTGAAGCCAAACAAGACATCGCCCCATGAAAAAACTTTTCCCTTTAGTACTGCTGGTTCTGGCCTTTGCGGCCTGTCAGCAACTGCCACAGCAAAGCCCGAAAACAGCGGTTAACAAGTTCTCAGACGCCGGCATCCAGAAGATATACACGCTGCAGGATAAGCGCAACACCCCGGAACTACTGCCCTACCTGCACGACACCAATCCGATTTACAGGAAAGAGGCTGCCCTGGCTTTTGCCTCGGTACAGGATTCCCTGGCTATTCCAGACCTGCTGGGCATGCTGACTGACACTGTCGCGGATATACGCAAAGCCGCTGCTTATTCGCTGGGCCAGATTGGAAATAAAACCGCTGAGGCAGGTATCATACAGCATCTAACGCGGGAAACGAAGCCTGCTGTGCAGGCCGCGCTGCTGGAGGCCTTAGGAAAGGTTTCTACCCCCAATGGGGTTTCTTACCTGGCAGCCTACAAGGCTCCTAACCCTATTGCCATGGGCGGACAGGCCTGGGGTATTTACCGTGCCGGGTTAAGGCAACAGTACTCGCCCGAAACAGTTGCGCAGGCTGTAAAGTTTTTAGCCATGGGTAATCCGGATGAGGCCAGGTTGGCTGCAGCCCACTTTCTGGCCCGCACACCCAAACTCGACCTTAGCGCCTACAAACAGGCAATTTTAAAGGCCGCCTCCGCGGATAGCTCTCCTGAGGTGCGTATGGCTGCCGTGCAGGCGCTCAGCAAAGTAAAAGCGTACGACAAAGCCGCTTTCTTATCAAAGATTGCCCAAAGCGATCCTGATTACCGGGTGCGGTTAAGCGCTATCAGAAGCATGGCTGGCCTGGAGTTCGGCCAGATCAAGTCGGCCATACTTGCCACATTACAGGATAAGAACATTAACACAGCTGTTGCTACAGCAGAATTTCTGCAAGCCAATAGCGCTGGCGTGGATGTGGCGCCCTTGCTGGAACTAATGCCCCGGATACAGGATGCGCGGGTGCGTGGCAACCTCATCTGGGTTATTCTGCATAACAGCTCCCCCCAGTCAAGAACCTTCCTGAATACCCGTTACCAACAGCAATACCAGCATGCCCGCACACCTTACGAGAAAGCGCAGCTGCTTAAAGGGCTGGCCGGCGATGTGGAGAATTACAAATTTATAGCCGACGAGGTAATGGCCGCCGAGCACCCTGCTATTGCCACAAGTGGCATGGAGGCGCTGATCAACATGCGCCAGCAAGCCGATTTCCCCAAGAAGCTGGAAGGTGATTTCGCTGACATATTTAAAAGAGGCATCAACTCAGGCGATGTGGCGCTGGTAGGCATGGCCGCGGCAGCCATTCGCGAGCCAAAGTTAAACCTGCGTAGCCAATACCGCGACTTCAGTTTTCTGGCGCAGGCGCAACAAAAACTGCAGTTGCCCCGCGACATGGAAACTAACATTGAGCTGCAAAAGACGATTGATTTCCTGGACGGTAAAAAGGAAAGCCTGATCCCTGCAAACCCCTTCACGCACCCCATTGACTGGACGCTGGTAGAAACAATTCCGGTAGGCCAGCAGGTGCTTCTGAAAACCCAGAAGGGCACCATTGTGTTGCAGCTGTTCGTGGAGGATGCCCCCGGTTCTGTCGCTAATTTCGTGGAGCTTACCCGGCAGGGCTTTTTCGATAACTTATACTTTCATCGGGTAGTGCCTAACTTTGTGGCGCAGGGCGGCGATAAGCGCGGCGATGGCTGGGGCAGTTCCGATTACGCGATCCGATCGGAGTTTGCCCCCCTGCATTACCTGGAAGGCTATGTAGGAATGGCCTCGGCTGGCAAAGACACAGAGAGCAACCAATGGTTTATTACCCACTCCCCTACTCCGCACCTCGATGGCCGCTACACTATCTTTGCCAAAGTTATTGATGGCATGGAGGTCGTGCATGAGTTAGAGGTAGGAGACAAGATACTGGACGTGACACTTAAGTAAATTCGAAGGGTAAAACTGCCATACCGCACATCCTTCTCAACAAAAAAAGAGGCAGTACTTTGGTACTGCCTCTTTTTTTGTTGAGAAGGATGTGAGCGTGTTGTTTAGTTTAGGAACATCTTTCTACCAGTTGCTCCTCCAGGGTAACCAGCTTGCCCCAAGAAGGCAGCAACTGCTTAAATTCCTGCTGCAACGTATGGCTGCGGTCCTTTGCATACCAGCTGTGCAACTGCTCAGCCATTTCCGGAAAAGGAACCTGATCTTTTCTGGCTTGCAATACCAGCTGCTGCGCCGGTTCCGGACGCGGACCCCAGGTGCCGCGTACCTCAAGCGTATCAGCGTCTAAAACGATCAGTTTAGGAATCGAGCGGCCCCCGTTTGTTAGATAAGCATCCATCAGCGCCGGGTGCTCATCCCGGAGCAGCAATTTAACCTCTATCAGCGGTGAAGCGTCTGCTATTTTCACAATAGCGGGCACATTTTGCGCAGCATCGCCACACCAGGCCTCTGTTAAAATCACCCACACCATTCTGGTCTGCAAACTAAGCATGGCCTCAATAATTCCATCCTCCAGCACGGTGGTTTTTTCCACGCGGCGCATGCGCTGCATGTTCATGCGCGTGTAGGCCACCATGCTCTCGGAGTGGTCGGCGCCTGTCGTTTTGTTTGCTGCAAGAAGCGTGTCTATCAACTCACGGTACTGGGTATAAGACATCGCTTTTTCCAGGTGTTCAGGTGTGATGGGTGTGGGATTCATGGGTTGGTCAATCATAAGTTCAATCTTTGATTTTAAATCTTATTATATATACTGTTCAATATATTCGGAAGTTCACTATACTAGGTGCTAGCCTTACTTCTGATTGCTTTCAAACTACATGGCAAAAAGTTTTTCTGCTTGTATAAAATAACGTGATTCCTCCTATAATCTAAAGCCTGAAGGGCAAAATTGATTCCCTGTGGCCTTTCCTGGAAGTAGGTTGCTACTATATAACAGCAACAAAGCCCCTTGGTTTTTAAATGGTGGAAGAGGCAAGTATGACCTATCGTTGGTAGTGGTCATGAAGAAAGCAGTGTTTTCTACACCGCTTAAAGCAGAAGAAAGGCAACGGGAAAAGCAGTGCAAGCAATATTCTTGCAGTGCTTAACACAAAGATACAAATTTTATCGGTAAAGTGCAAATATTTTCCCACCGTACTTACCACTCGAGTATATAAAAAGCTTGTGATAGGCAGTTTAGATGTAGAAAATATTGGCTTAGGCAACCAGGGAGAACATTAGTGCCCCATTTCGTAAGCCTTTTCTCCGGCGGTTACTTTCAGGGGCAGAAAGTTCTGTTTTGGGGGGAGCGGGCAGGTAGCAAAACCCGTAAAAGCGCAGGGTGGGTTATAGGCCTTGTTAAAGTCGATCATGGTGCGGCCATCTACTCCCGGCTTAGGTATGTACAGGTAGCGCCCTGAGCCGTAGGTTGCTGTGCCATTTGTTTGATCAGCAAAAATAAGAAAGAGTTCATCGCCTTCCTCCAGGGCATCGAGCCGGTGCTGGCGGCCATTTAAGGTAAATACCACTGCACCTGGAGAAGGCTCCTGCGATGTTTGCCCCAGCACGTTGGTGATGGGTATTTGCTTGGGCAGAGGGTTCTGTTCCAGTCTTGCCTCAAGGTTCCAGGCCGGCTGTACAGGATAGCGCTGTATACCTTTAAAAGCAGTCCGCGCCTCGCTTTCACCATCCCAAAGCCTGATGCCATACTTATCTCCGCGCCTGATCACCACCCACTGTAAAGGGCCATGCTGCATCTGGGGGGCTTGCTCCATTTCGGGCGAATAGACCACTGCCTGTTGTGGTACAGCCTCTCCGTTCAGGGTAATTGCTGCCCCATCCTTTACGGTTAGCCGCACCTGATCTCCTTCAAGTATAAAGCTCCCTGCCTGGGCCGCTATTTTACCATCCGGAAAAACAATCTTATTATTTTTTGAACTGCCAAATCGATTATCGCCTGGCTCCAGCCAGTAAAGTCCGGCCAAAGCCAGCCAGCTGTCATCTTTCTGAAGGTTTTCCTCCCGCTCGTGGTGCCACTGGTCAATACGAGCCACATAGGTAGGGTCTGCTTCGCTATGGTCGGCTTCAGGCTCTTGCTGGGGGGCGTGAGAACATGCGCTGAGCAGCAGCATGGCAGCAGCGATGGAAAACAAACCTACTCTTTTCATAGACTACAGGACTCTATTCTTTTACCGGGCTGATCTGGATGATGTGATCCTCTACTACTTTCGCCAGCATGGTGGCTGCAAGCTTTTTATAAGCCGCTTCCATGAGGTTGGGTTCATCATAAATGAACAGGTGGTAACATGCCGTATCTGCTCCCTTCACAAAAACATACAAATTATACAGCTTTTGATTGAAAAAACTCAGTTGGGTAGTTTCGAGGTAAAGTATATCCTTCAGATTAATACTGGTGCTGGATGAGGTTTTGGGCCCCTGAATATTACTGATCATATATGCCTACAGTTTAATATATAAAAAACACAGGCTGTTCCCTAAAGCGGGCATTCTACATGCAGTTTAAGGAATATTTTTTTAACACTGCCTTTTCAGCCATCATTTTTTTGCAATGCACCCAGAGTTCCTGTTTAAATTAACCTGTTTTCTTGTACGTTACTCTATAGGATCATAGCCACTCCCTCCCCAGGGGTGGCAGCGGCCAATGCGCTTCAGGGCCATCCAGCCGCCCTTTAACGGGCCATACTTGTTTACAGCCAGCACGGCATACTGCGAGCATGTGGGGGTGTAGCGGCAAGATGCCGGCGTTAGGGGCGATACCATATGCTGGTAAATCCAGATAAAGGCCAACACAACTTTTTTAAGAATCCAGGTCATGGTAAGGTTTTTGCACCGCTTTAAAGATGCCTAACATCTGTTAGGAGCTGCAATATTTTATTAAATTTGCATTAGTTTAACTCATCTTAACAAATATTCATGCTAAAAAGAATCCTTTCACTGCTACTTTTAGTCTCGCTGAGCGCGCCATTTGCCGCCAAAGCCGACGAGGGTATGTGGCTGCCGATGCTCATCAAACGTCTGAACTACACAGACATGCAAAAAAAAGGCCTCCAGCTAACTGCCGAAGAAATCTATTCTGTAAACAACTCCAGCCTAAAGGACGCCATTGTGCAGTTCGGTGGCTTTTGTACAGGCGAGTTCATTTCTCCCGAGGGGTTGCTGCTTACCAACCACCACTGCGGGTTTGGTTCCATCCAGTCGCATTCTACGCCTGAGCATGACTACCTGACCGATGGTTTCTGGGCCACCTCCAAAGACAAGGAGCTTCCGAACGAAGGCCTGTTTGTAGATATCCTGCACCATATGGACGATGTAACGGCCAAAGTATTGGAAGGTATTGACAGCAAAACCCCGGAGCAGGAACGCAGCCAGCTGGTTGCGCAGCGCATGCAGGCCCTTGCCAAAGAGGCGTCAGAAAACGGCAAGTATGTGACCTATGTGCGCGATTTTTACAATGGCAATGAGTTCTACCTTTTTGTTTACAACCGTTACAGCGATGTGCGCCTGGTAGGAGCCCCGCCGCAGTCCGTTGGTAAGTTTGGTGGCGATACGGATAACTGGATGTGGCCGCGCCATACCGGCGACTTCTCGATGTTCCGGGTATACATGGCGCCAGACGGCTCTCCGGCCGCATACAGCAAAAACAACGTGCCGTTTAAGCCAAAGCACCACCTTCCGATCAACATCGCCGACAAGGAGCCAGGCGACTTCTCCATGGTTTTCGGCTTTCCGGGCCGTACCAAGCGTTTCATGACCTCGCATGGCTTACAGCTGGAAGTTAACCAACTGAACAAATCGCGTATAAAACTGCGAAACGACAAGCTGAACCTGTGGAAAGCGGACATGGATAAGGATGCCGCGACACGCATCAAGTATGCATCGAAGTATGCCTCTACCGCTAACTACTACAAATACTCTATTGGCCAGAACGAAGGCATCAAGCGCATGCGCACCATTGAGGGCAAGCTGGTTGACGAGGACAAGTTCCAGAACTGGGCAAACGCCGATGCAACCCGCAAAGGCACGTACGGCGCCGTGTTAAGCGACATCAGCGATGCCTATGCCAACATCGAAACGTATAACCTGGGCAACATTTACCTCAACGAAGCTGTGCTGGGCACCGAATCTTTGTTGATGGCTTACCGCATGGCGCCGCTTTACAACGCTCTAAAGGCTGGCAACGACGCCGCGGTTAAAAAAGCCGTGGAGGATTTGCAGCCCCGTGTAGAGGCCTTTTTCAAAGACTACTACATGCCGGTTGACAAAAAGGTGTTTGCGGCCATGATGAAGTACTATTACAACGACATCGCCAAAGACCAGCAGCCAGAGGCTTTCAAGAGCATGGTGAAGAAGTATAACGGCAATTTCGATAAGCTTGCCGATTATGTGTACGCCAACTCGGTGGTAACCACAGAGCAGAAGCTGAACGATTTCCTGAAGAACCCGACGCAGAAAAAACTGGAGAACGACCCGGCTTTCCAGCTCGTGAACGGCATCATCGATAATTATAGAAACAACATCGCCCCTAAACTGGCAGAGAGCAATGCCAAGCTGGACAGAGCTAACCGCCTGTACGTTGCCGGTCTTCGCCAGATGAACCCGGACAAGGTGTTTTACCCGGATGCCAACTCTACGTTGCGCCTGAGCTACGGTGCCGTAAAAGACTACAGCCCACAGGATGGTGTGTTTTACAACTACTACACTACCCTGGATGGTGTTATGGCCAAGGAAGACCCTAATAACGAGGAGTTTGTTGTGCCGGCCAAGTTAAAGCAACTGTACCAGGCGAAAGACTTCGGCCGATACGCCAATTCTAAAGGCGAACTGGTGACAGACTTCATCACTGACAACGACATAACGGGTGGTAATTCTGGCTCTCCGGTGATAAACGGCAGAGGCGAGTTGATCGGCCTTGCCTTTGACGGCAACTGGGAAGCCATGACAGGCGACCTGGTGTACGACCCGGACTACAAGCGTTGCATTAACATGGATACCCGTTACCTGTTGTTCCTGATCGACAAATTCGCGGGCGCCCAAAACCTGATCAACGAGATGACGATCGTGGATACCAACAGCCCGGGTGCAGGCGATGCGGCCCAGGCTGCCGCCACGCCGCAAACACCGCAGGGAGAACTGCTGGATGCCACCATGAAGGAAGCCAATGAGAAGCTTCGTGCCGGTAAAACAGAGTTCAAGATCGAGAAGAAGAAAGGCGACGCGAAAGTGAAGCTGCAAGTAAAAGACTAAGCATTTGCATAGTCAGTAAAAAAGCTGCCCGGCCTTAAAAGGCAGGGCAGCTTTTTTTTATGCATTTAACATATAGCGTTAATAACCTGGGTTCTGCTCCACATTCGGGTTTACATCTATTTCACGTTGGGGTATTGGGAAGGCAATCAGGTTACTTCCGAAAGGCACCGTGCAATTTGTGTTTCCCGGGCAGTCGCTGCCCTGTCGCACTAAGTCTCTGCCCAACCTGAAGATGTCGAAATAACGGTGGCCTTCAAACGCTAACTCAAGCCTGCGCTGCACCAGAATCTCTTCCAGCAGGTCGGAGGGAGGAGGTGATATCGGGGCCAGTCCCGCTCGCGTTCGTATCGCATTCAAATCCTCCACAGCAGCGTCGTAGTTGCCCAGCTTGGCATTCGCCTCTGCACGGTTCAGAATCACCTCTGACAGGCGCAGGATAATGGGAGCGCCCAAACCAGGTATACCGGCCAGCCCTGGGTACTTGAATGCAAAATCATCTGTTTCTGAACCCTTGGTTTCTGTCCTGATAATGCCGCGGCGCACATCGTTGGCAGGATACAGATTGATAATCTCATCCGTCGGACGCGCATCGCCGTAGCCTGTCGGGATAAAAATATTCCCCAGGTTATCCGACCCCCTGTTTTCATCAGATTCAAAAGCCAGCTGGAAAATAGCCTCCGAAGAACCATACGAGCCGAAAGAGGCCACGTAGTTGCTTTGGGGAATCAGGCTGAAGGGGTCTAAGGATGGATCGTTGGCCGCTTCCACAGCTTTAGCATTGTTACCTTGGTAAAGGTACACCCTCGATAACAACCCGGCAGCCGCAGCTTTTGTAATACGCTGCGGTATTAGATCCTGGCTGGTACTCAACAGCTCCTGTGCTTTGGTTAAGTCCTCTATTACCTGAGTGTAAACCGCTGCTACCGTAGCGCGTGGAGGAGTGCCCACTTCTGTTTTCAACACAATGGGAACACCTAGTGTAGCACCGCTCTGATTGATATAGGGCTGGCCAAAGAACCTGACAAGGTCAAAATGCACCAATGCCCTCACTGCATACGCCTCCCCCAGTAGCTGATCCCGCTCTTCCTGGGTTCCGCCCTCTACGCCATCAATGGCGTTGATGATGTTGTTGGCGCGGGCAATTATACTGTAGCCTTGGTTCCAGAAACCTTCCAGATTGCCATTATTCACAGTAAAGTTAAAATCCCTGAATGCCAGATACCTGTTTGAGTTTCTGATGGCGATAAACATGTTATCGGAGGCAACCTCAGGAATCACTATAAAGTCGCGCCCGTAATAATTTATACTTTGCAGGCCATCGTACATACCGAACACAGCCGTTTTCAGATCCGCAAAGGTGGCCAGTGCCTCATCATCGCTTAACGACAGCTGGGGCTCTATATCCAGCTTATCGTTGCAAGCCGATGTAGTTAAGCCCAGGGCAACCGTGAGTATGGAATAATACAGATACTTTTTCATTTTCGTAGTTATTTTAGTTGATCAATCAGCTCCGCTTAAAATCCGAAATCTATGCCGAACGTGGCCACCCTGCCATTTGGATAACGGAAAAACTCTGTGCCATTCTCGGCAAGCTCGGGATCAAAGCCTGTATAATCTGTCTTGGTTAGCAGGTTTTGACCTTGCAGGTATACCCGTAAGCTTGATAAGCCGGCCTTGCTTATAAAATTCTTAGGCAGGTTATAGGCAAGAACCACGTTTCTTAAGCGAATGTAGGAACCGTCTTCCAGGTATCTGGTGGAGGTGCCATGGGCATTGTTGTTGCCCGAACCAGCAATAGGGAAAGGCCGGTTCGAAATATCCCCCGGTTGCCTCCAGTGGTCCAGCACCACATCAGACTGATTGAAGCCAAACCGCAGGCCATCGCTGTCCAGAATTTGAGCGGTCTGGTTGTAAATGTCGTTGCCCTCGATGAAGTAAATAAACGCTGATAGCTCTATGCCGTTCCATTTAAATGTGTTGTTCAGGCCGCCATAGTAATCGGGTTCTGCGTTGCCGATGATCATTCTGGGCGCCACGTTGTAACTCCCTGTCACGCCCCCCTCGCCATCGCTCCAGAGCGGGGTGCCTGTTTGCGGATCAACACCGAGGTATTCTCTTAAAAAGAAAGACCTGATCGGCTCGCCTTCCCTAATCAACTGCGTGCCGTTGGCAATATCCTGGCCTTCGTTAAGCCTGACCACTTTATTGCGGTTCCCGGCAATGTTGAAGTCTGTCGTCCAGGTAAAATCCCCGACCAGGTTCTGGGAGGAGATCACGATTTCCAGGCCTTTGTTCTCGACCTCACCCACATTTCTGAAGATGGTGGTAAAACCAGAGGTAGAAGAAATTGGCACTTGCAACAGCAGGTCGTCAGATTTTCGGATGTAATAATCCACGCTGGCATTCACGCGCTCAAATAAACCAAAATCCAGGCCCAGGTTCAGGGTTTTGTTACGCTCCCAGGTCAAATCCGGATTCTCTAGCTGCGAAGGGAAACTGGCCGGAGTGCCGTTGTAGGCAGCGGTAAAACTATACAAGCCCCTGGAGGCAAAGTTGTCGATGTCAGCATTGCCGGTAATACCATAGCTCAACCTCAGCTTCAGGTTTGTCAAGGCATCCATGCCCGCCAAGAAGGACTCGTTGGTAGCGATCCAGGAAACGCCTACCGCCCCGAAGTTTGCCCAGCGATTATTTGCCCCAAACCTGGAAGATCCATCGCGGCGGAAACTGGCGGTTAAAAAGTATTTGCTCAGGTAGTCGTAGTTTACCTGGCTTAGATAAGATAAGAAGTAATAATCTGTAGCCGTACCCCCGATTGACTCTGCGGTGGCTGCCGCGCCCAGGTTGGTTAAGCGGCCAGATGCAAAGCCAGTACCCGAGACATCAAAGGCATCCCGCTCAAATCTTTGCGCTTCGTAACCGGCCAGGGCTGATATATTATGCGCCTCGCCAAAAGTATGGTTGTAGTTCAACAGGTTCTGTGCAGTTAGCGTGATGTTTTTACTAAAGATGTTCGTTTTTCTACCTTGTGAGTCAAATCCGTCAGGGGTGGTTGGGTCGGTAAAGTCGTCCTCGTCAATATTTGTATAATCAACCCCCAGCACTAACTTATAGCTTAATTGGTTCGGGATGAGCTCGATACGGCCTCTGACGTTGCCAATGCCCCGCAGGGTGTTGGTGGTGGTGGGGTTCAGGGCGGTTGAGCGGACAAAATTGTCTGCCGTAAAGCTCTCAAAATCGTCGCCTACAAGTAATTCACCGGTTACGGGGTCTCTTATCCTGTCCCAGGGTAGCATGGTATAACTTCCCAGCAAAGGACTGTTGAACTGATTACCCGGAGAGGCTGAAAGCTGATTTGTATACGACAGGTTAACATTTGTTCCCCAGCTAAACCGGGCAGATGGGTTGTTATCAACGTTCAGGCGAGTAGAATAACGCTTAAACTCACTGCCGATCAGAATACCTTCCTGGTTGAAGTAACCACCTGAAAAGAAAAATCTCAGATTCTCGCTTCCGCCAGCTGCAGACAGATCATAGCTTTGTGTGGTGCCGTTTCTGAAAGCGGCATCAATCCAATCGGTGTCCACGTCTCTGTCTGGCCGAAGGTCAAGCACAACTGCTTCAGGGAGCCCCAGGTTCCGGAGACCCTCTCTGTCATACTCGGTTAACTCTTCTGAGTTTAGCACCTCAAAGTCACCGTGGTTTGGCACGGTCTGGCCATACTGGGTTCTGAGGGTAAACTGCGTTTTGCCTGCCTTTCCTCTTTTAGTGGTGATCAACACTACACCGTTGGCGGCCCTGGAGCCGTACAGTGCCGTTGCAGCGGCATCTTTCAGGATAGAGATACTTTCAATATCGCTCGGACTGATCGTACTTAACAAGTCTGCAGTCGGGGTGTTTCTGGTAAAATCGCCAGACTCAATGATCACGCCGTCTATCACATACAAGGGGCCCCTGCCAGCATCAATAGAGCCTGTACCCCGGATGCGTATATTGGCCGCCGCGCCAGGCTGCCCACTGCCCACTGTAGATAAAACGCCCGGTGCCCTACCCTGTATGATCTGGTTCACATCTGCCAGCGGCACAGACTCAAGCTGCTGCGACTCCACTACAGAAACCGAGCTGATCAGTTTTTGCTTGGTTTGTTCGCTGTAACCAAGTACCACAACCTCGCTGAGTTGCTGGTTATCCTGCTCTAACCGCACGGTAATGTTATCCCTGCCGGATACGGGCACCTCTTGCCGGATGTAGCCAATATAGGAGATAACCAGCACAGGGTTCGTTGCTGGCACGGTGATAGCAAAATTACCGAAGGCGTCTGTAGTTATTCCAGTAGAGGTGCCTTTTACCACCACAGAAACCCCTGGAAGACCCTGGTCGGATTCGGCATCAAGCACTTTGCCTGTTACCGGCCTGTCTTGTGCGATTACCTGCTGGAAAACGGCAAGCATTAACACAAAGCAAAGGAGTAATACTCTTTTCATAACAAGTATAAGTATTGTTAAACATTTGTGTGAGAGAGGATGCCAAACCACTGCATACAATTTTTAGCGTGGCAAGAGCCGACGAGCTTCAGCGGAAAGAGTAACCTACCAGATATAAATACTTAGTAATCAGCAATTTGTTTTAGGATAAAATATTTATTCATACATGTATTTAGCTATTACTAACTGGAAAACTAAATAGAGTATAAAAAAATTTTACTTATTTATTTTATATTTTTAATTTATTTAATTATATATAATAATTCATTGCTTTAGCTATTTGTACAAATTAGTGCTCCTAATAAATCACTTCTGAACGGGTATGCCTAAAATATATCCAATGAGATGACTCACCAGAAGCGTTAAAAAGTGAGAAATATTTTGTTATGAAATCAAATCGCACATTACCCCGTAAGAATCAGCTACTTCCTCAATAAAAAAGCATACTTGACAACTTTCTTAAAATTTTTATGCTTATTCCTGCTAGTTAGCCAGCCTTTCGGCATGGCACTGGCCCAGCCAGGCACACCTTTGGGTGCCCGCGCCGCCGCGTTGGGCAATGCCTCTGTTACCTTAACCGACCTGTGGGCGACGCATAACAACGTAGCCGGCATTGCTAGCCTTGCCCAGCCTCAGGCAGGTGCATATGTCGAGAACAGGTTTGGGGTGCGGGCTTTTACAACCGTAGGCTTTACAGGCGTTTACCCTACTGCCCGTTTTGGAAACTATGGCCTTAGCATAAGCAGGTTCGGAGATGAGCTTTTCAGTCAGCAGCGCATCGGGGTCGGTGCGGGGCACAAGCTCGGGCAGTTTAGCCTGGGGGCAAAACTTGACCTGTGGCAGCTGTCCGTGGCCGGGTACGGAAGCCGCAAGGTGTTGGCACTTTCTGTTGGGGGGCAGGCCGAGGTGGTGCCCGGACTGTATTTTGGGGCCCATGCCTATAACCTGAACCAGGCAAAGCTGGCCTCTTATGAAGATGAGCGCTTGCCTACCATCATGAAAGCAGGTTTCGCCTACAGGCCATACACAAAACTCATGCTGGCCATAGAGACTGAAAAGAGCCTGGACTACGATGCCAACTTTAAGGCCGGAATGGAATACACGATCCTGCTGGATAAGCTGGTGCTTCGGACTGGTTTTAATACGCTGGGTAACAGCCTGTCGTTTGGGACAGGTTTTAAAGCCCGCCACCTACTGGTTGACTATGCTTTTGGCGCCACAACTTTACTGGGGCAAAGTCATCACTTCGCTGTCAGTTACCAGTTTCAAAAGCTGCAAGCGCTCACTCCCCCTTCATCACCAGGTCACGCTTCTCCAGGCGC
Organism: Pontibacter sp. GD13; assembly: GCF_058216355.1. Classification (NCBI taxonomy): domain Bacteria; kingdom Pseudomonadati; phylum Bacteroidota; class Cytophagia; order Cytophagales; family Hymenobacteraceae; genus Pontibacter; species Pontibacter sp. GD13. The sequence continues at coordinate 119,953 of NZ_JBYZMQ010000005.1, forward strand.
CTTATAAACGGCTCAATGGTGAGGCCCTGCACCATCAGTGAAAACAGCACGACCGTGTAGGTGATGGCCGCAATAAAATCACGGTGCATGTCGGGTGCCAGGGAGAGGGCCAGCGCGATAGAAATACCTCCGCGCAATCCTCCCCAGGTCATAATCGAAAGCGTGTTAGGGGCAAAGGTACGATGCAGGCGCAGCACATAAGACGGCACAGCCAGGGAAAAATAACGCACCAGTAGCACGATAAGGGTGGTAATAAGGCCGATGATCAGGTAGCTTCTGTGAAAAGGCACAATCATCAGCTCCAGGCCTATCAACACGAACAGCACCGCGTTCAATATCTCATCCACCATCTCCCAGAACTTGGTCAGGTAATCGGCGGTTACCTTGCTCATGGCCAGTTGGGTGCCCTGGTTACCGATCAGGATGCCGGCGGCCACCATGGCCAGCGGTCCCGAGAAATGCAGCAGGTGAGCAATAGTATAGCCGCCTGTAACCACGGCCAGTGAGATCAGGACCTCCGTCTGGTAATGGTCAATGCGCCGCATGTAGTAAAAGGCGATGTAGCCAATGAGCAGGCCTAAGCCGATGCCACCCGCCACCTCTTTCAAAAAGAGCTCTGCAATAAAGCCTCCCGACACGTTCCCCAGGCCGCGTTGGGCTATCTGGAACAGGGCAATGAACACCACCACGCCCACACCATCGTTAAAAAGCGACTCCCCGGTGATGCTCACCTCCAGTTGCTTCGGAATTTTGGCCTTTTTTAAGATGCCCAGCACCGCAATCGGATCGGTTGGGGAGATAAGGGCCCCGAAGAGCATGCAATAGATAAATTCGATTGGCTGCCCCAGTAACTGCAACAAGTAGTAAAAGGCAGTACCAGTCACCATCGTGGAGATGAGTACCCCCACGGTGGCAAATATCAGCACAGGCCATTTGCTCTTGCGCAGCTTATCCAGGTCGGTGTGCAGAGCACCGGCAAACAGCAGGAAGCTCAGCATAAAGTCAAGCAGTACTTCAGAGAAGTTTATCTCCCGGAGCTTGGCCTCCACCATAGTTTCAAAATTGGGTGAGACCTGCCCTATCCCTTGTACCAGCAGCGAGATGAGCAAGCCCGCCAACAACAGCCCAATGGCGCCCGGTAACCGGATGTACTGTTGGTTGATGTAGGCGAAGATGGCTGAAATGACCAGGATACCTGAAAAGATGTAAAATAACTCCATGTAACTATTTTTAGCTGATGTACAGTAAACCTATTACGTAATTAACTCAAATTGTTGTTTTTCCGGACCAGGCCCTAAATCCAAAGCTCCGGCGCAGCGAATGCCTATGGTACGAAGTTTACTGTTGTGTTGGTTTATTTTATGCCTGACCCTGCCGGTGCAGGCGCAGCAATACCCACGCCAGCACATTGATTTCGACCTGTTTGTACAGGAGCTGTTCGCCCTGCAGGAAGATGACGCCATTGCCTACGAAGACTTTTACGAAACGCTTTTCCAGTATTACCAACGCCCCGTTGACCTGAACCACACCAGCCCTGAGGAACTGGCCTCGCTTTTTATACTTTCAAGGCCTCAGATTGCAGCGCTGTTCAAATATATAGAAGAAAATGGCCAGCTCCTCAGCATTTATGAACTTCAGGCAGTGCCTGGCCTGGAGCTGCTCACCATCTACCAGTTGCTGCCTTTTGTTACCGTGGCAGACGCCGGCCTAAACGCTGACCAGCGGCCCTTATGGCAACGCGTAGTGGGGGAAGATAATAATGCGCTCATCCTGCGCTATGAACGCACTTTGCAAATGCGGCGGGGCTACACCCCCACCGACACCAACAGCCGCGCCAGCAGCCGCTACCTGGGCTCTCCCGATAAACTGTACCTGCGCTACCGCATCAGCCATACCCAGGACTACAGCTTCGGGATTACAGCTGAGAAAGATGCCGGGGAAGCCCTGGCCTGGTCGCCGGCCACTAACCGGTACGGGTTTGATTTTTACACCGCACATCTGCAGCTTTACAACAAGGGCAGGTTTAAAGCCATTGCCCTCGGCGATTACCAGCTGCAAATTGGCCAGGGGCTGCTCTTATCGTCGGGGTACAGCGTGGGCAAAGGGAGCGAGACGATCACGACGGTGAGCAGGGCCAACCTGGGCATCAGGCCCTACAGCTCTGTACTGGAGAATGACTTTTTCAGGGGTGCGGCCCTTACTTATACTTTGGGTAAAGTGGATGTGACGGGGTTTTACTCCAACAAGCTCGTAGATGCCAACATCCAGCAGCAGCAAGATAGCCTCAGCCTGCCGGGTGATTTATTCACAGGCATACAAAGCACCGGTTTCCACAGAACGCCTACTGAGCTGGCAAACAGGAAGCAGGTCAGGGAGCAGATTTACGGTACCAACGTCAGTTACCTCTCTCCTGACAAGGCGCTCACCGTAGGTATAACTGCCCTGGGTACACACTACAGGGCCTCCCTACAAAAAACCGGGGCGCCTTATCAGCGTTTTGAGTTTAGCGGCACCGATAATTATACTTTTGGGACCAACTATAGTTATACCTGGCAAAACATTTTCGCCTTCGGAGAAACAGCGGTTAGCAAAAGTGGCGGCCTGGCCACCGTGAACGGCCTCATCGCCAATTTATCGAATAAGGCCGAGGTGGCGTTGCTGTACCGGAATTATGCCCGCAATTTTCACTCATTTTATGGCGGCGCGTTCGGCGAGGCCACCCGCAACATAAACGAACGGGGATTTTACACCGGCATTAAGATCAAACCTTATCCTAAGTGGGAACTGACGGCCTACTACGACCTCTTCGTTTTTCCGTGGCTCCGCTACCGCGTGGATGCCCCCTCGCATGGCGATGAGTACCTGGTGAGGTTATACTTTAAACCCAACCGCCAAAGCGGACTGTACGCACAGTTCAGGGCCGAGAGCAAAGGATTAAATGCCGCCGCCAACACCACGCCAATCGATTATGTGGCGCAGGCGCTGCGCCGTAACTACCTGTTATACTATGAGTTTGCCCCCACTAAAACCCTGACCTTGAAGTCGCGGGTACAGTTCAGCAGCTATGCGCAGGAGGCTGCCGAACAGACAGGCTACCTGATCGCACAGGACGTTAACCTGAATTTTGGTAACTTTCGTCTCAGTACCCGCTACGCCCTCTTCGACACCGACAGTTATGATACCCGCCAGTATGTGTATGAGCGCGATGTGCTGTATGCTTTCAGTATTCCCGCCTTTAGCGGCAAGGGCACCCGGGTGTATGCGCTGGCACAGTTCAGGCCGCTTCGCAACCTGGATGTATGGGTAAAGTATGGCCTTACGCACTACCGCGCGCAGAAGAGTGTGGGCTCGGGTTTAGAAACCATTGAAGGCCCGATCAGGTCGGATGTGAAAGCGCAGGCAAGGTATCGGTTTTAGGGGCTGAAGTATAGAAGTTGTGTTCCTCTGATGCGAAAAGAATTCTTCAACCCTCTCTATAAGTACATGGGGAGCTGGGAGTAAAAAAAGCAGCAACAAGTATACCTACACCTGTTGCTGCTGCTTAAGTTTTATTTTGTACTTAGTAGCCGATAAACTACACCTTTCCAAATCTGATATCACCTTGAATACCTTAGTTTAATAAGGCAGAAACACCTCAAAACATAAATCTATCAGGGTGCATTCTTTACAAAAACCACCTGCTGCTTATCGCCTTTTATGATGTCATTCATAAAGGCAACATACGCGCTATAGGCTTCCGGGGCATAAGCTCCTTTGTTAATCTGCAGCGAGCGAACATAAATTACCTGCTGTTCCCTGATCTTGATGTTGGTTTTATACTCCCCAAAGACAGACTTCACGTTAAGGTCCTGCAGTTTGTGTTCTAAAGTATAGCCGTCAGGCACCTCAAACGTAACGGAATCCACATCCAGGAACGACAAGGTACGCACCACATCCGTCTTCCTGTTTACCACCGGCTCGGGCGCATAGGTCCACTTATTCATCAGGTTAGGACTAATAAAAAGCCGTTTTCCACTTAGAGTGGCGCACTGGCGTAGTGTAAGCTCCAGTGTTTCCGTTACCTCGGGCACTCGTTTCTTTTGTTGCTCCAGGGTATATCTGACAATTTCAAAAGAAGGGACCTTTACTTGTTGGTACAGCCATTTCCGTTGCTCTTCGGGTTTTAAGTCCTGCATGATATAACTCCGCGACTCCTGCTGGATGCCAGTGTAAAGCGTGGTAACGTGGGCCTGGCCGTTCCCTTTCTCATCCAGCTTTACAAGTATGTTCCGCTTTTGCACGTTGTCCTGGGCCGAGTACGCCGGGGTGCTTACCAGTTTGCCACCGGTTGGCGTAATCAGCAACGCATGCCGTCCGCCGGTAAAGCTGCCTGCAAAGCCGGCGGCTTTCGTCTGACTGGTGCATTCCAACCAGATGGTATCCGTGGCAGTGGGCACGCACAAAACCACGTGGTTAAACTGACTGCTCGGAAAGTCTGTCAGGATATCCGGCGCATCATCGCCTGCCCGGATCAGGGCCTGGTAAGCATTAATGCCAACTGCTTTCAACATGGCTTGTGTGTAGTTGGTCAGTGCTTTGCAATCGCCGTAGCCTTTACTGTCTACAAAGCTTGCCTCGAAGGGCTGCCAGCCTCCTATACCTAATTGTATGGACACGTAGCGGGTTTTCCCTTGCAGGTAATCGTACACTTTGCTAATCTTCTCCTCCGGTGTGGGCAGGTGGGCTACCATCTCCTGCAGCTTCTGCGCTGTTTCCGGTGAGAGTACATCACGCCCTTTGTTCAACTGCCCGATCCAAAGGCCGTAGCTCTCCCAGCTTTCCATGTTGCCCCTGTAGCCATCCACTTCAAAATCAGTGGGGGCGGTGCGCACCTGTGGGGCCACTTCGCTCAGGTCCGGGCCATAGGGTTCTTCACGCATCGGCGCCAGGTTTTCCAGCTGCCAGCTGTACACATCCTGCGTGGCGGTGTGCTCCATAGCCACCTTTTCGGGCATGTTGGTTTCCAGGTAGCGCAGCTTTTCACCTTTGGGTATTTCAATCCGCAGCGTCGCTTTTTCCACCATCAGTCCCTCTTCATCCAGGGGGCGCCACAACGGGTAGAACATCATGTTTCTGGATGTAACCTGGTACTCAAACTGCACCGTGTAAGGGTAAACCGGATGCACCAGGTTGGCCACCTTCACCCTGTTATCATCGATCAGGGAGCTATTGGATACAGCGCTTATATCCACTATCTCGCTGTTTTTAAGCTGTTTCACCTTTTTCCCGTTGGCATCATACAGCACGCCTCTGATATAGTTCACCTTGCTCAGCTTATCGTACGGCACATACAGTTTTGCGCGGTGCTGCCCGTTGTCGTTCAGAATGGTGATGGTGGTGTTAAACGTGGTGGTGCCGCTGTTAATGGCATTTACGGTGAAAACGGTTTGCTCCGAGCGAACGATGAGGTTGGTATCTTTGGGATAGGAACCAGCCGCCGCCCCCTGCGGTATGGCAAAGAGTAAGGCAGCCAGCAGGCAGGTAAAAGTATAAATTAGTCGCATGGGGCTTAGTTTTTAAGGGCTACACTCTTTTTGATCACCAGCTGCTCGGCATGCTTGGCAATAATATGGTTGTAGAATTCCTTTAGATAAGGGTACTCCGGAGCATAGAAAACAGGCTTGCTAATGGTGATCTTACTCATGATCTGCACCACCTTGCCTTCCTGCTGCACCATATACATAAACCGGCCGCTGTTTTCGGGTAAGGTAACCGACATACTTTTAGGGGCCTCCTCCAGTTCATACCCCTCGGGGATTTCGAAGCGGCCAATAAAGGTTTCATCGATCGAGGTGGCAAAATCTACGGGATACTGGCGCGCCTCCAACTTAAACGGGTTTTCCTTTTCGCCCTGGCCCATCATCGGGTTCAGGTAAATGATATCGTTTGCCTGTCCGTTTCCCGATGATTTAATGGCATAACTGATGTTAAGCGGACCAGTAATATCCTTCAGGTTACCAATCTCAGGCTTCTCCACCGTAAAGCCCCCTACTTCTTTTGCCAAACCATCCAGAAACTTCGTTTCCCCTTCTTCCAGAATAGATCTGCGTAACGAAAGTGCATGGTATCCCCCGGCAGACTCGCTGCCCGTTCCTACAATTTCGCCTTCCTTGTTTATGGTAATGTTTGCGTTGTAGAGCTTCGTATAAGGCGAGGTGGCATTCAGGGCTACCCAGCGCTGGTCATCCTTCTTGATCAGGCGACCCTCCCCGTTCAGGCAACGCACAGGAAGCATGCCAGCTGGCAGCAGTGGGTCTGTGGCATCCAGCATATACTCCTTGTCACCGATTTTTACATGTGCTACCACATAATTAAACTTGGTAACCATCGGCGACATTTCAGAGCGTACTCTGCCATGGCTTCTGGTACTGATCAGAACAGGGGCTGCATCCAGGCCTGCCTCTAATAACATAGACGTAAGGAGCAGGTTAATTTCCGCCACGCTGCCGCTACCAGTATCATACGCTTTCCGGATTGGGTTGCCGGTATAAATGCCAAACTTCTCGTCCCACTTCATTTTCGCCTTCACCAGGTTGTATATTGCCTGCATCTGTTGTTCAGGTTCTTTGTGCCGGGCTAACACGGCGGCCAAATCTTCTTTAAAAAAATTGTTCCGGTTCAGTTGCAGGCCAAACTTCTCAGCTTGCAACAGGTCTTTGGTCACATCACTCCAATTACCCGTCATGGTTTTAATTGGCTCGTTCGGAAATTTCACGCGCTCCAGCTCAAAATCGATTTTCGACTGGTAGTCGTCCAGGGTAGTAATATACTTTTCAGTCTTCAGGGCGGGCACATCCTTCAGAATCCAATAATACTTGTTGTTCAACATATTGGCCTGTGCTACATTGGTTTGGCTTCTGTTAGCCTCACTCACCGCCAGGTATCCCTGCATCATAAACTTGTAATCAAAATACTCCGGAATCTCTACCTGGTACTCACTCCAGAGCGTAGGGATGGTTGTTTGGAACTCCCAACTTCTGAGCGTGTAAATAAAATCAGACTGGATGGTGTAGGTAATGTCCAGCACAGAGCCTTCTTTCACGTTTGGCATCGTAAATTTTTTTGCATGCCAGTTCTCCGAGCTCTGCTCCTCAAATATACCTTTAGCATCCAGCCTGTCTTTTTGCTCTTTTCCGTCAACCAGGTTAGATGTATAGCCCTTGATGCCAATTACCCGCTCTCGGTCAGCATTTTTTGTGTAGTAGGGAATGCTGAAATTGGCCCAGTCATAACCCGATTTTTTCAGTATTTTAATTCGTACATGCCTTTTAAAAACAACATTGACTTTATCATTGAAAATAAAGGCACTCTCACCGAAATCATACAAGATCACCGCTGCCGCACTGGTGTCCTGGGCATAGGTGCGCATGGTGAGTTCAGACTCATCTACTTTCCCAAATTTTCTCTTCTGAGAAAAAGCATTGGAGCAGCATAAAAAAATAAGTGCTGATACTAAAACCGTGTTTGTAAAGTTTGCTTTCATATACATGGAATTTATAAAATTGGAATTAACAGGCTCAGCCAGTTAAGCAACAAGCAGGAATTTTAAGTGCTTCAACTTTTATAAAAGTGCTTTTTAGATGATTTAATATGTATGAAATATAAATAAAGCGCTATTTTTAAATATATTCAAGAATATATTTAAAAATATGTCATTCTAAAGTATAAAGCCTTCCGGTTTTCGGGCAAGAGCGCCCTTTTTGTGGAGTGTACACACCCTTTGTTAGTATATGCAATCCTTAAATTTTGTGGCTTGTATTGCTGTGTTTAATTTTTCGGAAAGCAAGCAATATTTTTGGAGTTGTACTGCCTGATGAGGAGGCGTTGTAAATAGACAGGAATGTTCTTTTTTCGCTTGAATAGAATCTTTTTCGCTTGAAAGCGTAGTGCTGTTTTTTTTTATTTGCGGGCACTTTTCTCTTATTCAAGAATTGCCTGACAGCCTCACTTTAATTTTTTAGGCACCTTGCCACAAAGTCCAAGCGAGTTGCAAGGTGAGAAAAGCTTATAAAATATAAAGGCACGTAACGGCAGGGATAAGATCTTCTGCCGTTACGTGCCTTTAGTAACGCAAAATGGTTACTACAAGTAAGAAGAAAAATTTTGTTTGTCTTGCCAGAATTCACGGCAAGCTTCGCGCTGTTCTTCTATAAACTGCGAGTTGCGCTTCAGTTCTTTCCAGTTTCCCAGCCCCAGGCGTTCGCACATCCTGAAAAAGCTGTCGCCCTGGTTTTTCTGGCCCTTCACCCGTACCAGGCAACTGAGCAAGGGTCTGCCAGCTTGATACTCTCTTTCTGAGATTTCATCGATAACTTCTGCCAGCATCGACTTTTCATAAGGGTTCTCGAGGTTAAGGCCGAGCTCAGCCTCATAAATAAGGTTTTGGAAGGTCATTAAATGAGCTCTACCGCGAGCTACTTGAATGAGTTTCTTTCGTACGCGTGTATTCATGGTGCAAAAATGTGATTAGCGCGAATCAGGCTCAAAAGCAATGAGATTTACTCTGAAAGCAATTTTCCGCAGGTACAACTAAAGCAATATATAGTAGTTTAAACGTATATTCCTTAAAAATAGTTTCACATGGAGTACAATTGGTAACCACTCTGCTCTTCGTTTTCGTACATATCCCGTTAAAGGTCCTCGTTCCTATTTCGGAACCGCACGCTCAGGTTGGTTTCAGGCACCAGCTTTACCGCCCTTTTTTTCAGCGCACAAAAATGCTTGTGTGGCAAATTAACGCTCTCCTGCGCTTGCGCGATCATTACACGTAACGTGTAGTAACCAAACACTTCACTTTACACCTTTAAAGGAAGAGTGCAAACAGGCTCAAATCTGCATCAGGCAGCATCGCCAGCAGGTAAACATATACTACGGGAAGCTTTAGGCTAACAAGTTACAGGCTGTGTTATTTATTTACTAACCACATAACAGCCCCTGTTCTTCTCCACGGGCTCTGTCTGCATTCGGGAAGAAAGGCTCTGCAATTTTGGTACGAGCATGTTCAACTTACAGTACATCGAAACACGGGCAACTTTCTGGGTTTTTCTCATGATCTTAATTTTCTTTTTTTGAACCGTTCGGGAAGTGTAATGTAAAACTCTCGAACGCTTTATCGGTATTGCCATTATGTTAAATTAACTTACTTCATTAAAGAAGGCATGATCCTGGAGTCACATCACTACAATTGCGCAACCTGCGCTTATTGCTTGTACTTTGTATACATCTGGCATGCTATCTGTCTCGCGTCCATGGCAGCGAGACTTTCTGTGCACGCTTTTAAAGTACTAATATTTTTAGCTTACAGGAAATTTTACTATCATTTGCACAAGCTTTAGCGCTAATCTGAATGAAAGATACGCACATGAGATTAGCAAAACCAAAATAGTTAGTATTTATTTATCAACCAGTTATCAACAGCCATTTACTTTACTAATAATGTTAGCACATTCTTATAGGCAAAAACTGCCCCTATATCAAAATTGCCCCCTCTTAGCACTTCTGCTCCCAGAAATCGTTATATTAGAAACTTGCTTCAGCGCCGCCTAACCCCATCGCCCTTAACTTAACATGTCTTTGCACCAGCTTCACATCAAGCAGTTCCGCTTCCCTGTTTTATTAGGGGTGCTGCTGCTGTGTGCAGGCATTTGCCAGGCCCAGGATGTACCCAAGACCAAAGCAGACACCACCGCCGCCCCTCCCGACACCCTCAAGCAGCGGTTTGACGAACGCTTTATGGATAACCTGCGGAAAATGTCTGAGCGGAAGACCATCATGGGCAAGCTTCTCAAATCTATCCTGGTTTTCGACAGGCGCGAAGAGGAAGTGTATGGTTTGGATGCGGAACTGATCAGGCGGGAGTATGAAAAACATAACTTCAAAATAGTCCGGAACCTGGATATCATCACGCTCGACGCTTTCGGATATTCGATAAATGACACAGCACGGGTTCCGCAGAATTTCTTTGAGAAAGCAGGCAACTCGCTTCACGTGAAAACGGGCCGGGGACTGATCCGAAACAAACTGCTTTTCAGAAGGATGGAAGCTCTAAGCCCATTGGCCCTGATAGAATCGGAGCGTTTGCTGCGCCAGACGGAATACCTCCTGGATGCCCGCATCATTGTGAACGAGCAGACAACTACCGACGACAGTGTGGATGTGCTCGTGCTCACCAAGGACATCTTCAGCCTGGGGGGCTCAGGCTCCTACTCCCCCTCTTCCGGCGCCGGCCGGGTGTCGCTGCGGGAGCTGAATTTCCTGGGCCAGGGCCACCAGGTGCGCGGCAGTTACCGCTTTAACATGAACCGGCCACGGCCCTGGGAGGTAACAGGCGCTTACACCATCGAGAACATCGGCAAAACGTACATATCCAGCGACCTTACCTACATCGACCAAAACTACTACAAGGAGAAGAGTGTATTCTTCCGGCGCGATTTCTTCTCGACCACCACCAAGTATGCCGGCGCTATCGGGGTAAGCTGGATCGACGAGCAGCTGCTCCTGCCCCCTACGCCGCAAGATACCATTCCGCGTTTCGGAGAACTTAGCTACGCCCGCCGCGATGCGTGGCTGGGGCGCTCCTTCAAGTTCAAATCCTATAACCTGGGTTATGAATCGAGGGGGCGCATTATTGTAGGGGCCCGCTTTATCGAAACGAATTACAGCACGGTGCCCACCGAAAACTTTCAAAGTAATGTTTTAATGCTGGGGAGTGTGGGCTATAGCATCCGGAAATATTACAAAGACCGCTACCTTTTTGGCTTTGGCCGTACAGAGGACATCCCTGCCGGCACGCTGGTGTCGTTTACGGGAGGCTACGAGAAAGGCAGCATTCAGGAGCGGCGTTACTTTGCGGCATCGGCCTCCACGGCCAAGTACAGCCCCACCTTTGGTTACCTTTTTATGGGGGCCACCTACGGCACCTTCCTGCGCGACGAACACTTTGAGCAGGGCGTGCTAGAGATGCAGTCACTTTATTTCACCCGGCTGGCGGAATGGGGCAACTGGAAACTACGGCATTATATATTAGGGCGTGGCACCCTGGGCATTAACAGAAACCCGGAAGAATTGCTTGCCATTAACAACGAGAGCGGGCTCCGCGGTTTCCGTTCCGACCTGCTTCGGGGCTCGCGCCGGGTAACGGTTAACTACGAAGCTAATTTATACACCCCCCTTTCCCTGCTTGGCTTCCGGCTTGCCACCGTATTATTTGCCGATGTGGCCTGGCTTTCCACGGGCAACAAAAGCTCCCCGTTCAAAAATGCTCCTTATAGAGGCTACGGCATCGGTTTCAGGTTCCGAAACGAGTACCTCGCCTTCAGCACCATTCAGATATTGTTGGGCTATTATCCTAAAATGCCTATAAACGAGGATTTCAATAACTTCAAAATCTTTGAATCCTCCAGATCATACTACGACTTCACCGACTTCCGTTTTGTGCGCCCGGGGGTGGCGGAATTCAGGTAAGTGTAGGGCTGGCCCTGTCCCTGGACAGTCATTTTGCGCTAAAAGCAGGGGATGCGGCTTATTAAACCCTTGTTCCAACTTTCAAGCAACCCTGCTTTTTATTAGCTTTGTAAGACAGCATCTTACAACAAGCATCATCATGGTAGAGTTAGGCGATTACAACGAACTGGAAATAGCACGCGAAGTAGATTTTGGCGTTTATTTAACCTCTGAAGATGGCGACATTCTGCTTCCAAGCAAATACATTCCCGAGGGGGCACAGGTAGGCGATACCGTGCGTGTGTTCGTGTACCGCGACTCTGAGGACCGCATCATCGCCACCAACCTGACGCCTTATGCGGTAGTAGGCGATTTTGCCTGCCTTACCTGTAAAGATGAAACCCCTTTTGGCGCTTTTTTGGACTGGGGGTTGGAAAAAGACCTGTTCGTGCCATTGAACAACCAAAAGAACAAAATGCAGATCGGCCGCAAATACTGCGTTTACCTTTACCTCGATGAGGCCTCGGATCGGGTGGTGGCCACTACCAAACTGGGAAAATACCTGCAAAACGAGCACATTAGGCTGACCGAAAGCGAAGAGGTACAGCTCCTGGTGGCGAGCTTCACAGACCTCGGCACCAAGGTGATCATCAACAACACTTACCTGGGCATGCTCTATCGAAATGAGGTGTTCAAAGACCTGCGCATCGGTGATAAAACATCAGGCTACATTAAACTCATCCGCCCCGACAACAAAATTGATGTGACGCTGCGCAAGCCCGGCCTTACCCAGAAGGACGAGGCAGAGGAGGCCTCCGATAAAATCATCCGCTTGCTGGAGCAAGGCAGCGGCTGGTTGCCTTTATCCGATAACAGCACACCCGAGGAGATCTACCAATCGTTGGGCATGAGCAAGAAAACATTTAAGCGTGCCATTGGTGGCTTGTACAAAGCCGGCCGGATCACCCTGTCCGACGACAGCATCCGCCTTGCCTGACCTGGCTGCCGCAGCCAGTCCGTATATCCTAACAGAGCCCATATCACAAAACATTAACAACCGCGCCTGCACCTGGCGCCGTGCCAAGCCCATGCTTTACAGACTTTTACCTTTTGCCCTTACCCTTTTCCTCACCCACGCCATCTGCGCCTTTGCCGCTACTAACCCCCAGGGCAACAACGCCAAAGTAAAAACAACGCAGGCTGGGCGTACAGCCACCGCGCCTGTGCTGGATGGTTACCTGGAGCCTGAGATATGGCAAACGGTAACCCCAGCCACGAACTTTGTGCGCTACGACCCGCTAAACGGCAAGCCCTCTTCGCAGCGCACAGAGGTATACATGCTCTACGACAATGAGGCCGTATACATTGGCGCCGTTTTACACGACACCGCCCCCGATTCTGTACTTACCCAGCTTGGCCAGCGCGACTCCGGCGAAAACAACGCCGATATGTTTGGCGTGTTCCTGGACACCTACAACGACAAGCAAAACGCGTTTGCCTTTATGGTGTCGGCGGCCGGGGTGCAGACGGACATTAAGATATCGCAGGGGCGGGAAGACAGGAACTGGGACGCGGTGTGGGCTAGTCAGGCGAAGCGAACCCCCGACGGGTGGGTGGTGGAGATGCGTATTCCCTATGGCGCTATCCGCTTTCCGAAAACCGAAGTGCAGACCTGGGGCGTGAACTTTATGCGCATCATCAGGCGCACCCGCGAAAAATCATACTGGAACCACGTGGACAACGCCATAGAGGGATTCGTGAACCAGGAAGGGCAGGCAGTAGGAATACAAGGCATCGAGTCGCCGGTGCGGCTCCAGTTCACACCCTATGTTTCGGGGTATGTAAACCATAACTCGGGGGCAAAACCAGGGCAAAGCAAGTATAGCCACTCCCTAAACGGCGGCATGGACGTAAAGTATGGCCTCAACGATGCCTTTACCTTAGATGTGACCCTGGTTCCCGACTTTGGCCAGACCCAATCAGATAACCAGGTGCTGAATTTGAGTCCTTTCGAGGTGAAGTTCAGTGAGAACAGGCAGTTTTTTACCGAGGGCACAGAATTGTTTAACAAAGCCGGACTTTTCTATTCACGCCGCATTGGGGGCACCCCCATTTTTCGGGCCTACGCCGCCGACTCGCTTCGCACCGGAGAGGCCCTTGTGGAGAACCCGGCCCAAAGTAGTTTGCTCAACGCCGCAAAGATCTCGGGCCGCACAAGGTCGGGCCTCGGCATCGGGTTGTTTAACGCCCTTACCCGCAACATGTACGCCCTGGCCCAGGACTCTAGCGGCCATAAAAGGGAGATCCTGACTGACCCTTTCACCAACTACAATGTTTTTGTGCTGGACCAGACTTTGCCCCGCAACTCGTTCCTGACCTTTACCAACACCAACGTGACTCGCGCCAAAGGGCAATACGACGCAAACGTTTCCGGTTTGCAGGCGCGCTTTGCCGATGCCACCAACACGTTTGCCCTGCGTGCGGGAGGTAACGTGAGCCAGCTTTACAACAAGGTGCTCAGGGGCGATACGCTCCCCACCGATGTCTCGCTGGGCCACCAGTACAACCTTACGCTGGCCAAAGTTAGCGGCAACCTGCAGTATAGCCTGAGCCACAGCGTGGAGTCTGATACCTACGAGATAAACGACCTGGGCTATTTGCAGAACCCCAACGAGTTCAATGTGGGGGCCAATGTCAGTTATACATTCTATCAGCCTGTCTGGAAGTTCTTATCCTGGGGAAGCGGCCTGAGCGTACGGCGCAGCCTGCTCTATGCCCCACGCGCCTTTGTGAGCAACTCTCTGAACGCCAGCACGAACGTGCGGTTCCGTAATTTCATGAGCGCCTATGCACGGTTTGGGGTGCGCCCGGGCAATTTGTATGATTACTTCGAAGCGCGTGCGTTTCCGCAAGTGTTTATCCGGCCTCCCGCTTTTGACACCAATCTGGGCATCAGCACCGATTACCGCCGCCGAGTAGCCCTAGACGCCTCTACCGGCATCTGGCGCTCAGAACGCTATGACCAACTTAACTGGTGGGCAAGCCTTAACCCGCGCTTCAGGGTTAACGATAAATTCTCATTGGTTAGCAACAATAACTACAACCTGGAGAAGCGGAACATCGGCTATGCTGGTAAAGATAACTACTCCCACACTATTTTCGGAGACCGTACGGTAACCACATTCACCACCACGCTCTCCGGGGCCTATATCTTTAACGAGAGAGCGGGCCTGTCATTGAACATGCGCCATTACTGGTCCAGAGCCGAGTATGCGCAGTTTTATGAGCTGACCGCGGGTGGGTTGTTGCAGCCCACTACAGCCGAACGGAATGGCAACCTGTCGACGTTTAAAGACATCAATTACAATACCTTTAACATCGACCTGGTGTATAGTTGGCGCTTTGCCCCTGGCAGCGAGCTGCGTGTAGTCTGGAAGAATGCGATACAGGACAGAAGCAACACAATCCAGAATTTATACCTGGATAACCTCTCAAACACGTTTCGGGCTCCGCAAAATAACAATTTCTCCATTAAATTTTTATACTTTATAGACTATATAGCGATTAAAAACGTACTCTCTGCGTAAGCCAAAATAAATGCAAAAAGTAAGAACCGCACTGATTGCCGGTGCCAGCGGTTTGGTAGGGGGCCAATGTTTAAACCTGCTCCTGCAAAGCGACAGGTATAGCCAGGTTATTTCTGTAGGGCGCCATGAGTTGCCCCTGATCCACCCCAAACTGGAGCAAAAAGTGATGGATTTCAGCAAGCTGAAGTCCTACGCTTCCGTGCTGGTAGCCGATGACGTTTTCTGTTGCCTGGGCACCACCATAAAAAAGGCTGGCTCTAAAGAAGCTTTCTATAAAGTAGACCATACCTATGTGGTAGAGCTGGCCAAGGTAACGGCAACGAAAGGGGCCGCGCAATTTATGGTCGTATCCTCTATGGGCGCCGACAGCGATTCCATGATCTTTTATAACAAGGTGAAAGGCGAGATGGAGCGCGACGTGCAGTTACCGGAGTTTAGTGCCGTGCATATCTTCAGGCCCTCTCTGTTGCTGGGCGACCGGGAAGAGAAGCGAACCGGAGAAGAATGGGCCTCCAAACTCATGAAGCCCCTGAGCAGCCTGATGGTGGGGCCGCTGAAAGATTACAAACCCATAGAAGCCGAAACAGTTGCGCGCGCGATGGTAGCAGCCGCCTCCCTAGATCAGAAAGGCGTGCATATCCATACTTCGCACGAAATTGCCACACTGGCCGCTAAACCATAACCTTTGCCCCTCCGTAAGCTGCACATACTTTTACGTTACTCTATGCAGCAGCAAGTCCTTAATTCCGCTTTCCCGAAGGCCTCGCGTTACGACCCGGAATGGGTGCGGCAGCACTCCATGGGCGAGAATGTGCTCCTAAACCTGGAAAGTCTCACCAGGTCGCTGGATCTGGAGCCGGGCATGCGCGTGTTGGACCTGGGTTGTGGCAAAGCCATCAGTTCTATCTTCCTGGCCAATGAGTTCGGCGTGAGCGTCTGGGCCGTAGACCCGGCAGTTTCGGCCAGCGAGAATTACCAGCGTATTCTCGGCGCAGGCTGCCAGGACAGGGTCATGCCCCTGGAAGCCGATGCACGGGCACTTCCCTTCGCCGAGGAGTATTTCGATGCGGTGATCGTGGTAGACTCTTACACCTATTTCGGCACCGACGAGAAGTACCTGCCCTACATTGCCCGCTTCCTCAAGCCGGATGGTTATCTGGCTATAGTGGACGTGTGCTTTAACAAAGAGATCGAGACGCCCCACCAGGTGCCTGACTTTCTAAAGGGGGATTATCAAAACTACTGGTACTTTATACATACCATTGATTGGTGGAAAAAGCTTTGGCAAAAAACCGGCCTAGTTGACATAAAAGCCGCCGAGGAGCTGGACCAAGCTGCCTTTATACGGCAACAGTACATCCAGGACTTTGAGGATAGCGAGGAGTCGGATGCCTTTGCCAGGGCCATCAAAGCGGATGACCAGAACTTTATCTCCTTCTTTAAACTTGTGGGCCAACGCACGAAGCGCACAGCCTATCTGCAGGATTACAAGAAAGAAGTTAAAAACTAGCCAATACCGCACAATAAAACCGTTTAACTCCGTTAGAAGTTTTAATTTTGCATCCACCACGCCAATCATGGCACGGTGGTTTAATACCCTTACACATTATACATTCATGAAAGTAATTCTTCGCATTTCATTTTCTCTTGTCCTCTTGTTTGCTGTTGCCCTTGGTGCGCAGGCACAAAGCGGCTACAAAACGGGTATTGGTTTCAGGGGCGGCGCCGCTTCGGGCCTTACCATAAAGCACTTTATTAAAAGCGATGCCGCAATAGAGGGTATCCTCAGCACCAGCTTTAAGTACAGAGGCACGGTTATCACGGTTTTGTACGAGAAGCACGCACAGGCATTTAATGCCGCTGGCCTGCAATGGTACTATGGCCTGGGCGGCCACGTCGGCTTTTACGACGGCCGCTATTACTATGAGCGTGGCCATGATAAGTACTACAACGACCATGTGTATGGCCTCGGTGTTGATGGCGTTTTGGGTCTGGAGTATTATATCCGCGACATTCCTTTTACTATTGGCGCCGATATCAAGCCCTACATTAACATACCGCGAGGTGGTGGCTACTGGGACACTGCCCTGCATGTGCGCTACGTTTTTTAGCCTTTATACACCAGCTTGAACGGGGTTTCCCTTGTTTAAACTTAAAGCCAGGAGGCCCTGCGATAACGTATCGCAGGGCCTCCTGGCTTTAAACCTTTCGGTGTTTCCTGGGTGGGTTTTACTGCTGCTGGTAACCCCGTCAAATTGTTTTAATAGGCAATGTGCAACAGCGCATCGCCCTGGTTTACCACCGGCATGTTGTTCAACCCGATCACGTAGCCGGCGGCCGGTGCATTCAGGCGAACTTCCATCTCGCCGTATGGATCGGTGATGGTGCCAATGAACTGGTTCTTTTTTACATATTGCCCGATGGATATGATGGTGCGCCAAAGGCCAGCGTTCTTGGCCCGCAGCCAGACATCCTTTGAGCAGAGCACAGTCGGTTCAAGTGGCGGGGTGTGGGGGCCATCATGCCCAGATGGTGCAGCACGCGGTACGTGCCCTCAATGCCCATGTTAATGCCTTTCTCATCAAAACGCAAGGCCTCCCCGGTTTCATACACCAGTATAGATTTGCCCTGCTTGCCTGCTTCCTTTCGTAAGGAGCCCTGCCGGTACGGCGCGTTCATGATGAACGGGGCGGCAAATGCCCTGGCTAGTTCCTCGTTTCTGTGGTCGGCCAGCACGCAGCGCACCTGCGGGTAGTTGGCGCGGCTGGAGCCGCCTGTATGGAAATCAATTCCATAGTCAACGTAGGGCATCACCTCTTTCATAAAGCGATGGGCCACCCGGCTGGCCAAGGAGCCGTCGCGGTTACCCGGGAAGCTCCGGTTAACATCCTTGCCGTCAGGCACCTCGCGCGAGAAGTTCAGGAAGCCGTAGATATTCAGCACCGGCACGGCAATGATGGTACCTTTAAGCGGGTACAGCATTTTTTTGGACAACATGCGGCGAATGATCTCGGTACCATTCACCTCGTCGCCGTGCATGCCGGCCATGAGCAGCACAACCGGGCCATCGTGCACCGACCTGTACACGTAGATAGGAATTTCAATGACGGTTCCGCTGGGCAGCTTACTGATCACAAGCTTGGTCAGCACTTTCTCCCCACGGTCAATACTTCTGCCGTTTATTACGATCGTCTCCGGCATGCTACTCTTTAATTCTTTTAGCCGTTTTCTTTTGGGTGAGGCCCTCCATGTACTCTATTATTTTGCTGGCGATGTCTTTTTGGGTAGCTTTTTCGATGCCCTCCAGCCCAGGGGAGGAGTTTACCTCCAGAATGAGCGGCCCGCGCTTGGACTGCAGCATATCGACACCGGCAACGCCTAAACCCAGCGATTTTGCCGCCAGCAGGGCTGCGGCTTTCTCCTGGCGGGTCAGCCTGATGAGCATGGCCTTGCCGCCGCGGTGCAGGTTGGAGCGGAACTCGCCCTCCTTGCCCTGGCGCTTCATGGCCCCTACCACCTCGCCGTTCACTATAAACGCACGGATATCGGCACCACCGGCCTCGGCAATGTACTCCTGCACAATAATACGGGCCTTCAGGTTATGGAATGCCTCAATAACGGACTCAGCCGCTTTTTTGGTTTCGGCCAGCACCACGCCTAATCCCTGGGTTCCCTCCAGCAACTTGATCACCAGCGGTGCCCCGCCCACTTCTTTTACCAGCTCCGAGGTTTCTTTAGAATAGTTGGTAAAAGCCGTTTTGGGCATGCCCAAACCCGCGCGCGAAAGAATCTGGAGGCTACGTAGTTTATCACGGGAGCGCACGATGGCCTGGGAGTCAACGGCGCCCTTCACTTTCATCATCTCAAACTGGCGCACCACGGCTGTACCGTAAAAGGTTACCGAGGCACCAATACGCGGAATTACAGCGTCGAACTCAGTCAGTCGCTCTCCCTTGTACAGAATATGCGGATTGCCTTGCTCAATAACCAGGTCGCAGCGCAGGTGGTCTAAAACAATGGCTTCGTGGCCGCGCTGCTCAGCTGCTTCTACTAACCTGCGGGTAGAGTAAAGCTTTGGGTTACGGGACAAGATGGCTATTTTCATATTGTAAGTTATTTCTTCTTAGGTTTGGTCTTATACTTGTTGGCAACGTTTTTACGGGAAACGTCAACTAAAAACCGCCCTTTTAAAAGTTTCCTGCCGATCAGGACGGGGTATTTCATGTCGCTGCGGTCCGATAAAGAAAACTCGGTTTCCACTGTTTCATCAAACAAGCTTATCCGGGTCCGGATCACGTAGCGCTCCTGCTTCTCTCCTATCGAGCTTTTAATCTCGCGGAGGTCATAGGTGCTAAACTCCAGCTTTTTGTGGTTATACTGCGGATGCGACGGGTCCAGCAGGTCCAGGCAGATCACTTTGGTGCCATCGGGCTTTACCTCCTCGTGAATGTTAGAACAGTGGATAGCCGATGTAAAAGCGCCGGTGTCTACTTTCGCCTCCAGCTCATAAATGGCCAGATCAGGGAAAGAAACCAACTCTCTCCGCCCAATGGTTTTCTTATCTCCTTTTGATTTTTCCGTTTTGTCCTCTTTCATTTGGGTTAAAGATAGAGCAGATTTAATGAATTTGGCAGAAAGCGGTTAAATTTAATCAAAAGCATCACGCACTGCCCCAGGTAAAAGCCAGCTTCATAGCAAGCCCTGCTTACACCTGTATTCACATGCATCTACTTACTTCAGTTACTTGGAATAGGTAATGCGATAGATCGCGTCGTTCTTGTCATCAGAAACCAGCAGGGCTCCATCCGGCATCACCAACACATCCACAGGTCTGCCCCAGTCATCCTCGCCCTGTAGCCAACCTTCCGCGAAAGGCTCATAGGAGGTGGCGTTTCCCTTGCTGTCCAGCTGCACCTGGCTTACACGGTAGCCGGTTTTGTTAGAACGGTTCCAGGAGCCGTGCTCGGCAATAAAAATTCGGTTTTTGTAGGTAGCCGGAAACATGTTGCCATCATAGAACTTCATGCCCAATGAGGCCACATGGGCGCCCAGGTTCTGTACCGGAGCCACAAACTCGCTGCAGTTGCGCTGGTTGCCAAACTCCGGGTCCGGAATGGTGCCGCCATAACAGTACGGAAAGCCAAAGTGCTGCCCTTTCTTAGTGGCCCGGTTTAACTCATCCGGCGGAATGTTGTCGCCCAACATGTCCCGGCCGTTGTTGGTGAAGTATAGATTTCCGGTGCCCGGCTCCCAGTCAAACCCAACGCTGTTCCGGATGCCTTCAGCGTAAACTTCCAGGCCGGTGCCATCGGGATTCATGCGTGTAATGCTGGCATAAACCGGGTTCTCCTCTTTGCACACATTGCAGGGGGCACCAACGGGCACATACAATTTGTTATCGGGGCCAAAGGCGATATACTTCCAGCCGTGGTGGCGCTCTGCAGGAAATTTATCATTGATCACCTCATACTTCGGTTTGTCCCGAAAGGTCTGCTCGATGTTTGGGAATTTAATTACCCTGCTGATCTCCGCCACATACAGGTCGCCGTTGTGCAGCGCCACCCCGTTCGGACTGTTTAAACCGGCAGCCACCTCCACTACTTCTTCCGCTTTGCCATCCTTATCCTTATCCACTACGGCAAACACCTTATCATTGCTTCGGGTGCCCACAAACAGAATACCGGACTCGCTCAGCGCCATTGATCGAGCATTTTTCACGTCTTTGGCATAATAATCTATCCGAAAGCCCTCCGGCAGTTTTATACGCTCCAGGTCTTTGTCAATGGGCCCGGTGGGGAGACGCACTTCTTCAGAAACCGCTGTGGCTTCTACTGCGCTTGTTGAGTTGTTTTCTTCTGATACCTCGCCGGATGAGCAGGCAAAGGAAAAGACCAGTAACAAAACGCTACTACCATACAGACTGAACTTCTTTTTCATAAATCGTGGTTGGGTTATAGAAATTAAAAAACGCCGCAAACACCGCAAAAGGCGTTGCAGCCCAGCAATTACAAGTCAGGTATACTTTATTAAAAGCACAATGTTATAAAACATGCTTATCCGCAGCGCTACCAAAGTATGACGTGGGTGTGGCCGTGGTGCATCCAGCGCTTCTCAGGGCTGGCCTGAGTGCTTTTTCCGGTGCAGCAGTTCGGCCACGTCCTGCAGCAGGTGCGAGTGCCCGGTTTTAAGCACCACAAGTTCGCCATGGTCCAGGGCATCTACGAACACCCCCACGCGTTTCGGGGAAATTATCTGGTCATACTCCCCCAGGAACATGGTAACCGCCACCTCGGCGCTGTTCAGCAGCTGCACGATCCGCCTGATATCGAAGTTCAGTTCCCGGAAACCTATCCAGCTGCGGTATACACGCAGGCGCTTGGGCGTGCTGTCCATCTGAAATTCGGCAAACCGCACCAGGCTTTTATGGATCATGTTGTAGCGCTCCAGCACTTTGAGAAGCCTGAAAAATGGCGCCGGTTTTAGCACGGTGCGTTTAAAAAGCTGCTGTAACCAGCCGGGGTAGGTGGCAATGTTGTACCAGAAACTTGTCTTGATGCCATCCGGCGCTATCAGAATCAGCTCCTCTATCCGCTCGGGCATCTGCTCGACCAGGGAAAGAGCAAACTTACCGCCCATGCTGAACCCCATCAACGAAAAGCGGGCTATCTTATACTTGTCGAGGAAACGGAGAATAATGGCTGCCAGGAACTCTTTGGTAAGGGGCATGTCCTGCTTGTGCAGGTGGCTGTTGCCATGATAGAACAGATCGAAGGCATAGATGGTATAGTCGTTGCCCAGCGCCTGGTTCATGGGCTGGTAATAGGTGCTGCTCTGCCCGTACCCATGAAAAGCCAGCATCACCTTACTGCCGTGCCCGATCACCCGGTAATGCAGCTTCGACCTGTTTTTAAGGATGGTGGGCATAGGAGATGTTTTTTACAGCTTAGACACTCCTCCCGATACGATAAACTTCATCACTTCGCTGCTGGGGGCCTCCAGGTACGTGACATTGCGCTTAGGAACGATAAAAAGCTCGCCCGAGAAATTGTAGGAATGCGGGAAGTAAACGGCTACTTTGCCTTCTATGTTCAAGGTCAGGAGCATATCCTGGGTTACAAAGCCCAGCTTACAGTTATCAGAGTCTTCTGACATTTTAACGATAACCGGTTTGTTGAATTTCTGGTTATCCCCCACGAAGGCATCCAGCAGGTCCCTCAAACTGGAATAAATAATACTGATGAGCGGCACCTTGTGCAGCAACCGCTCTGTAAGCACCAGAAAGGGCTTCACAAAGAACGATGATCCGATAAAGCCGACCAGCGCAATTAGGATAACCATCAGCAGAATGCCCAGGCCGGGTACGCCCAGGTCAAACATACTGTCGAGCCAGTCGATGATAGCCACCACAATCCACACGGTGAGGGTGAAAGGGGCAATAATGAGCAGGCCGTTTACAAAGTAGCGAATTAAATTTTTCATGGTGTTAGTGTCACAAAAAAGGCTTTGCCAATGCAAAGCCTAAATGTAGCAAAAAATGCCTTATAGTTTATTTACTATACTTTTTTACACTTGGGTCAGGTTCAGGTCAGCGATGTAGGTGGCTACCTGTTGCATCAGCCACATAGGTGTAGAGGTTGCCCCACATATCCCTACGCTTCCGGCCGCTGCAAACCACTCCCCCTGCAGTTCATCCTCGTTCTCCACAAAGTAGCTATTGGGGTTGTGCTGCTTACATACGCTGTACAGGGCTTTGCCGTTCGAACTCTTTTTGCCGCTCACAAAAACGATCACATCGTGCTCGGTAGAGAACCTGGCCAGCTGCGGCTCCCGGTTAGAAACCTGGCGGCAAATGCTGTCGTTGGCATTGAGCAAAGGCTGCGTGCTATCCTGGTTGGCTTGCTTCAGGCGTTTTTCAATCAGCTCCTTGATATGGTAAAACCCTTTGGTGCTTTTGGTGGTCTGGCTAAAGAGGGTGACCGGGCGCGTAAAGTCTATCTTCACCAGGTCTTCTTCTGTTGTTACGATAATGGCCTCGTCGCCTGTCTGGCCGGCCAAGCCGATCACCTCGGCGTGGCCCACCTGGCCGTAGATCACGACCTGGCTGTTTGCGACTTTGCCGCTATCGTAGGCATGCTTCACACGGTTCTGCAGTTTTAGCACGACCGGGCACGAGGCGTCTATCAGCTCGATGTTATTTTCCAATGCCAGCTTATAGGTTTCGGGGGGCTCGCCGTGCGCCCGGATCAGCACCTTGCAATCGCGCAGTTCCTGTAGCTGCTCACGGTCAATAATGCGCAGCCCTTTCTGGTAGAGGCGCTGCACTTCCATGCTGTTATGCACAATATCGCCCAGGCAGTAAAGCTCCTCGCTGTTCTCCATCTCATCCTCGGCCATCTGTATGGCGAACTCAACGCCAAAGCAATAGCCGGAATTTTTATCTATGGTTACTGTCATCATCTTTCGCTTCAATTTTCAATAAGGGCTTTTTCCTCGCTGATCAGGGCCGAGGTTACCTTTTGTAACACAAAATCCACCTGCTCGTCAATCGTCATATGGGAGGTATCGAGGAGGGCAGCGTCGTCGGCCCGGCGTAGCGGACTCTCTTTGCGGGTGGAGTCGATCAGGTCGCGCTTCTGCAGGTTCGCTTTTATCTCGGCCAGGTTTACCAACTGTTTTTTCTCCAGCAGCTCCTCCTGGCGGCGTTTGGTGCGGGTGTCTACGTCGGCGGTCATAAAGATCTTGACTTCGGCATCCGGAAAAACCGCGGTGCCGATGTCACGGCCGTCCATGACCACCCCGCGTTTCCTGCCCATTTTTTGCTGTTGGGCCACCATGGCATGGCGCACTTCCGGCACCACACTCACTTCGCTTACCTGGTTAGAGATGTACATTTTCCGGATCTCATCCTCCACGTTCAGGCCATTCAGGAAAACCTCGTTGCGCCTGGTTTTGGAGTTATAGTGAAACTCTACCTCAATGCTTTTCAGGGCATCCCGGATCTCTTTGGGGTTGGTGAGCGACACGTGGTTCTGAAGAAAGTATAAGGTAACGGCCCTGTACATGGCCCCGGTATCGATGTAGGCATAGCCCAGAGCCGCCGCCACCAGTTTTGCCGTAGTGCTTTTGCCGCATGAGGAATATCCGTCCAGAGCGATTACGATTTTCTTCATAGAGAGAAACTAATAAAGGGGATTAATTGGAATCGCAGGGGCATGGCAGCTTGCCACGCTTGCTCTTCTTTTTGAGAGAAGCCGTTTTTTTCTGTTGCGGGGTTTTCACAGCGCAGCCGCCCAGGGTGCCGGTTGCCAGAAAGGCCGCTAAAACCAAATATGAAATATACTTTCTCAAAACGACTGAATTTAATGCAAATATAAAGTAATTTACCGTTTTCAGCCTTACCCAAGGCCAATTTATCGCTTAAACACCCTAGCACCATGCACACAGACCATACCGTTTCGGGCAACATCATCGACGTACACAAGCAGGAAATTTACCAGGGCACTGTCCATGTGTCAAACGGCCACATTTCTAAAATAGTTCGTGAGCACACGCCTGCCACCGATTATATCTTACCGGGTTTTGTGGATGCCCATGTGCACGTGGAAAGCTCGATGCTGGTGCCCTGCGAGTTTGCCCGCCTGGCCGTGCCGCATGGTACCGTTGCCACCGTGTCGGACCCCCATGAGATTGGCAATGTGATGGGGCTGCAGGGTGTGGAGTACATGGTGGAGAATGGCAGGAAAGTGCCTTTCAAGTTCTACTTCGGGGCGCCATCCTGCGTTCCGGCCACGCCTTTCGAAACGGCCGGTGCCGAGATAACCGCCTCCGACATTGAAACCCTGTTTAAGCGCGACGAGATAAAGTACTTGGCCGAGATGATGAACTGGCCCGGTGTGCTGCACCGCGACCCGGACGTGCTGGCGAAAATAGCCCTGGCTAAAAAGTATGGCAAGGCCGTGGATGGCCATGCCCCCGGCTTGCGCGGCGAGCAGGCGGCGCAGTACGCGTCGGCTGGCATCACCACCGACCACGAGTGTTTTACCGCCGAGGAAGCACTGGACAAGTTAGCCGTTGGCATGAAGATCCTGATCCGGGAAGGCAGCGCCGCCAGGAACTTTGAGGCGCTCATCCCGCTGCTGCCCATCCATTACCGCAGCATCATGTTTTGCTCCGACGACAAGCACCCCGACAACCTGGTAGAGGGCCACATCAACCTGCTGGTAAAACGCGCACTGGCCAAAGGCAACAACCTGTTCCAGGTGCTGCAGGCGGCATGCGTGAACCCAGTGGAGCATTACAAACTGGAGGTAGGCCTGCTGCGCGAGGGCGATGCCGCTGATTTTATCGTGATCGACAACCCGGATAACTTCAAGGTAAAGGCCACCTATATCAACGGGCAACTGGTGGCCGAAAACGGCATTACCCGCACCGCCTTCACACCCAGCCAGATCATCAACAACTTTGAAACCGACGAGAAGGCCGCCGAGCAGTTTAAAGTAGCCGCAGCCGACGCCACCAAGATTCGCGTGATCGAAGCCTTTGACGGGCAACTGATCACGAAAGAAACCTGGGCAACGGCCAACATCGACAACGGGTTTATTGAAGCGGATGTCGCGCAGGACATCCTGAAAATTGCCGTGGTCAACCGCTACGAGAACACCATCCCGGCGGTGGCCTTTATCAAAAACATGGGGCTAAAGGAAGGAGCCATCGCTTCGTCTGTGGGCCACGACTCGCATAACATTATTGCCGTGGGCGTGGATGATGAGAGTATAGCCCGGGCCGTAAATCTGATCATCGGGGCGCGGGGCGGGGTGGCCGCTGTGGGCCTGGGCAAAGAGCAACTGCTCCCGCTGCCCGTAGCGGGCATTATGTCGGCGGCCGATGGGTACCAGGTGGCTGAGGCGTACGCGGCCATCGATAAGATGAGCAAAGAGATGGGCAGTAAACTCGGGTCGCCTTTCATGACCCTGTCTTTTATGGCTTTGCTGGTTATCCCGTCCTTAAAGCTTAGCGACAAGGGGTTATTCAACGGTGATGTGTTTCAGTTCGTACCAGTAGCAAAATAAACCCCTGTTAAAAGTATAAAACCAGGGCAGCAGGTGTGCCCACGTGCATGGAGGAACTCATCTTATTTCTGGTTGGCGTGCTGGTGAGTGGCTTTGGCACGATCATCGGTTTCGGTGGTGGCGTGTTCATGGTTCCTATCCTGATCATTTTCTTCGGCTTTAACATCGAGATCGCCATTGGCTCTACCATGGCCGCCCTGGTGCCGGCCTCCATCATCGCCTCTGTGTTTAACCTGCGCGACAGGAGCATAGACTATGTGGTTGGCACGCTCATACAGCTCCCTGCCTTGGTAGGCACTGTGCTGGGGGCCTTCTTGGTGGCTTTTTTGCCGGTGTTTAAGCTCCAGTTTATTTTCGCGTTGTTTGTGGTTGTGATTGGCACCACCATGTTCCTGCCCAAAAAGCAACGCGGCAGGGGCAGCCATTCGGGCATGATGTACCGTATCCGCCGGATGCCTACCTCCTTTATCCGCAAGAACAGGGTGAAGCACCTGGCCTACAGAATCAACGGGGGCCTGATCTCCGCATTTGGCTTCGCTTCGGGTGTGATGGCCGGGCTTTTTGGCATAGGGGGCGGCTTTGTGCAAACCCCCATGATGATCAAGATCTTCAGGATCCCCCCTCAGATCGCCACCTCTACGGCCTTGTTTATTTTGGTGGTAACGAGCTTTACGGGCTTTATCAGCCACTTTCTGCTCGGGAACGTGATGTGGGGCCGAAGCCTGCCCCTGATGGCTGCCTTCTCGTTGGGCGCACTAGGTGGCAACCTGCTCAAGAAAAACCGGAGGTCCAAAATTCCCAACGTCGAGAAGCTGATCGGCATCGGCCTGTTTCTGGCGGGCTTCGGGGTATTGCTTAACCTGGCCATCCGGTCTAACTTCGGCTTCTCTTTTTAAGCATAAAAAAAGGGAAGCCGTTCATGTAACGGCTTCCCTTTATAAAATCCAAGGACTTCCGGGTATTAGGCCTCCCGTTCCTCCTGCTTCTCCCGTTCCTCCTGCTTAAAATACTTTTCCAGCAGCATGGTTACTTTCTCCGAGGTTAGGGGCTTGGTGAGGTACTCTGCTGCATATTTTTTAGAGTTCTCCGTGTCTTGGGGGTGGGTGGAGGTGGTGAGCACGGCCATCACGATCCCTTTTCTGAACCCTGCATTCAGGCGTTCGTACAGGTCCAGCATTTCAAAGCCATCCATTACCGGCATGTTGATGTCCAGAAAGATCAGCTCGGGCTTAAAGTAACTCTTACTGCCTGCCTCGTAGTTATCGTTGCTCACATTATACAGGTAATCAAAAGCCTGCTTGCCATTTACAAATGTGCGCACATTACTTGTCACCTCCATCCTGTCCAGGAGGCGATGATTCAGAAAGTTGGTTGTTTCATCATCGTCTATCAGTAAGACGCCGGAAAGTTTTCTCATCCTATAATGCACTTTTTAATCAACACACAGGTGATTTTATGGCAGAGAAATTCTCTACTTGAGTTAAACCTGCTGTAACGAATTTTGTTAAATGTTCAACGCGCTTTGGCCCTGTGTTTGTAACACATCCTTCACTAAAACCTGTTAGTATGGAAAAGGTATAAAAGGTAAGTATAAAAGCCTACAAAAAAAACCTGGCTTTAGATTCCATCCATTTAATACCAACTCCGATTAGTCGATGTAGCCTTGCGCACGCATCCAGTCGTCGTTGTAGATTTTGCCCAGATAGCGTGTGCCGTGGTCCGGCAGCAACACCACCATAATATCATCCTCGGTCAGGTGCTCTTTGGCATACTCCAGCGCGCCAACCACCGCAGAGCCACACGACCAGCCCACGAACAGTCCTTCTTCCCTGGCCAGCCTTCGGGTCATCAGGGCGCCGTCTTTATCCGTTACCTTCACAAAAGTGTCGATCAGGTCGAAGTTCACGTTTTTAGGAAGGATATCCTCCCCGATGCCTTCGGTGGCATAGGAATAAATCTCCTTCTCGTCGAACTCGCCGGTCTCTTTATACTTCTTAAACACAGAGCCATAGGTGTCTATGCCTACCACCTTCACGTCCGGGTTTTGTTCCTTCAGAAATTTAGAGATTCCTGAAATGGTACCGCCTGTACCCACGCCTGCGGCAAAGCAGGTTATTTTGCCTTCTGTCTGTTCCCATACCTCCGGGCCGGTTCCTTCGTAATGCGCTGCCGTGTTAGAGGTATTGTCGTACTGGTTTGGGTAGAAAGAGTTGGGGATCTCCTCGTTGAGGCGCTTGGCAATAGAGTAATAGGAATCCGGATGATCTGGGGATACGTTGGTTGGGCAAACGATCACCTCTGCGCCAACGGCACGCAGGATATCCATTTTCTCCTTGCTCTGCTTGTCCGCCAGGGTAAAGATACACTTGTAGCCCTTGGCAATGGCTGCCAGGGCCAGGCCCATGCCCGTGTTACCGGAAGTTCCTTCTATAATGGTGCCGCCTGGCTTGAGAATGCCCGCTTTTTCGGCATCTTCCACCATCTTAATGGCGATCCGGTCCTTCACAGAGTTGCCGGGGTTCATATACTCTACTTTAGCCAGCACAGTGGCCTTAATGCCGTCAGTAACCTTATTCAGTTTTACCAGGGGTGTGTTACCGATGGCTTCGGTAATATGGTTCAGATATTTCATTTTCTTGAAGTGAATTTGGGTGCAAAGGTACGCATTTAATACGTTATTCTTTCCGCTAAAACTTGTCTCTTTCGTAGATGCCTTGCTTACCAAGTTCAGGAGCCACTGCACAAGTGTTGCCAGCCTGGGCCCGTTTTGGTGTGGCAATGCCTGAAATGGAGCTATATTAGGTAGAACTATTTTTTGTAGAGGCCATAAAAAAGGCTATTTTTGCACATCCTTATAGTTCGACTGTATTAAAAACTAAAAAAGATACACATGAGTGTTTTAGTAAATAAAGATTCGAAAGTGATCGTGCAGGGCTTTACCGGCTCAGAAGGTTCTTTCCACGCGCATCAGATGATAGAGTACGGCACTAACGTAGTAGGTGGTGTTACGCCGGGCAAAGGGGGTTCTTTTCACCTCGACCTTCCTGTTTTCAACACCGTGGAAGAGGCTGTAAAGAAAACCGGCGCTGATGTATCCATCATATTCGTACCGCCGGCTTTCGCCGCCGACGCGATCATGGAAGCTGCTGACGCAGGCATTAAAGTGATCGTGGCGATTACAGAAGGTATACCTGTAAAGGACATGGTGGCTGCTAAAAATTACCTTTCTAACAAAGATGTCACCCTGATCGGCCCTAACTGCCCCGGTGTGATCACTCCAGGCGAAGCGAAGGTTGGGATCATGCCAGGTTTCGTGTTCAAGCCAGGCCGTATCGGAATCGTTTCTAAGTCGGGTACCTTAACCTACGAGGCCGCTGACCAGATCGTAAAGGCCGGCTTCGGTATATCCACGGCTATCGGTATCGGTGGCGACCCGATCATCGGAACGCCGACCAAGGATGCGGTACAACTGTTGATGGAAGACCCGGAGACGGACGCGATCGTGATGATCGGCGAGATTGGCGGAAACTACGAGGCAATGGCTTCTAAGTATATCAGCGAGACAGGTAACAAGAAGCCTGTTGTTGGGTTCATTGCTGGCCAGACTGCTCCGGCAGGTCGCCGTATGGGCCACGCAGGTGCTATTGTGGGTGGTGCCGAAGATACAGCCGCTGCTAAAATGCAGATCATGCGCGAAAACGGCATCCATGTTGTGGAATCTCCTGCTGAGATTGGCGCTACCATGGTGAAAGCCTTACAGGAAGCCGGCATCTCTGCTTAACTACGCAACAACTTATACTTTTAAAGTATAGCACATACAGGAAGGCCGCCCCAAAGGGCGGCCTTTTTCTTTAATCGGAACCAGAAAAGCAGGTCAAAGGATCAACCTCATTATTTAAAACGCTTACTCTTATCATCAGAAACAATTACTTTTATACTTTTATAAGTATAAGCTATTAGGTAAATGAAAGGCCTGCCTGAAAAACAGTAAAACCCATGACACTTGTACAGTTAGAATACCTGCTGGCCGTGGACACGCACCGGCACTTTGCCACAGCAGCCGAGCACTGCTTTGTTACGCAACCCACCTTAAGCATGCAACTGCAGAAGCTGGAAGATGAACTGGGTGCGCAGCTGTTTGACCGCAGCCGGGTACCGGTCCGGCCAACCGAGATCGGCAAAGAGATCATTGCCCAGGCCCGGATCATCATGGCCGAATCGAAGAAGGTAAAGGAGATCGTGCAGGGACAGCAGCTGGAGCTGGCCGGGGAACTGCGCATCGGCATCATCCCTACGCTGGCCCCTTACCTGATGCCGCTGTTCATCACCAGCTTCCTGGAAAAATATCCGCAGGTGCGGGTGGTGGTGCAGGAGCTCCTGACCAACCAGATCGTGGAGAAGCTGAACCACGAGCTGCTGGATGTAGGCCTGCTGGTAACGCCTTTAGAAGACAAAAGCATAAAAGAGCTGCCGCTGTTCTACGAAGCCTTTGTGACCTACATCAACCCAAAGCACCCACTGGCAGCCTATGAAAGTATAAAACCCGGACAGCTGGACCTGGGTGAGCTCTGGGTGCTGAACGAGGGCCATTGCTTCCGTAGCCAGGTGCTCAACATCTGCAACCGCACCGCTAAAAAAGGGAGCCCGGAGCAGCACGGCAACTTCGACTATAAAAGCGGCTCCCTGGAAACACTCAAGCGCATTGTGGAGACCCAGCATGGTCTGACCCTATTGCCTGAGCTATCGGTGCTGGACATGCCCGAGAGCAAACGCCGGCTGGTACACCCTTTTCAGGAGCCGCAGCCGCTCCGCGAGGTGAGCCTGGTGGTGCACCGCAGCTTCCTGAAGAAAAAACTTATCGCAGCCCTGCAACAGGAGATCCTGGCGGCCCTGCCTGAGCCAATACGGCACCGGAAGAAAGCCCGCGTGGTGGCCGTGAAGTAGGGCACAAAAAAGCCGCCTGCCACAAATGCGGCAGGCGGCTTTAACCTTAATCCAATCTCAATTAAAACTTACTTGGCGTAACTGATGGCGCGCATCTCGCGGATAACCGTGATCTTGATCTGGCCCGGGTACTGCATCTCTTTCTCAATCTTCTGGGAGATATCGAAAGAGATCTGCGCGGCCTTCTCATCGGTCACGTTGTCGGCATCCACCATCACGCGCAGCTCACGGCCGGCTTGAATGGCGTAGCACTGGTTCACGCCGTCAAACGAAACAGCTGTTTCCTCCAGCTCCTTCAAACGCTTGATATACGACTCCATGATCTCGCGACGGGCACCTGGTCTGGAACCAGAGATGGCGTCGCAGGCCTGGATAAGCGGCGAAACCATGGCGGTCATCTCTACCTCGTCGTGGTGAGCCCCTATCGCATTACAAACATCCGGATGCTCCTTATACTTTTTGGCCAGTTCCATACCTATGATCGCGTGTGGCAACTCCGGCTCATCCGGGGTTACTTTACCGATATCGTGCAACAGACCCGCGCGCTTGGCATGTTTCACGTTCAGGCCCAGCTCTGCGGCCATGGTGGCGCAAAGGTTAGCTACCTCGCGTGAGTGCTGCAGCAGGTTCTGGCCGTACGATGAACGGAAACGCATGCGGCCCACCATCCTGATCAGCTCGGGATGCAAGCCGTGGATGCCCAGGTCAATGGCTGTGCGCTCCCCGATCTCCACGATCTCCTCTTCGATGTTCTTGCGTGTTTTAGAAACTACCTCCTCAATGCGGGCAGGGTGAATGCGGCCATCGGCTACCAAACGATGCAACGACAGTCGCGCAATCTCGCGGCGCACCGGATCGAAACCAGAGATAATAATCGCCTCCGGTGTGTCATCCACAATAATCTCCACCCCAGTGGCAGCCTCCAGCGCACGGATGTTACGTCCTTCACGGCCAATGATCTTTCCTTTGATATCGTCGCTCTCGATGTTGAACACCGACACGCAGTTCTCGATGGCGTGCTCAGCGGCTGTGCGCTGAATGGTTTCGATAACGATCTTCTTGGCTTCTTTTGTGGCGGTAAGCTTGGCCTGGGCAATAATGTCTTTGATGTGCGATGAAGCCTGTGTGGTGGCTTCGCTCTTGAGCGCCTCCACCATTTGCTCGCGGGCCTCAGAAGCCGTCAGGCCGGCAATTTTCTCCAGCTGGCTCACCACACTCTCGTGCTGCTGCTCTACTTCTTCCTTGCGCTTTTTCAGGTGCTCGAGCTGCGTATCCAGGTGCTCTTTCTCCTTGTTCAGCTCATGCTCGCGGCGCTTGGTATCCTCCATCTGCTTGGCCACGTGCTGCTCGCGCTGCTTTACCTTGTTCTCGTTCTGGATGATGATGTTCTTCTTCTTGTTAGACTCCTCCTCGAACTCCGACTTCAGCTTCAGGTATTTCTCTTTTGCCTCCAGGATACGGTCCTTCATAATGCTCTCGCCGTTTATCTCGGCCTCGCGAATGATGTTTTTGGCTGTCCGGCGCGCTTCGTCCTCCTGTTGCTTGTACACTTTTTGCAACAGCGATCGCCCAATGTAAACGCCTACTCCTAGCGCTACAATGGCTGTTAATAAAATATAAAGGATAATGGGCATAACTATCGTTTTAGGTTTAATTAAAAACGTATAGCGGCACCTGCAAAGGAACAGTGTATGGCTTAAAAGCCTGAACGAAGTATAAGCGGCATGCCAGCGCAGGGCCGGCAACGGGGCTTATTTATTTGTCGATGAGAGAAGGTCATCCAGTACGTTGAGTTGTTGTCCCACTTTAGAGAGATGAGCTTCTTTCTCATCCTCCAGCTTTAACTTCTCCGCCATGGTTTCAAAGGCTACCATAGCCAACAGGTCTTGTTTGTCCTGAATACTGAACTGGTCTTTGTAAAAACGCAGGCGCTCGTTCAGTAATTTCCCGACCACCCGAAGTCTTTCTTCCTCCTCCTCCTTTACCCGCATCGGATACTCGCGTTCCGCGATGCGAATCTTAATTGCTAATTCACCCATCCGTTGCGTTTTTATTGTGTTGCTTGCCGGCCTTGCCGCAGTTAAAAGGCATTAACGCCCTTTCTGGCTGCAGTTTAGTCCTGTAAATAAGCAATACATTTATCGATTTCTCTAATGTATTCGTTTAGCTTAAGCTTTAACTCTGTCGAATTTGCAGTGTTTCCTGCTATCGTCTCTACAATTTTAACAATATTCTCCTGATTTTGAAAATTTTTTATTTGCTGCTCCTTTTCTTCCAGCCTTCCCTCCAGATATTTTACGTCATCCTGGGCCTGTGCCAGCTTCTGTTGCACCTCGGCGTAGCGGGAAATCAGCTTGCGCAGCTTGTCTTCAATGTGCTGGAGTTGTTGTAGTTGCTTTTCCTTTGGCATAGCACTATTTGCGTATAAAAGCCCCTAACTGTTTCTCAAATTGCTGCATCAGGCGATTCATCACACTTTCAATCACCTTATCGGTTAATGTTTGCTGTTTGTCCAGCAACGTGAAGCTAACGGCATAGGCTTTCTTACCTGCCTCAATCTTGTCTCCCTCGTACACATCAAACACATTCACGTCCTGCAGCAGCTTTCGCTCCGTGCGCAACGCGATCTGTTTCACCTGGTCAAAAGAAATATGCTTATCCAGCACCAGCGACAGGTCGCGGCGCACTTCCGGGTACTTTGGCAGTTCGTCGGCCACCAGCTTGTCTTTATACTTCCTGAGCAGGTAATCCCAGTTCAGCTCGGCATACCACACCTGCTCCTTCACTTCCATCAATTTGGTAACGTCTGCATCGAGCACGCCCAGCCTGGCTACCTCCGTACCGTTCTTCACATACGCTATTCCCTGGCGCATGTAGCTGTTCTGCTCCAGCGGCTGTTCCTCAAAGTCTCCGGCGTTCAGCTTGCGCAGTACGTTCTGCACCACACCCGCTAAATCGTGGAAGCTGGTTTTCATACTTGGCTGCTTCCAGCTTTCGGCGCTCAGGTTACCCGCCATGTACAGCGACAGCTTGCGGCTTTCCTGCAGCTCTCCGTCTTGCCGGGCGTACACTTTGCCCAGCTCGAACAGCTTCAGGTCGCGCTGGCGGCGGTTGATGTTGCGGCGCAGCACCTCCAGGCCGGAGAACACCATGCTCTTGCGCAGCACGTCCAGGTCTTCGGAGTTATAGTTGACCACCTGCACCAGCCCGGACACCTCCTGCCCGCCTGCCGGCTGGTAGTAGTTGGAGTTGGTGATGGAGTTGGTAATGATCTCGTGGAAGCCGTTAGCCGCAATGTAATTCATGATCACATCGGTCACATCCTCAGCGTACGGGTTCGGGAAACGGGCCAGAAAGGTGGTGGCCAGGTGCTCGTCCATTGTAATGTTGTTGAAGCCATAGATGCGCAGGATCTCCTCCACTACATCGGCCTCGCGGGTAACATCCACTTTAAAAGCCGGTACTTGCAAGGTCAGGTGCTCAGATGTTTCCCCTGCAACCACTATCCCCAGATCCGTAAGTATAGCCTTGATGCGCGCAGCGCCAATGTGCTGCCCGATCAGACTATGGGTACGTGCCAGGCTGAGCGTTATCTCTTTCTCCCCGATCGGGTTCGGATACACGTCTACTATTTCCGAAGACACCTCGCCGCCGGCAACCTCCTGCACCAGCAGCGCGGCGCGCTTTAGGGCGGTGATAACCATGTTGGGGTCGGTGCCGCGCTCAAAGCGGAACGAGGCATCGGTTTTTAAGTTATGCGCCATGCCTGTTTTGCGCACCCAGTCCGGCGAGAAATAAGCACTCTCGATAAAGATGCTACGCGTTTCGTCGGTTACGCCGGAGGCTTCGCCTCCAAATACGCCCCCAATGGCCATCGGGCCTTCAGCATCACATATCATCAGGTCGGTTGCTTTCAGCTTGCGCTCCACCCCGTCCAGTGTTTTAAATGTGGTGCCTTCGGCAACAGGCTTCACAATGATCTTGTCGCCTTTTATTTTATCAGCATCAAAAGCATGCAAGGGCTGGCCTAACTCGTGCAGCACATAATTGGTAACATCTACCACGTTATTAATGGGCGACAAGCCAATGGCCCGCAGCCGCTTCTGCATCCTTTCCGGCGACGGCCCTACCTGCAAACCTGATACGGTTACGCCCGCGTAACGCGGACAAGCCTCCGTGTTCTGCACCTCAACAGCGATCGGCTTTTTTGTATTGTCAACTTTAAAATCGTTTACAGCAGGAAGTATAGCCGGTGTGTGAAGCAGGGCCTGCAAGTCGCGGGCCACCCCGTAATGCGAGGCGGCATCGGCCCGGTTTGGCGTGAGGCCGATCTCAAAAACCTTGTCAGAGCCCAGGCCAAAGAACTCAGCGGCAGGCGTGCCGTTAGGCAGGTCGGTGTCCAGTACCATGATGCCGGCATGCGACACGCCAATCCCGATCTCATCCTCGGCACAGATCATCCCTTCCGACACGGCACCGCGAATCTTGGACTTTTTGATCTTGAAAGAGTCGCCGGCAGTGGGGTGCAGCGTGCTGTTTACCGTGGCCACCACCACACGCTGGCCTGCGGCCACGTTAGGGGCGCCACACACGATCTGGCTAGGCTCATCAGCGCCAATAGCTACTGTGGTAAT
The DNA here is from genome assembly GCF_058216355.1 of Pontibacter sp. GD13. Lineage (NCBI taxonomy): Bacteria > Pseudomonadati > Bacteroidota > Cytophagia > Cytophagales > Hymenobacteraceae > Pontibacter > Pontibacter sp. GD13. Next base: position 155,668 of record NZ_JBYZMQ010000005.1, read on the forward strand.
GTTCAGGCGGTCTGCATCGGGGTGTCGTTCGCAGGTAAGCACCTCGCCGAGCACGATGCCTTCCAGGCCCCCTTTCACCATTTCAAAATTATGGATTGCCTCCACTTCCAGGCCTGCACCTGTCAGCAAGGTGCCTATTTCGTCTGCGTCTTTATCTGTGGGTATAAGTTGTTTCAGCCAGTCGAATGAAATCAGCATATCGTTTTCTGTCTCTGTTAAAAGAAGGTTGCTCCTGCAGCAGCCCATCTACTCCAAAATTAAACATAATTCTGTTTAGTGGCGCACGGGAAACGGGATTTTGTGCGGAGCTGAAATGTGGCGCTACTTGTCGTAGGTTTTCTCTCCTGCCGGTATGGCTATGTCCAAACGGTTATCGCTGGGCGGTACGGGGCACACATATTCCGGGTTGTAGGCACAGAAAGGGCTGTAGGAACGGTTAAAGTCCAGGACTACTGATTTATCGCCTTCCTTGAAGGGCACATCCAGGTAGCGGCCCCCGCCATAGGTCTCAAAGCCGTTTGTTTTATCGGTAAAGGGCACGAAAAGCTCCTCTTTCTCCTCTCCGCTCAGCTTTTTGTAGAGCGTAAGGCGCTGTGGCTGCCCCTGCAGCTCAAATGTGGCGGTGCCGTAGCGCAAGTAGGGTTCGTAGCTGCCGCTGGTCAGCGTCATCAGCAGGGTGTCCTGCTTTGGCAACTCCTCTACCTGCGCCTTTACTCGGTACTCCTGGTTTGGCGCGTAGTATACCAGGTTCTTGAAGCTGCGGCGGTCTTTATCCAGGAAAGGGGAGTTTGCCTGACTCCGGAATGAGAGGTCTTTGTCTTCCCGCTCTTTCTGCAGGGGCTTCAGGTAATTTTCCTCGTTAAAAAAAGCATCCTTAAAGAAATAGAAAAGTACCAGCGCTACGCCAGCAAGTATGATCAGTCTCAGCGGTCCCTGCATAAAACACGATTTCTGTTGTTTGTGCAAAGGTCGTAATTTTTGGCAAGTTTCGCACAGGCGCCCAGACTTCCTTCTGAGGGTATGGTTTCTTCTCGGTTTTTCCCCACGCAAAGCAAACCTTTCGCTACACCTTGTACTCGATATGAAGCGGCATGCGGCGGAACTTGACAAGCTGGGCAAATACAAAACCGGGGCAGGCTGCCTCTACATCAACAAGCTGGCTGACATAGACCTAAAGGTTTTGGAAGTACTGATAGACACAGCACTTCAGGGCAAATAACAAGGCAGCTTTATTAAACAAAAACCCAAAAAAGGGCAACGGGTTTTAAACGAATATGCAGCTACACCTACCCTCCCAGAACAGCGTTACACCCGGCTGCGCTATACTTCAATCAGATTTGATACTTCGGCACAACCCTCACCCCTTATCTGCAGTTTGACCAAGTAGAAGTACGCCAGGTCATGCCAAAGCAGAAAACGGAAAATTATACGCAACTGATAGCACAGCTCGATCAGCTGTATGAGGAAGCCGTGAAGCTGGAGCAGAAATTTGCACCGACGCTTAAAAAAGTATCCCCCGATTTCCGAAAAAGCGCCAGGAACCTGTTGCACTACCTGGTGCTGCGGCACCACGACATCAGGGAACTTCAGACACAGCTCTCCCAACTGGGCTTATCGTCTTTGGGCCGGGCAGAGGGCCACGTACTGGCCAGCCTGCTGGCTGTCCGCAACCACCTCTGCCACCTGGCAGGCTGCCACACAACCACCAAAACCCTGGCTGTTTCGTTTGCAGAGAACCGGAAGCTGCTTGCTGCGCATACCGAAGCGCTGCTGGGGCCTGCGCCTGAGAAACGGTCTACCCGCATCATGGTCACCATTCCCGGCGAGGCAGCCGATAACTACGAACTTATACTTAGGCTGTTGAACGCTGGCATGAACTGTGCCCGCATTAACTGCGCCCACGATAACGCGAAAGTATGGCTGAAAATGGTACAGCAGATCAGAGCGGCCGAGAAGGAAACAGGCATACCCTGTAAAATACTGATGGACCTGATGGGGCCCAAACTACGCACCGGCACTTTAAAGGAAGGACCAAAACTGGTGGTGCTGCACCCGGTGCAGAACGATTTGGGCCAGGTAACCGAAGCTGCCAGGGTATGGCTTGCCCCACCCGGCACGCCGCCTCCCAAAAACACCGACGCCACGCTGCCTGTTCCGCCAGAATGGCTCACACAGCTGCAGGAAGGTGATAAAATTCATTTTACCGACACCCGTGGCCGCAAGCGTTCACTCTCTGTTTTCCAGAAAGAGGCCAAAGGGCTTGTAACGCACCTGTTTAAAACATCCTACATCACTTCCGGCACCGCGCTGCGGGTAAGTAGCAAAGCCATACCCACACGGAAAACAGTGGTGGGCGAGTTACCCGCCTCTTTCTCTCCCATTATTCTTAAAACGGACAGTCTGTTGGTGCTCACCAAAGCGCAAATACCCGGAGAACCTGCGCAATACGATGCGAAGGGCCATGTGGTACAGCCGGCACACATTGCCTGCACCCTGCCCGAGGTTTTCTCGCAGGTAAAGCAAGGGCAGCTTATTCTTTTTAACGATGGCAAGATAGAGGGAGAGATACAGGAGGTTAACCCGGAGCAGTTGCTGATAAAGATCACCTCGGCCAGCCAGGCAGGCAGTAAGCTGCGTGCCGACCAGGGGATTAACCTGCCAGAGAGTATGATCCATGTGCCCGGCCTGACCGAGAAGGATAAGCGCGACCTGAATTTTGTGGCCAGGTATGGCGATGTGGTTAACCTGTCGTTTGTGAACCAGGTGGAGAATGTGGAGGCGCTGCACCGCGAGCTTAAGAAGCTAAAGGCTAAAAACCTTGGGGTGATGCTGAAGATCGAAACGCAGGAGGGATTCCGGAACCTGCCCCGCTTGCTGCTGGCCACCATGAAAACCTATCCTGCCGGCATCATGATCGCGCGCGGCGACCTGGCCGTGGAGTGCGGCTGGCAAAGGCTGGCTGAGGTGCAGGAGGAGATCCTTTGGCTCTGCGAGGCCGCGCACATGCCGGTGGTTTGGGCGACGCAGGTGTTGGAGAGCCTGGCCAAAAAAGGGCGCCCCTCCAGGGCCGAGATCACGGATGCCGCCATGGCCCAGCGCGCCGACTGCGTGATGCTGAACAAAGGGCCTCATGTAGTAAAGGCCATTGAGCTGCTACACGACATCCTGGTGCGCATGCAGGAGCACCAAAGCAAGAAAACCTCCATGCTGCGCAGCCTGCACATATCCGACCTGGAAGAACTGAACTCCTGACATAAAAGACCTTTCAACCGCAGTATTCCGGCTGCATTTTACCTCCGCACAAGCCATCGATCTGAAATTCAGCTAGATAATTTTAATTATTGTAATTATTTTTTATAAATTACCCTCTCAAAGTACAAACCGAGTCAGTAAATACCGGACTGGCAAATGTTACGCGCAGTCATTTTTCACTAAAAACTTTTGTTTGATGAAAACGAGAAAGATAGAGAAGCTACTGTACAAAATTGCCATACTTTTGGTGATAGCGGGTGCCGGGATCACTTTTCTGCACATATCTGCTAATGGCCTGGGCTGGTACCTGATCCTGGCCGGGCACCTGGTGGGCATCATTGCCATCTTTATGTACATGAATTACAGCAACACCCAACAACAGCAAAACCAGTTGGTAAAGCACGGCAAGCAAACCACAGACGATAACCAGCCGAACGCATTCTAAGTCATAAAACTTATGCCGCTTGCCATCAACAATAAACCGGTAACACACAAAGAGCTGCTTTTGGCAGATATCAGGTTAATTCAAGCCGTTGATCTCAAGACCCAGGTCGTAACCGCCGTGCAACGGACCAGCTTTGACGAAAATGCGCCTTACCTCAACATCATTACTTTAAAACACTAATGGACGGCACAAAACGATCGAATATCAAACCCGGCGCACACGTAAACATCGTGCTGAAAGAAGACCAGCGCAGCGGCACGCTCACGGAGGGGTATGTAAAGGACATCCTCACCAATTCCCCCACTCACCACCACGGCATTAAAGTGCGGCTTGAAACCGGCGAAGTTGGCCGGGTGAAGGAGGTACTGCCGTCAGAGGATTAACCCTTAACCCTACAGCGCCCCTTCGTCGGCAAAACTGTAGTAGTCGTTGTCGGTAAAGATAATGTGGTCCAGTATGGGCAGGTCGAGGAACTGGCCTGCCTCTTTCATTTTCTTGGTAAGGGAAATATCGGCCGCGCTGGGCTTGATGTTGCCGCTCGGGTGGTTGTGTACCAAAATGACGGAGCTCGCCAGTTGCTCCAGCGCCTTCTTAAAAATGATCTTAGGGTCTGCCACGGTGCCGGCCACGCCCCCCGAGCTGATGCTCTCCTTTTTCATCACCACGTTGGCGCGGTTCAGCAGAATAATCCAGAACTCCTCGTGCGGCAGGTCTAACAATTGCGGCTTTATGTAGTTGTAGATATCTGTGGAGCAGGTGATGCGTGTTTTGGCAGTAGCGGCTGTCTCTTTTCGGCGGCGGCCCAACTCCAGGGCACTCACAATGGCAATGGCCTTGGCCTCCCCTATGCCCTTGTGCCTGGTCAGGTCTTTTACCGAAAGCCTGGCCAGCTCGTTCAGGTCGTTGCTCACGGCGGCAAGTATGAGTTTGGCCACATCCACGGCCGTGAGTTTCTGAGTGCCCGAACCGATCAAAATGGCGATCAGTTCGGCGTCGCTGAGGGCGGCTTTGCCTTTGAGGAGCAATTTTTCGCGCGGACGGTCTTCCTCGGCCCAGGTTTTAATGTTCAGGGGCTGCTGGTATGGCGCAATGGCAGTGGCTTCGGTCTCTTTCACTTACGGTATAGATTTTGATGATGCTTGGGATGTTAGTGCAATTATTTTCGTTAAGGATTAGTTCAGCTCTGGCAGCTAAATATTTTCATATTTTATTTTTTAAACCCTAAGCATCCGCTTCCGCATATTCCCTTTGCCTGGCAAGCGACTTTATTTATGATACAACGCCTTTTTTCATTCGGAATAATCGTGCTGATCCTCTTTTTGGTAGACCTGTATGTATTCCAGGCTATCCGGATGGTGACACAAAGTTTGGCTCCCTCTTCTCAACGTATTGTGCATTTCCTGTATTGGCTGTTGTTTGCCATAACGGCAGGCACGTTTGTGCTGGCCACGGCCACACGCGGTACGCCACCCAGCACGTTCCAGACCTACCTTGCCAGCACGCTGTTCATTATTTTCGCCTCTAAGCTGGTGGTGATCTTATTCTTGTTGCTGGATGACGCCTTTCGCTTAGGCAAAGTGGCCTTTAACGGCGTGAGCAGCGGAGTGCCCTTCGACCCTTCCCGTAACCGGTTCTTCAGCCAGCTTGGGCTGGTTGTGGCAGCGGTGCCCTTTACGGCGTTTATCTACGGCATGGTGAAGGGGGCCTATGATTACCGTGTAAAGCGCATTACCCTGCATTTCCCGAACCTGCCGGCTGCTTTCGATGGCTATAAAATCCTTCAGATATCAGACCTGCACACGGGCAGCTTCACCTCCACCGACCCGCTGAAGGAAGCTGTCTCGATCATAAACAAACAGGAGGCCGACCTGGTGTTCTTTACCGGCGACCTGGTAAACAACCTGGCCTCTGAGGTGCAGCCCCATATCCCGACGCTGAAAGAGGTGAAGGCTAAAACGGCCGTATACTCTGTGCTGGGCAACCACGACTATGCCGATTATGTGCGGGAGTGGCCAACGCCAACCGCCAAAAGTGAAAACCTGCAGCGCCTGAAGGAGAGCCATGCCGCCATGGGCTGGCAGCTGCTGATGAACGAGAACCGCATCATCGAGAAAGACGGGGAAAGTATAGCTGTGCTGGGTGTGGAGAACTGGGGCAACAAAGCAGGCTTTCCGAAGTATGGCCGCTTAGAAGAAGCCTATCTGGGCACTGCGCACCTTCCATTCAAAGTGCTCCTGTCGCATGACCCTTCGCACTGGGACGGGGAGATAAACCAGCAATACCAGGACATCGACCTTACCTTGTCCGGGCACACCCACGGCATGCAGTTCGGGGTAAACATACCGGGCCTGAAGTGGAGCCCGGTGCAGTATATGTATAAGCAGTGGGCGGGCCTGTATAAAAAAGGAAAGCAGCACCTGTACGTGAACACCGGCCTTGGTTTTATCGGCTACCCCGGCAGGGTGGGCTTTCTGCCCGAAATAACGGTGTTTGAGCTGAAGCGGGCCTAGCAGACGCGTGCCAGTTGCATGGCTGAGCGCCGGCTTACAAACAATAACCCAAAGGCAGCCGTAAAAATAAAGCATCCTGGCTGGCAGCCGAATTCCAGGCAGCAGCAGGCATTTAATTTTTAGAACACGACCTATGAAAAAACTTTTGTATCCGATAGCAGCCTTCAGCACCATGCTGTTGTTAACCACCTCCTGCGGCGAAGACAGGGGCACCACGTCCGAGACCGTGACCGCGAACGAAGAAGAAAGCGTAAATCCCAGCCACATCAGAGGGTATGGCGACGCTGAGCCAGGCGGGGCACCTCCAGCAAGCCCGGAGGCAGGCCAAATGTATGGCTTTGAAGCTGACCGCTATTCCGGGGAATTTACCAACGACATGAGCCTGGATAAGGACCTGGCTACTGAGATGGTAAAGATCTACTATGACCGCGACAGGCAGTTAAGTGAGTTGGAGCAGCGCTACCAGTTTACGGATGCGGGAGGCATGGCTGGGGATGAGGATAAGACCGTTAAGGGCAGTACCGCACCTATGACGGAAGCCCAAATGCAGGCAGAGCAAAAACGGATTGACGATGAAACGGACCGAAGGGTAAAGGAGAAACTAACGCCGGAGCAGTACAAAGCCTACGAAAAGAACCGCGACAAATACCACCAGATAAAATCGGGGGATAAGAACATGAAGCAGTAACAGCCTGCTCCTACTATTCAAAAGCCTGTAGCCGACACGCTACGGGCTTTTGTTTGTAGCCTTTGTACGATTCCTTTTGTACCTTCGCCATGATATAGTTTCAGACTGGCATACTATTTGGCCAGCTGGGTCGTATTAACTCTGTTAACGCCGCCTGGCCTATTCTACCACATAACCACATGCTCCGACACCTCTTGCGCTGCTTGCTTGTTCTTCTGCTTTTAATTTGTGCCGCGCAGGTACAGGCGCAGAAAAGGATCAGGATAAGCGGCACCCTGCTTGAGTCTGATAAAACAACTCCGATACCGGGGGCAAGCATTGTAAAGGTAAATTCGCAACGGGGGGTTATTTCAGACGAGGCCGGTAAATTTTTGATTGATGTGGCCCAGGAGGATACGCTTTTGATCAGGGCCATAGGGTTTAAGCCCCTGCTCTATTTACCCAAGCAATTGCCGGTTTCAGAGATCCGCGTAAATATTGTGCTGCAAGAGGACAGCGTGATGCTGGGAGAGGTGGAGATCACCAGCCGCCCTTCCCCCGAAATGATTCAGCGTGCCTTGCGCAACATGAAGCGTGACCAGACCAGCCAGGTAAAAAAGCCGGGTTATATTCCGGGCCTTGAGCCTCCGCCACCCGCTGCGCCTGCCGCGCCTACCATTCTTAACCCCGCCAGCATGCTTTACGACATGCTCTCCAGGGAAGGCAAGGAAAAGAAGAAACTACAGGAACTGCTCTTGCTGCAGGAACTGGAGCGCCTACGGAAAGAGAAGGACGATTACAACAGGTTCTTTAGAGACAACACCGGGTATGAGTAGCCTGGGGAGCAGCAATGGCGTGGCGTGCAGCTAAACTATTAAGTGATAGAGCCACTCCGCCATTTCCCACAGCGCCCAGATCATCAATGCAAAAAGTATAAGTATACCGATCAGCACCCCAATCACCAGATTTTTGCCACTCCCCTGATATTTGCCCTCCACATAATGCGCGCGCAGCAGATTCACGTTCCGCTCGTTCGCTTTAAAGGCAAAGTCGAAGAGGTTACCCAAAAATGGAATACTGCCGATAAGCGTATCCAGCGCTATGTTCAGCAACATGCGCACGACCAGCTTACTGCTGGCCCCGTGTCTGGCCATGGTCATGACCAGCGAAGCAGACACAGCAAAGGAAGCCAGGTCGCCTGCAACAGGCAGCAAGCCCAGGATCGGATCCAGGCCAAAACGGAATTTAGTGCCCGGTAACCTGAACTGGTTATCCATGAGGCGCGCGATGCGCTCTACCCATTTCAGCTTTTCGGTGTGCGGCGTGCGCGTATAGTGGTTGCTTATTTCTGACATACGCGCTTATACGAGAAGCCTTGACGAAAGGTGATTTTTAGCCTTTCGCAATCTTTAGTAAGCGTGTTGCTTAGTTCCTCCTTTTTCTAAAAGCTTTATCACGCTGCTTGCGTTGTTTGCCCAAACTTTTCGAACCATTCCATTTCTTGTTCTTGCTCTCCTGGCGGCCGTTGTTAAAGCGCATGCTCCTATGGTCATCGTCCAGTACAACTGCTTTTTTACTTCTGGCTAAGGGTGAGCAGGAGGCGATCAGGAGGCCCAGCAGTAAAACCAGTAGTCCTTGTTTAAAATTTTGCATCATGGCTAAAAGTTGTTTTCAATGTTGATTTGTAAAAGCTAAAGTGTAGAAAATAAGTTCATTAAAGTTTTACATATACTTTATAAATAAACAATGGTTCAGTATAAATTAAATAACACCATACCCATCGCCTGAAAAAAGGTAAATTATTTTATAAGTAAAACCATATATTCAGGATTAAAGTACAAAAAAGGCGCTGCAACAACTACTGTTACAGCGCCTTTTTAATTTAATATAAGCGTTAGTTAACTCTTCTTTTTACCGTTGCCTTTCTTCTTTTGCTTTGTGTGGCCCGGGTTGGTCGTGTTAGAGTGGTGAGGATTGTTAGAGTTTTTATACCACCCCTTGTGCAACCCGTTATCATGCCGGGCATCTGCCACGCGCACCTGCTTCCCATCGATCACGATTATTTTCCCGGTGCTGTTTGGTTTTGATTTAGAGGATGAACAGGACGCCATTAAAAATACGGAGCCCAGTAAAACCAGGCCTTTACTTAAGTAATTCATCAGGATAAGTTAGTTATGCTCGCTAAACGATAACAAAATGGCTATAGTATAAAGCTTTTAGGTGGTGCTAGTTTGAAGGGTTCTTTTAAAAAGGCATTACCTCCCAAAATCATCCTGCACCCGCACAATATCCTCTTCATCCGAAGGGTTCTCGGCATCAGTGTGCTGCCAGATCTCAGCCAGCACGCTCCATTCCTCAAGCCCAACCAGCCGGTGCCGTTCGCCCTGTTGCAGGGTAATCAGAGTGCCAGGCGCCAGCTCTTGCAACTCCCCCTCCTGATCGGTGGCACTGGTCACGATGCCCACTTTGCCTCTCAGCACTTTCCAGATCTCTGCGCGACGGTGATGGTATTGCCAGGAAAGTCGCTTTCCGGGAGCCACTAATAAAAACTTCGGGCTTAATTTTTCTGATATTTTGATTTCCTCCAGGGGGATTCCTTCAAAATATTTCTCGGCAAACGCTTTTGCCTGGTTTTCATCTATCACAAAGAAACCGCCCCAGGGCCGGGTATCGTCTTGTTTAACTACCTCAAAATTATTGGCTTGCAGTTCCTGCTCTACCTCTTCAAACAGCGCCTTCTTCTCCTTCTCTATGCTCATCTTAAAATATCTGTGGTATGAATGCCCAAGTATAGGCTATTGGTAATTTAAAGTAAAGTGATACTGCTAAATTAAAATTTGGTTATGCCAGGCTGTTTATACAGTATAAAAAGTAAATGCTGCCTTGCCCCTGTAAGCACATAGCTTGAGTGAATAGAGCAGAGAGAGGCGCCCACAAAAAAAACTGCATGCTATAAACATAGCATGCAGCAGAAACTTGTGTAGGTATTTGGTTTAAAAACTGCCCTGTAACAGACTGCTTATTAAAGATGCTTATTTAGGCAGCATCACTTTGTCGAGCACGTGGATCACGCCGTTGGACTGCTGCACATCGTACACCGAAATGTTGGCCGTGTTGCCCTGCTCGTCCATCAGCACGATGTTTCGGTCGCCGTTCATCTTGGCTGTAAGCGTGCCGCCGCTCACCGTCTTGAGCTCTGCCTTGCCTTTGCCAGCCTTGATGGCGGCCATCAGCTTGGCTGCGTCCATACGGCCCGGCACCACGTGGTAGGTAAGCACCGTGGTCAGCGTCTGCTTGTTCTCGGGCTTGAGCAGGGTAGCAACCGTGCCGTCGGGCAGGTTCTCGAAGGCGTCATTAGTCGGGGCGAACACCGTGAATGGACCCTTGCCCTTAAGTGTTTCCACCAGGCCGGCCGCCTTTACGGCCGCCACCAGCGTGGTGTGGTCTTTGGAGTTAACGGCGTTGTCCACGATGTCTTTGGTGGTGTACATGGCCTCGCCGCCCACCATCACTGTTTTAGGGGCCTGCGCCAGGGCAGGAGTTAACGTAGCCGCTCCGGCCACCAGCATCAACGATAAAATGATCTTCTTCATGTCTTTTTGTTTTAAGTATGGCTCACTTACGCCCCAAATGCCCGGCCCGGATTTACCATACCTGAAAAATATTAGAAATAAACGATGCAAGGCCAAAGCACAACCCATTAAGCCACTGTTTATCAGCCGCTTGCAAGGCTGTAAATTTATTTGATTTGGCCGCTTATATTTTTGTTTAGTTAATGCTGTGCGTGTATCGGCACGAAAAAGAAGGGATGTTTACGAAGGAAATCTCCGATTGCTGCGTAGAAAGCGACATGCGGAGCTGCAAATTTTTAAGCTTTTATAAATTACTAATTGGTGCTAAACGCATAGTATATACACAGTAGGGCAAACAAATGTGCAGAATTGCGCCCTGGTAAAAAGGGAATGTTAAGTGTTGTTAATGGAAAACAACACCTAAACCTTAAGATTGACTTGCAGTAGCTGTAATCAAGAGCATTACTACCACTGTCCGCACTCTTCGCTTACGAGCCATTTGTCGGATAAAGAGCCCACTGCTGATAAGCAACTTTTCTGTTTCAGTAGATAATGAGTCCATTACACTTATTGATCCTTTTTCCATTGAACTCATGGTAGCTTGCTGATATTTGATGATTGTTTCCCCCTGCTCATTTTTCCAATAAACTTCTTGTTCCCAAAAGCTGGTAGAAATGGCAAAGCTTTCTCCTGTCAATCGTTTTAATGTCTTTTCTCCCAGTAGCCCGCTGTGAATTTCACCAATCGGCTTCCCGTCCTTTGTCACTAGTACATCTCTGTTCCAGAAGCTCTTTTGAGTAAAATTTAGCTGCGTATGCGCATCGGTATATGTTGCTTTGAAGTTCAAAATGCTATTAAACGTCAATTGGCCAATAAGCTCTTGCCCAATCGAGAATATGAAATTTCGGGCATTCCAGTCCGTACTTTTCCAGTGTAAGGTCTTCAATTTTTAAATAGTTATTTTAATTTATGGATCTAGCTTTTAGGTTTACGGACCTAATTTCTATGGTTGAAACGGTTGGGCACTGCCTGAGTTCAAAGCAAAACGCGAGTTTAAGCAGTGTTGGGTTATGCCACGTGCTTCTTCTCTTCAGGCATTTCTCTTAAGAAGTTAGGACAGATGTCATACCCATTATACCACTCAAGCCCACCACCTGACTCAATGGTTACTTTGTTAAAGTTGTTGTGATCCAACAAGTCCTTTGTAAATCCCTGTCCAATCAATGGCCTGATATTTACTACTTTATCAAAACCGTCTTGAAACTTTAACCAGATATTATAATTGCTCAAAATTTCAAACCCAACTATTTCATTCATGGCTCTTTACTATCTTAAAGGTTCAATTTTATCTAAGCTTGCAGGTACTTGAGCTTTTTCCCAGTTCTTGAGCAATTCATCCTTATGAAGAGAAGCCTACTCCAGAGCTAAAGCATGTGCTCTGTTTGGTAGAGTCCCTGCAATTCTATCTAACGTTCTAATATCATATTCCGCTTTATAACTTTCGTACTCTGCATGAAAGTGAGGCGGGTTATGGTCACTAAAATACATTTTTATTATGATCCCGTAGAATCTGCTTAACTCTGGCATTTTCTTTTAAAGATACGGAAGAGTTAGTTTTTCATTTTCACATATTTCTATTCCCCATAACGTAGTTCGTGTATACCTTGTGCAAGGTGTCAGCCGTAGCATATGGTATAAACTGTGTTGGCTGGAGTTATTCTATTTCTTCAATAGCAAATGTGTTAGCAATGATGACTAAGTTATCGTCTTCATGTGGCACACCAATATTCCCATAAGGGTCTAAAGACAAGTAGTAAGTACCATTCTCTTGTTTTACAAGAACTATGTCAGAGTAATAGTCACTTTCCATATCTTCATTTATACCTACTTCAATGAGCTGCTCAAACTGCAGTTTAACTCTACACTTTTCAAGCTTCTTCTTTCCTGCTGATTTTCTTATAATCAATTCTACTGTTGCGGTTGACCTACTTCTTTCTTGATAATTTAGATTTGCTTCAATGGAAATGATTTGCCCATCACCTAGCACATAATTTGAAAGCAAGTCTTCTAATTCCATTTTCATTAATTATAATTGCTGCCAACTACTGGCTAGCAGGAGTACCTACTCCCACTATCTGCATTATATGTGGTGTTGTATTGCTGCATTTTTAAAACACTTCTTTTGCAGAAGCATTACCACTATTCAAGTCCATAGCGGAATACGAATATATCTCATTCCTATAGATTTTCAAGCGGGCTCACGATTTTATACAAGGCATGGGGGTGATGCGGGTATTGATTTTAGTAGTCTTGCTCGATTGGCGTTCTGTATTGTCTTATGAAAATAACGAGAATTGAGCGCCTGCTGCGGCAGATGCGTGGCCCCAAAATACCACGGGGTTAACTCCGTAGTGCGGGAACGGAGAATAGCAAAGCGTAATTTATACTTTTAGAAAAGCTATTACGCCGTGCCTTAAAACATAAAAGCCTGTAAATAATATATTTACAGGCTTTTATGTTTAGCAAATGTGGAGATGCAGGGATTCGAACCCTGGTCCAGACAAGGAAATCGACGGGCTTTCTACATGTTTAGACACTAGTTAGATTGTCGGGAGCTTGCGGGCCTAGGTCAAGCCTATGCGCACTCCTTAGATGCTTAATTTCGCCTGTGCACCGCACCTTTGCACAAACTAGTAAAACGAGTCGAAGCCTCTAATGTGCAAGCAGTTTCACGAAACCTGCACGAGACTATGGCAATTGCTTAATACCTAGATTAAGCAGCCATGGCGTAGTTATATTCGCCAGTTATTGTTCGAACGAATTTTTAACAGGTGGCACGTTCATCACCCGACATGCTTACACGCAATCTGCACAAGCTGTCAATTCCGGTCATCCCCAATACATAAAGAACGAGTTCTTATAAACTATACTTCAAGAAGTATACCACAAAGGTACGCATCTTTACGGTATACTTCTTGAAGTATAAAACATTTTTATTAGCCAAAAGGGTTTCAGATTTATACGTTGAAATCTACTTTAAAGGCCCAAATTCACTTACTTTAAAGCAGACGCTCCCGGGTTAACTCCTGCAGGGGCCTGGTAAAAATCGACCAGTGAATTAGTGAATTTGTACGCATCCATCGGGTATTTCAGTTGGAATACCTTTGGCTGCCTGGCGCCTACCGGTAACAACATCAACGATTGTTTCCCATCTACTGTTTCCCTGGTCAGGTTCATGCCTTCCCGGTTGTCAAACCGAATATCAAAATAGTACAGGTAAGGGTAAACCCAGTTGGTGTATGCCGCCTTGCTGGTGCCCGACAAGCTTCTGATCTCAAGCTTCTGATAGTTATTGGCGATAGCCTGTTGAAACTCCACGGCATTTAGCGGCACATTGTTTAGCACTGGCATCACATCAAACTGACCGTCCAGCATCACCCATTTTTTCAGGTCCGGCAGGTATACTTCCAGTAACACGTGCCCTGCCCCCGATGCAATGGTTTCCACATCTTTCATTTTAAGGCCTATGGTGCGGGCAGGCAGCCCAATGGCGTTAAGGCAGGCAGTGGTTACAATGCCATACTCCACACAACGGAATTGTTTGCCTTCTTTTACTTCTGCCAGTATAGTCAATGCATCCGGCTGGCTTGGCTCGTTCATTCCATTATGCTGCCATTGCTTGTGCACCCAGTTTACCATTCTCAGCGCTTTTTCGGTGTCGTTGGTCGCGCCTTGTACCAGCTTTTCCAGCTCGTATTGCTTACGCAGGGTGGCAAGAAAGGCGTTGCCCTCGTTCTGCTCGTACAACATGGTGTAAGCTGCTATGGTATTGGTTTTATTAAACGCTAACGCCTCGAAGCCATATCCTTTTAAAGCTGTGAGGGCATAGGCATTTTTAGCAAGGTGTACATAAAACTGGTAAGTTTTGCCTGGTTTCACATCGAAGCTGATGGAATCTGTGTCGGTGTAAAAAGTGGTGCGTACCTTTTTCTGATGCACCGGCACCAGCAATACATCCGGCGCCAGCTCCGGTGTAATGCTCCAGTTCCCTTTTACCAGTTCCGTGCCGATCCGGTAATCGGCAACACTTGTATTTGCCTCAATTACGGGCAAGCCTCTGTACATATTTTGTGCGAAGCCCGGCGCCACCAGCACCAGCCACACCAACAGGATAAGCAATGATTTTTTCATGGTTTTATTTTGTAGTAATGGTTCGGAAAATATAAGCTTAAAAGGTAATTCTTATTCAGCCCGCAACGAGTTCACGGGGTTGCCAACGGCTGTTTTAAAGGCATGGAAGCTTAAAGTCAGCATGGCGATCAGGAGGGTGGAGGCAAAGGCCACCGCGAAGATCCACCAGCTAAGCTCCGTCCGGTTAGCATAGTCGTTTAGCCAGGCATTCATAAAGTACCAGCCTAGCGGCAGGGCAATCACATTGGCGATCAGTACCAGTTTCAGGAAATCCTTGCTCAGCATCAGTACAATACTGGCCACAGAGGCACCCAGCACCTTGCGTACCCCGATCTCTTTGGTGCGCTGCTCTGCCGTAAACAAAGCCAGTCCAAACAAGCCCATGCAGGAGATAAAGATGGCGATGCCGGCAAAATATTTGGTAAGCTCCCCAACGATGCTCTCACTCTTGTACATTTGCTCATAGTCGTCGTCCATAAAATGATACTCAAACGGGAAAGATGGATTCTGCCGCTTTAGTAATTGCTCTACCGATGCGAGTGTCTGCGTCGTTTTGCCCGGTGCGATCCGCATCAACAACACGTTTTCGTCTTTTGGCTGCAAGCGCATGATAAGGGGCTGCACCGGATAATGCATAGACGACGAATGAAAATTCCTGACCACCCCGATGATGTGGCCCGGATAATCCCACTCCAGCCACTCCCCCACCGGATTTTTCAGCTGCATCAGGCGCACGGCCTCCTCATTCACCAGGAAGGCTGCCGTGTCGGTGCCGTACTCCCTTGAGAAGTCGCGGCCCTCCTTTAGGCTGATGCCCATCGTCTCCAGGAAATCATAGTCCACGGTCATCACACTGAACAGGATGTCGGCGTTCTGGTCTTTTGCTTTCCAGTTGATGTTGCCGGTTGAGTTGCCCACCATCAGCGGGTTTTGGTTGGTGGCCGAAACCGCCACAATTCCCGGCATGTTCTGCAGTTCACGCTTTATCACCTCGTAGCGGTTGTTCATCTCCCCTTCAATTGGCATATACACCACATTTTCGCGGTTAAGGCCAATGTTTTTTGTCCGGATAAAATGTAGTTGCAGGTATACCACCAGCGTGCTGATGATGAGCAGCGCAGAAAGTATAAACTGAAACACCACCAGCCCTTTGCGGAAAGCGGTTACTTTCCGGTTAAGTTTAACAGTGCCTTTTAGTACCAGGGCCGGGTTAAACGAGGAGAGAAAAAAGGCCGGGTAGCTGCCCGACAAAACACCGGTAAGCAGGGCCACGCCCACCAGCAGCAGCAGCAGTTTCGGATCGGTTAGGTTGAACGCAATAAACTTGCCGGTAAGGTTGTTGAAATGCGGCAGCAGGATGCCCACCAGGTTTACCGCCACAAAAAGGGCCAACAGCGACACGAGCATAGACTCGACCATGAACTGTCGGATCAAAGCGGGTTTGCTGGCCCCAATGGCTTTCCGGACACCCACCTCTTTGGCGCGTTTGGCTGAACGCGCGGTTGCCAGGTTCATAAAGTTAATGCAGGCAATCAGCAGCACAAAAAAAGCCACAATCACGAACAGGCGCACATCTTCTATCTGGCCACTGCTCCCGTTAAAGTCTGAATACAGGTGCATATCCTTAAAGGGCTGCACAAACAGATCAGTTTTAGACTCGCTGTGGTTGCTGACAATGGGCTTTATTTTGGTTTGAAAGGCCGCCAGATCAGTGTTGGGCTTCAACTGCAGGAAGGTGCGCAGGGCATTGCCCCGCCAACCTTTCAGCCACTCCGAGCCCGGACTGTTGATCCAGTCATTTACCGGCATCACGTAATCGAATTGCATCGAGGAGTTTTTAGGCGCCTCCTGTGCTACGCCGGTAACGCTGTAGCTTTTCTCATTATTTACAGTAAACACTTTGCCCATGGCATTGCCCGGCGAACCGAAGAATTGCCTTGCCACTGTTTCTGAAATAACCACTGTGTTTGGCTGCTGCAGCGCCTGCCGGGCATCGCCATACAAAAGCGGAAAAGAGAACACCTCAAAAAATTCCGGATCGGCGTAGCGTCCATTCACTTTCAAGGCCTTGCCCTGAAATGTAAACAGCTGTTTCCACTCCCAGGTGGTGGTCCGGATGGCATGCTTCACATCCGGCAGTTCCGCTTCCAGCACTTCGGCCAGCGGCCCCGGGGTGGCATCTGTAGTCAGGTCGTCAGCGCCAGGGTAATGCTGCACTTCCATTACGCGGAACAGGTTGTCCACATGGGCGTGAAAACGGTCATAATTCACTTCATCCTGCACCCAAAGCAAGATCAGAATGCTGCAGGTAAGGCCCAGTGCAAGCCCCAGTATGTTGATGAGCGAAAATACCTTGTGGCGCAGCAGGTTGCGGTAAGCCATTCTAAAGTAGTTCTTATACATAGTTCAGGAGTTGTAAAGCGGCTCTAATTATTTTGGATATTATTATTTTCCATACAAAGCTCTTTAGAAATTAAAATGCCAAAAACATAAATACTTGATTTTCATTGATTTAAAACAAAAAACCTATTTTAATGTGTCCGCTTTTGTTACAACTTTCCTGTGCGCACATGTTCGCTTTCGGTACAGGCAATTGCCAGATTCAGAATCTAATACATCATTTGAAGGACAGGTTCGATTTCTCTCTGGGCAGAAGTATTTAGAGGAAGTAAGCGCACTCGCACCCCTTCCCTCCTACGCGCGTTTTCACGCCGTAAATCCTGATTCTGACAATTTCAAATAGAATGTTTATATTCGAATTATGAACAACACTTTTTCTTACCTATGGCTGCTGTAAAAAATGCCCGTGTCCTTGTTGTTGATGATGAAGCGGACGTGCTTTTTGCGCTGAAGCTGCTGCTCAAGTCCGAAGTAAAAGAGGTAGTTACCGAGAAGAACCCCGATAACCTGCTTAACCTTTTAGGGAAGCAGTCATTCGATGTCATTTTCCTGGACATGAACTTTAAGAGTGCCCTGAACACGGGCAACGAGGGTTTGTACTGGCTGCGGCAGATTCTGGAGAAAGACAAGGAGGCTTCAGTGATACTGATAACGGCATACGGGGATGTGGCATTGGCTGTCAGGTCGTTGAAAGAAGGCGCCGCTGACTTTATCGTGAAGCCATGGCGTAACGAAATGCTATTGGAAACCCTGCACCAGACCCTGGAGCTAAGGCGCCAGCGGGTAAAGGGAGGCGCTGGCCCCACTCCTAAAAAAAACCAGAGTACCAGCATTTTAGGGGAATCGGAAGCGATAAAGGACGTACTGTACAAAATTGAGAAGATCGCCCCAACCGAGGCCAACGTACTTATACTTGGCGAGAACGGCACCGGCAAAGAGCTGGTGGCAAGGGCCTTGCACGAGAAATCGTTCCGGGCCAGCAAGCCGTTTGTAACCGTAGACATGGGCTCCCTAACCGACTCCTTGTTTGAGAGTGAGCTGTTTGGCTCTAAAAAAGGGGCCTTTACAGATGCTCGCGAAGACCGCGCAGGCAGGTTTGAGGCCGCAAACGGAGGCACTTTGTTCCTGGATGAAATTGGCAATATCTCGCCGGCCATGCAGGCCAAGCTGCTCACCGTGCTGCAAAACAGGCAGGTAACGCCCCTGGGCTCTAATGTGCCTGTGCCAGTGGACATCAGGCTCGTATCAGCTACTAACGAGCCTATTTACGACCTGGCAGCGCGCAACCAGTTCCGAAAAGACCTCATTTACCGCATCAACACAGTAGAAATCACCCTGCCGCCCCTGCGCCAGCGGTATGGCGATGTGGAACTGCTCGCACGCCATTTTGCCGCAGTATATGCGCATAAGAACCACAAGCCAGCGCCTGACTTCGCCCCCGCCACCTTACAAAAGTTGAAGCAGCACAGCTGGCCGGGCAACGTGCGCGAATTGCAGCATGCCGTGGAGCGCGCCATTATTCTGGCAGAAGGCCCTGTGCTGGAACCCAGGGATTTTAGCTTCTCCCCCGTAGAGATGGCTGCCGCCGCCTCCGCGGCCGCGCACACGCCTGAAAAGCCTCAACCTTTGCACGAGATAGAGCGCGAAACCATTGTGCGTGCGTTAGAAAACAACAAGGGCAATATTTCCAGAACCGCTAAGGAGTTGGGCCTCACCCGCACCGCCCTGTACCGCCGATTGGACAAGCATGATATTTAAGCGCCTTGAGTTCGGGCTCCTGGTCCGGTTTATACTTTTGCTGGGGGTCATGTACCTCACCGTGCATTACCTGCCGCGCTTTACCTGGCTGCAGGTAGGTTCTGGCATACTCATCATGCTGGCACAGGTATGGGAACTGGCCGTTTATGTAACCCGAAGCAACAATGAGCTGGCTAAATTTCTGCAGGCTGTAAAGCAGCGCGATTTCTCACAACGCTTTAACGCGTCTACCACCAACAGTTCTTTACACCAGCTGCATGTGGCCTTTAACCTCATAAACGATACTTTTAAACAGCTACATATCGAGAAAGAAGCCCAGTTCCTTTACATGCAAACCATCCTGCAACTAATTGACACGGGCATTATGGCCGTGGATGAAGAGACAGGAGAGGTGGAATGGGTAAACGAGGCTTTCAAGAAAATACTGCACCTGCCTTACCTCAAAAGCCTGGATAGCCTGGCACTGCGCTACCCCGTGCTGCAAGAGGCCATGCAACATAGCAAAGCCGGCGAAAGCCAGCTTCTGAAGGTAAAGCTACCAGACGGCCAAACCCAGCTGCTGCTCTCTGCTTCGGCTTTTACGCTGCAGCACCGCAACCTACTGCTTTTCGCCCTAAAAAACGTAAGTGCCACCGTAGACGCCACTGAAACCGAGGCCTGGCAAAAACTGCTGCGCGTGATGACGCATGAGATCATGAACTCTGTGGCGCCCATTGCCTCGCTGGCTGATACGCTGGGGCACCACCTGCACCAGGAACGGGAACGGGTAGCGCAAGGCCCGGGTGTAGCGCCCGACCCTGAACTGTTACAGGACACGGAAGAGGGCATCTCCATCATAAAAAAACGCAGTGAGGGCCTGCTGCGCTTCGCACACTTTTACCGGAACCTGAACAAGTCGCAGGAGGTGATGCGGACAACCGTGTATGTGCAGGAGCTTTTCAAGAGTATAAACGGATTGATGCGCCCGCAACTGGAAGCGCAGGGCATAGCAATGGATTGCCATGTACACCCCTCCAACCTTACCCTGAACGGTGATGTAAACCTGCTGGAGCAAGTGCTTATAAACCTGGTTTTAAATGCCCGCCGAGCAGTAGCGGAAAACCCTGCCCCAAAAGTGACACTGACAGCGGAGCAGGAAAACGGCAAAACAGTGATCGAGGTGCAGGACAACGGCACAGGAATACCCGAAGAGCTGCTGGAGAGTATTTTCATTCCCTTCTTTACCTCTCACAAAGAGGGCTCCGGCATTGGCCTGAGTCTGGCCAAACACATCATGCTGCTGCACAAAGGCAGCATACAGGTAGAAAGCAAAATGGGCGTGGGCACCGTGTTCAAGTTGGTATTTTAGCTGTACCCTTATCGCATTCTTTTTCCAGTACAATGCATGTCTTTTAACTGACAGTAAAACCAGCCAGGCTCCAAACTAACCATTCATATTAACACGCGTTCAAGGCAAATAGAAGTATACCATTACAGCAACGTATACCCATGTCTGCACCATGAGCGCAACCAGTCTACAACAGCAAGTAGTCCGTATTTTAGCAACCGCCGATGTTAAGATAAACGGCCCCGACCCCTGGGACCTGCAGGTGCATGACGACAGGTTTTACAAGCGCGTGCTTACCCAGGGCACCCTGGGCCTGGGGGAGTCTTACATGGATGGCTGGTGGGACTGTGCCCAGATAGATGCGTTTGCTTTTCGGGTAATCCGGGCTGACCTCTACAAGCAGGCCCGGTTTGGATGGAAAACCGTACTTCAAATGCTGCTGGCCAAGCTGCTCAACATGCAGTCGAAGGGCAAGGCGGCCCACAATGCGCAACGCCACTACGACATTGGCAACGACCTCTACCAACTGATGCTCGACAAGCGCATGGCCTACAGCTGCGGTTACTGGAAAAACGCCCAAAACCTGGACCAGGCACAGGAAAACAAACTGGACCTGATCTGCAGGAAACTGAGCTTCCAGCCCGGCCAGCGGGTACTCGATATTGGCTGCGGCTGGGGCAGCTTCGCTAAATTCGCAGCCGAGAAGTATGGCGTCGAAGTGGTGGGTGTAACGGTATCTGAGGAGCAGGTGAAGCTGGGCCGGGAAATGTGCAAGGGCCTGCCCGTGGAGCTCCGACTCCAGGATTACCGCGACGTGAACGAGCAGTTCGACCATGTGGTGTCGGTGGGCATGGCTGAGCACGTAGGGTATAAAAACCACCGCACCTATCTGCAAACCGCTGCACGCTGTTTGAAAGACGACGGCCTTTTCCTGCTGCACACTATCGGGGTGAACTACTCCAGAACCTCTGCCGACCCGTTTACGGATACCTATATTTTTCCCAACTGCCTTATCCCCTCCATTAAACAGCTGGGCTCGGCCATGGAGAACGTTTTTGTGATGGAAGACTGGCACAACTTCGGCCCGTATTACGATTATACCCTTATGGCGTGGTTCCATAACTTCGATGCCAACTGGGGCAAGTTACAGGAACAGTATGGCGAGCGCTTTTACCGGATGTGGAAGTATTATTTGTTATCCAGCGCCGGTTCATTCAGGGCACGCAACAACCAGCTCTGGCAAGTGGTGCTTTCGAAGAAGGGCGTGTTGGGCGGGTATGAAGCGGTGCGTTGAGTAGGTGTAGTATATTTGTTTAATACCCACACCACAAAAAATTTGGGTTGCAACTAAATAGCTGCAACCCAAATTCCAAATTCTTTATGATATTCTACGCTGTAGCGCTTATTTGATCAAAAGCATTGTGCCGGAACGGGTGGTGTTTCCATTTATGAGCTTATAAATGTAAATACCACTTTGTTTGTCGCCTGCTTTGAAGACATGGTTATACGTCAGCCCGCTTTCAGCATTTCCTTCGAACAACGTAGCAACCTCGCGGCCAGTAATGTCATATACTTTTAGCACGGTATAACCCGATTCCTTCGCCTTGAAACTAATGGTTGTATGATCAGAGAACGGGTTCGGATAATTAAGCGCCAGGTCATCGGCTGCTTCCTGGCTAGTGGCAATGGCCGTAGCTGTCGCACTCAGGTTCATGCTACAGTCTCCTAACTTGCCACCTGCTTTTGTCAGCATAGCGCTTACCCCCTTAGGATCTACGCAATTGTTTTCGCCATCAACGCACACCAGCACTTTATCACGCTTCTTCTTGTCGCCACAGCGTACATCCACAACAGTAATAGTGATAGACTCTTGGCGCGTACACATAAACTGGTTAACAGATGTTACGGTAAAAGTATAGCTTCCGGCCCTTGTCGGTGTAAATACCGGATCCGCAACAGAGGTATTGCTCAGCGCTGACGCGGAAGCACCGCTCCAGGTGTAACGGTTCGTGGCATCGCCGGATGCACGCAGCTTCACGCTTTGCGGACCATAACCGATGTACAGGTTAGAGGCAACTCCCCCAGTGTAAACCGAAGACATGGCAACTGCCTCCACAACAGGTTTCTCGCAGGCATACAGAGGCGGCACTTCAAAGGCTTCCACTTGATCGAACCTGCTCAGGTTGGAGCCCTGGCTGGCACTAAAGCCGAGGCCGCGCTTTGCAAAGGCACGCCAGATCAGTTCCTGGTTGGCTCCGTTGTATAGCGCCTGGTCTGCCAGAAGTATGGCATCGCGTCCATCCACAAATCCTGGTCGGCAGACCTGCATTTTCAAACCATCAATTACCAGTTGCATCGCCATGTTATTCCCACCTTTCCCGTTGTACAAATCTGCATCAAAGCCATACTTGTCAACAAGATCCCAGGTCATATCCCAAAGTATAGTGGCCCATACAAAACCCACGCCGTGCGGCGCAGAGATGGCCGGATTGTTTGTGGCGGCATAGGTAAAGCTATTAGTGGCGAAACTCGTGCTGTAAGGCGCAGGTCTGATGCCACCGCCATCGATTGGTTGGTTGCTCACGTAAGTGCCAATCCCCCTTATTTTCTCGCGGGTGTCTCCTGGCTTCATGGTCATCATCAGTCCAAACCAGTCGCTCCAGCCCTCGCCCATTTGTTCTGTATAAAGAATTTCTCCGTTAGGATACTGAAACGCGCTCGGCAGGCAGTTAGACACATTGGGTCCGCCGGTCAGGCGGTTCGAGATGCCGTGGCCATACTCGTGCACGATAATACCATTGTCAAAGTCACCATCCATCTCAGGGTTTCCTACATCTTTCAGGCTTACCACAACTTCCACACCGGCATTCAGCTGTTCGCGGATAGAGGCCCCGGTTATGTTGCTCACCATCACAGCGGGTATGGTGATAGGCACAGTTGGCGTGCCCCCCATGCTGGTAGGTGCTCCGGAAACGCTATTGATCACGATAACCGCAATCGCACCCGCTGCCTGTGCATTTTGCACTTTAACGGTAAATGCGCAGGTACCTCTGTACACCACGGCAATATTGCCGCTGATCTCGGTTGCATTGGTAAATGCGTTACACCCTTCGTTGTTCACATTGTCCTGGGCCAGCACTAATTTACCTGTAATGGGAGTCGGCGTAAGTTTAGGTCCGAAACTGGCGCCTGCAATCGGATAGGTTCCGGCTAAAGAGGTTGGAGAGACAACAGTAAATGCCTCAGGATCTGTCTTGGAACTCCACAGGTACATTTGCATACGGGGCGCAAATCCATCGCGCGGGGTTGCAAAGTTGGCATTATTACGCGTAGTTGCTATGTTTCTGCTATCCTGTGCTTCTGCCAGTACCGGGTCTCCTTCTAAACCGCCCTTTCCAAAGTTATTGAGCTGGAAACTTCCGCTAACCTCATCAAAGCCATACTGATACCAAACATCGTGTATCACATTATTCCAATAGAAAAGGTTTGTGATGGCAGCATCGCGCGAGTTAACAGGTTCTTTTGTAAAATCAACCTCAAAATTAAAGTTAGCGTTAATGCCACCGTCAGGGCTGTAATTAGTTGCAAAACTGTTATTGTTAGTTGGATCCTCATAAGCGAACACGTTATTACCACGGGTTCTGGTTTCAATGTTCCATCCTAGAGGTGAGGCGGACGGATTGGCAGCTGAGGTGCTTACAATGGAACGAGATCCGTGATTCGGGCTTTCGTGGGGCATGGCAAACACGTTAAAACCGCTTAATTCAGCCACACGCTGAACCGCAGCTTTCGGGCTCGCCACATTAGGCGACAGCAAGGCATGGATGTGGCTATCGTGCAAAAACGTGCCCCCGGCACCGTTGTTCTCAAACTGGCAGTGTACCACCATGTTATCTTTGTCCAGTATTTGTCCGGTGCTGGCATCTAGCCGGATGTTCCACCAATTTTGGGCATCCAGCTCATAAATTGATACCTCCCAGGCAAGCCGCAGGCTTCCGTCTTCCATGGGCTGATACACCAGTTTAGCAGGAATCGGCTCCAGCGAAATACCCCCTGTCGAAAACAGCACCTCTCTGTTTCTGCCGTTTGCTTTTTCCTTCACCGTGAGCGGCTCCTTAAACGTGGTATTGAGATACCGGGCTGCGGTTGCCACAGCATTCTGGGCATCCAGACTTACCTGGTTGCCTTTCACCTTTTTACTGACTTTGCCGTGTAAACGGTTGCCCATGGTAACTACCTGCTCATTTTTATCAAGGCTGATGTTTGTAAGAGCACCATAAATTTCTATCCCCTGGTAAAGCTGCTTAATATAAAGGTGCTTCACGCCACTCTTCTTGCTTTCAGTGGCACTACTCAGTTCCAGCTCTGCAAAATCTGCATCCTCAAGGCCAAGCTGCTGCTTGTTCTTTTTTATGTGCTCCAGCGCAGCCAGGGGCACCTCCTTCTTACCGTTTTTACTGTTTCCCTGTCCGTAGGAAACAAAGTTTCCAAGCAGCATAGCCATAACAATAGCCAGCTGCATGTTAATGCGTAGTCTTTTGCCCATAATGTAACTAGATTTAAAATTGTTTAGGAAATAATTACACTAGTTACGCCCTGAATAATAATAAGTTATATAAAAAAAAGTAAATTTATATATTTTTATTATTCAACTAAATAAACTTATATTGCAAATGGTAAAAGAATATGGCTATATATAAATACATAAAATAATACCTTTTAATGAAATATAATGGCCTCATTATAAAACCCATAAGAACAAATGCAGCATTCCATTTGTAGGCACTTACTTTTGCAGGCTCTGATTTTTAATTCAATTGCTCTGCGAATTTGGCCATGAAGCCAGCTAAACTATATTTACCGTGAAAAATAAATGAATCAATTTTTTTAAAACAGGCTCCAACTTATGTTAAAGCATGACTTCCGGTAGTTTTTCAAGTAGATAAAACCCAATAAAAAGCACTCCCAATTCAGCTTCAGATTGATTATCTTTGTAGTAATGGAAAATTTTGTAGTGTCAGCGCGTAAATACCGTCCGACCACGTTCGACAGCGTGGTGGGGCAGCATCATATAACCAATACCCTTAAAAATGCCATTAGCAGCAAGCATTTGGCCCAGGCCTTTCTGTTTTGCGGACCACGCGGGGTGGGTAAAACCACCTGTGCCCGTATCCTGGCCAAAACCATCAACTGCCAGAACATCACTGCCGGCACCGAGGCCTGCAACGAGTGCGAGTCGTGCCGGAGCTTTAACAGCAACAGCTCCTTTAACATCCATGAGCTCGATGCCGCGTCTAACAACTCTGTGGAGGATATCCGGAATCTGGTGGAGCAGGTGCGCTATGCACCCCAAACGGGCAAGTATAAGATCTACATCATCGATGAGGTACACATGCTTTCCAACCAGGCCTTCAACGCTTTCCTGAAGACGCTGGAGGAGCCGCCTTCCTACGCCATTTTCATACTGGCCACCACCGAGCGCCACAAAATCATCCCCACCATTCTTTCGCGTTGCCAGATCTTCGATTTCAACCGGATCAGGATAGAGGACATGGTGCACCACCTGGGCAGTATCGCCACAAAAGAAAGTATAGAGGCCGAGCCTGACGCGTTGCACCTGATCTCGCAGAAAGCGGATGGCGCCCTACGCGATGCCCTCTCCATATTCGACCAGATGGTAACCTTCTCGGGCAGCAATGTTACGTACAAGGCCACAGTTGAAAACCTGCACATCCTGGATTATGATTACTACTTCCGGTTAACGGACCACTTGATGGAGCAGAACCTTTCGGGGGCATTGCTGCTTTTCGATGAGATTCTGAAGAACGGGTTTGATGCCCATAACTTCCTGATCGGGATCGGCGAGCACTTCCGCAGCCTGCTGGTGTGCAAAGACCCCCAGACAGTGCAACTGCTGGAGGTGTCGGACAACATCAGAGCCCGTTATGCCGAACAATCGGCTGGTTCCAGCGTGTCGTTCCTGCTCTCGGGCCTTAACCTGGTAGGCACCTGCGACACCACTTACAAAAGCAGCAAGAACCAGCGCCTGCACGTGGAGCTGTGCCTGATGAAAATGGCGCACCTGAATGCAGCCCTGCGTTTCGCGCAGACCGGTGACACATCAAAAAAAGCTAAGGTAGCGGCTCCGGCGCCAGCCCCTACCGTTACAACAGGCGCCACAGCTGCGCCCTCGGCAGCTCTGCAGCCGGCAAACCCGCCCGGCAAAGTGCCGTCCGAGGAGTTACAGCAGCCTACGCCAGAGAGTGTACCTTCTGAGCGCTTGCAGCAGCCCACTACCCCGGACAGCGTACCATCGGAGGGATTGCAGCAGCCCCCTATGCCACAAGAGGTAACACCGGACGCGCACATTGCACCTGCCAACCCACAAACGCCCCCGGGCCATGGGCCGGAACGGGGTCCGGATAAGCCCCGCGTGGGCGTACAGTTGCCGCCGCCCAAAAAACTGGGCAAGCTGCCCAGCCTGAAAGACCTGCAAAACAAAAAGGCTGCCGTAGCGGAAGTGGCCCTTGCCGAAGAGGAGGAAGATACGACCTATGGCGCTGCCGTACCCGTGGATCAGGCCAAACTAAAAACCGTGTGGCATGCCATTCTGCGCCGCAAGAAAGCCGAGAACATGATGGAGTACACGCTCCTGAACCGGCAGTACCACATTGGGCCTGAAAACGAAGTTATACTTCACCTGGAAAACCATGTGATGATGGACCAGTTTACGGCGCTGCGCCCTGCCATCTTGCGGGAGCTAAAGCAGGAAACCGGCAACAAAAGTATAAAGCTGTTGGCAGAGGTGATGGAGGCACATGATGAAGGGCGCAAACTCTATACCTCGCAGGATAAGTTTAACTATCTGGCAGAAAAATTTCCGGTGATCGTCGATTTAAAGCAACGATTTGGTCTTGACACTGATTTTTAGTGTCCGTTATATATTACGTTCGTATAGTTCTATCATCACTAACAACAAAAAAACTATGATCCTTAAAAGAGCGTCATCCCTGTTTTTGGTTGCCTTAACATTTACACTCACGCAGTGTAAAAACGAAGCCTATCAGACACAGTCCAGCACCGAAACGGCCGCTACAGCCACTGCGGCCACTGCCGAAAAAGAGTATATATACGAAACAGCGCCCGATGATCCGCTGAACGCACGTATCTATACCTTAAGTAACGGTCTGAAAGTTTATCTTTCAGATTACGAGGAGGCACCGCGCATTCAGACGTTCATTGCCGTGCGGGCAGGCAGCAAAAACGACCCCGCCGATGCCACTGGCCTGGCGCACTACCTGGAGCACATGGTGTTTAAAGGCACAACCGAACTAGGCACTGCCAACTGGCCGAAGGAAAAGGAGGAACTGGCCAAAATTGAAGCCCTGTACGAAAAATACAGAAACACCTCTGATGAAGCCATGCGTAAAAAAATCTATCACCAGATAGACTCTGTTTCCGGGGTGGCCGCCACCTTTGCTATTGCCAACGAGTACGACAAGCTGCTCACGGCTATTGGCGCAAAAGGCACCAACGCCTATACCTGGGTAGACCAGACCGTATACACCAACGATATTCCGAGCAATCAGCTGGAGCGCTGGCTGGAACTGGAGTCGGATCGTTTCCAGGAAATGGTGCCGCGCCTGTTCCATACCGAGCTGGAGGCAGTGTACGAGGAGAAGAACCGCACCCTGGACAGCGATGGCCGCAAGGTAGCAGAGGTGATTAATACCGAACTGTTCCCAACACACCAGTACGGTACGCAGACGACAATCGGCACCATCGAGCACCTGAAAAACCCATCTATCACTGCAATAAAAAACTACTTCGATAAGTATTATGTGCCCAACAACATGGCCATCGCCATGTCCGGCGACATCGACTTCGATCAGACCATCCGGTTGATCGACAAATATTGGGGAGGCATTGAGAAAAGCCAGGTACCGGGTTTCACTGTAGCGCAGGAGCAGCCGATTCAGAAGCCCATCGTGAAAGAGGTGCTTGGCCCGGATGCAGAGAACGTTTCCATTGCCTACCGCACACCGGGCATCAACTCTAAGGATGCTTTGGTAGTGCAGATGATCAGCAACCTGCTTTATAACGGCCAGGCCGGTTTAGTTGACCTGAACCTGAACCAACAACAGAAGGTGCTGCAAGCTTACGCCTACGATACGCCCATGAAAGACTACGGCACGTTCCGGATGACGGGCATGCCACGCCAGGGGCAGTCGCTGGACCAGGTGCGCGATTTGTTATTGAAGCAGCTGGACATGGTAAAGAAAGGCGATTTTGATGAAGAGCTGATACAGGCCGTGGTCAACAACGACAAGATTAACACCATGAAGGCCTACGAGGACAATAGCAACCGTGCGGATGCCTTCGTGACCGCTTTTATCTATGACATGCCCTGGAAAAAGTTTGTGAGCCGCCAGCAGGAGTTTGCCAGCATTACCAAGCAAGATGTGATGGACGTGGCCAACAAGTATTTCAACAACAATTATGTGTTGGTGTACAAGCGCAACGGCAAAGACCCAAATGCCATGAAAGTGGAAAAGCCTACCATTACACCCGTAGCCGTGAACCGCGATGCGCAGTCCGATTACTACAAGGGATTTATGGCCAAAGAGGTGGTGCCGCTTCAGCCGGTATTCCTGGATTACAGCAAAGATATTGCAGAAACCAAACTGAAGCAGGACATCCCGCTATTGTACACGAAAAACAAAGACAACGGCCTGTTCCAGCTTTACTATATCCTGGACATGGGCACCAACAACGACCAGAAACTGGGTATGGCCGTGAACTACCTCAAGTACCTGGGCACCGATAAGTATACTGCCGAGGAACTGCAGAAGGAATTCTTTAAGCTAGGCACCTCGTTTGATGTGTTCTCTTCCGGCGACCAGGTTTATGTAAGCCTGACCGGTTTGGATGAAAATTTCGAGAAAGGCCTGAACCTGTTTGAGAGTGTGCTGGCCAACGCCAAACCCGATCAGCAAGCCCTGAACGATATGGTAGCGGGTATTTTAAAAGCCCGTGCCGATGCCAAGAAGAACAAAGGCGTTATCCTGCAGCAGGCCATGGTGAATTATGCCAAGTATGGCAAGAAGAACCCGTTCAATACCCTGCTGAGCGAGAAAGAGCTGAAGGCCGTGAAACCACAGGAGTTGGTGAGCATCATCAAGAGCATACCAACCTACGAGCATCGCGTGCTATACTATGGTCCACGTGAAACAGAAAACCTGGCAGCTACCCTGAATGAGGGCCACATGGTGCCCGCCACGTTAAAGCCAGTACCTGCCGAGAAAGAGTACGCCGAGATTGATTTTAAGGAGCCAACCGTTTACTGGGCAGATTATGACATGGTACAGGCCGAGATGTTGTTCCTGAGCAAGTCTGTTCCTTACAACAAGGACATTGTTCCGGTGGTAAGGCTTTATAACGAGTACATGGGCGGCATTGTGTTCCAGGACCTGCGCGAATCGAAGGCCCTGGCTTACTCTACCTATTCTTTTTACAGCCCCGCTGCCAAAAAAGACCGCGCCAACTACCTGATCTCCTACATCGGGGCACAGTCTGATAAGCTGGCTGAGGCCATGGCCGGTATGCAAACCCTGTTAACGGACATGCCACTGGCCGATGCGAACTTCCAGAATGCCCGCGCCTCGTTGCGCAACAGTATTTCTACGGAGCGCATTACCAAAGCCGGCATCCTGTTCGACTACGAGCGCGCCAAGAAACTGGGCCTT
Organism: Pontibacter sp. GD13; assembly: GCF_058216355.1. Taxonomy (NCBI): domain Bacteria; kingdom Pseudomonadati; phylum Bacteroidota; class Cytophagia; order Cytophagales; family Hymenobacteraceae; genus Pontibacter; species Pontibacter sp. GD13. The sequence continues at coordinate 185,536 of NZ_JBYZMQ010000005.1, forward strand.
AACTATGATATCCGTCAGGATGTGTACCAGAGCGCCAACGCCATGACCTTTGACCAACTGAAGGAGTTCCAGCAGAAGTATGTAAAAGGCCAGCCGCAGGTTATACTTGTGATTGGCTCGAAAGACAAGCTTAACTTTAAGGCACTGGAAAAATACGGCAAAGTGAAGCAACTGGATCTGAAGACCTTGTTCGGGTACTAAGACCTGGAGATAATACTTATTTATCAGGATAAAACAGAAGGGGCAGCCATACTTGGCTGCCCCTTCTGTTTTATCCCTTCCAGCTGTAAACGGATATTGCTTTTGTTACTCCATGAAGCAGGCAGAAGCATGAATGCCGCAGTTGATGAAAAGATTATAAGCATTGCGCCTGTTTATGCCATGTATGGACCTTTGCAATGGCGTTAAAAATGACACCCCGGTTGTTTACCTACCCGGCAAGGCAGTTCATACTTTTGCTCACTTTTTATGAGCTCACACCAAGAATACCGCACAATCAAAAACCTTTGCAACAGCCTACGTAGCAAATAGAGCACCCAGGTTACTAGTTAAAAGTGTTCTCGCTTAATGGCTTAAGGTGTTAAGAATGTTGTGTGGTTAACAGCAATCAAGATGTTAAAAAGTTCTGCCATACCTGCGGCTGCATATCGTATTGTTTACTGGTGTGCGTACGCCAGTTTAAAAGTAGGTTTTCTGATTTCGGGGTACAACCTGTTTTCAGAGGAGGCGCAATATTGGCTTTGGTCCAAGCATCTGGCCTGGGCTTATTACTCTAAGCCACCGCTTATTGCCTGGGTCAATTACGCCACCAGCAGCCTTTTTGGCGACCACGAACTGGTGATCAGGTTCACAGCCCTTGCTTTTGGGGCGGCCACGCTTTACGTGTTCTATCAAGTAAGTATGCTTCTGTTTGCCAGCAGGAAACTGGCACACCTGGCTACCGTTTTACTTAGTGTAATGCCCTACTTCGTGCTGGCTTCCACGTTCTTCACCACCGATTCGCTGTTGCTGTTCTTCTGGGTTTGCACTTTTTACCTGTTTCTGAAAGCTCTGGACCAGAACACGCCGTGGTATTGGTTAGCAACAGGGCTAGGCTTTGGCCTGGGTTGCCTCTCGAAACAGGCAATGCTGTTTTTTATAGTACCTTTAGTATGGCCACTGTTCTGGCAAAACGGAAAACGCTATGCAAGTGGGCAAGCGCTGGTGCTTTCGATCGTCTTGCTTTTTAACCTGCCCCTGCTCCTCTGGAATTACCAACACCACTGGATGATGGTGCAACACTTGCTTCACCTGGCGGGGGCGCAGCATCAAACACAAGCCTTCAAATCCATGAAAAACCTGACGGAATTATTTGGGGGCTTTATCCTGGTCAATTCCCCTTTCTTTTTCCCCTTGCTCTTGCGCGTCACATTCCATGGCAGGCTGCCTTTGCCTGCTAGCGACAAACAAAAGCTAACCCTGATCACGGTTCCTGCGCTATGTTGCCTGCTGCTCTTCGCCTGCATTGCCATTACCAAACACGTAGAGGTAAACTGGTACAACACGGGTTGCATGCTGCTGCCAATCGCTATTGCTTACCTTGTTGTAAAGGAAGAGCGTTTACTGAAAATCCGCCTCCCTTTTTACCTGACTTTCGGCTTGCTGGTACTTTTTTTGTTTCCTGCCGTGCAGGATTTCGCCAGTATGAACCGGATTATGCCGGTGCGCTCCGATCCTTTAAAAAGGCTGGTGGGGTGGCAGCAGCTGGGCCAGCAAGTAAATGATCTGAGCCATACCTACAAGGCTCTCGCTCCATTTGAACTAGTAGCCACAAACTACCAGGTTGCCTCCGAACTTGCCTTTTATTCGGGCAACAAATATGTGCGCTGCCTCAGCGAAGACAAGAAATATGATCAATTTATAGTTTGGTCTGCCAGCGGATGGAATCCAGCCCCGGTCAATACATTGCTGGTTCTGGAAACAGATCAGCTCCCTCGGGAGGTAAAGCTGCAGTACGATGTGCTAGCTAAGCAATCAGTACCGATCAGGTACAGGGGAGAGACGTTGTATATCTATTCTATTTATGTATTACGCGCCAGGCAAGTAAAGCAAGCCTCTGCAAAAGACAGTATGTAATCCTTTACTATAGTATATCTATACTTTAAGCATTTAATGCCGCAAGTTTAGCGACAGCGTAACTTGTGGCTATCCATGAAGCCAGTTTGTAACTGGCGAAAGTAAAATTATGGAACACGCCAGTTACAAACTGGCCCTATTTTCCACCACCAGTTACCGCTTCGCTCAAACTGGCGGTATGGTTAGTGGAGAAGTATAATTTCCACCATACCCTTTTCTCCAGCATAGTCAATGGCGCTGCTATAGGGATAGTCCTGCGGTTCCCGCACAAAACCAGCTTCTACAGGGTTGCTGTGAATATAATTTAGCTTCTGCTCCATCAGGAAATTTGTGTTTAGCTCGATAGGCTGGTTGTGCTGCTGCCAGAACTGGAAAGTTTGATTATTGCAATTTAGCTTACCTGCACGCTCAAACATCCAAAGCATCCATTCTTTGCGACTTTCCTGTGGATTATCAAAAATGGCTTTTACTATGGTTTTGGAAGTATGTTTTTTCAGATCGCGAATGATACCAGACTGATTTTCTACTGCCGAGCCAACTATCAGGTGAATATGATTTGACATGATACACCACGCGTATACTTCCAGCCCTTTGTTCTTGATGCAATAGTTCAGGCTATCAACAACAATGTCCTTATAAGCAGGTCTGGTAAAAACGTCTATCCAATTTACAGTAGCAAACGAGATAAAGTGCAACTTGCTCTGGTCGCTGATCTTAAAGTTTCGGCTCATGCCACTACTATACGAACATACCGCCAGTTTGAGCGAAGCGGTAACTGGTGGTGGAAAGTAGGGCCAGTTTGTAACTGGCGTAAGTATGGTTATGGAATACGCCAGTTGCAAACTGGCCTCATAGATAGCCACAAGTTACGCTCACGCTAAACTTGCGGCATATAGGGGCGGCATATAGGGTAAAAACGGTCGCTACGCTTCCTGCTTCTGTTGCTACAAATTACTTATAAATGTACCCCCCCTCTAACTCCCCTCAAGGGGAGAATTTCTACACAAATGCTCTAGAATGGGATGAGATTGTTTGTAAAGCCAATCTCATAAAGTATAATAAATACATACTGCCAGTTGTAGCGAAGCGGTAACTGGTGGTTAGAAATAGCGCCAGTTTGTAAAGGCGAATGTGTAGTTTGTAATTGTAAGCGTTCACAAACTAAGCTCATAAACAAGCCTTAAGTTGCGCTTGCTCAAAACTTGCGGCATGTCAATCGAAATGCAATAAAACGTTTCGCATAGCTAAAAAAATATACTTGCCATCTCAATTACTGTATTGCAGAACTTAGAGAGAACAAAGGAATCTGTCTGATAAAAACTTCAGTTGGTATAATTTGCATCCTGTCTAAATGCGTTTAAGCGAAGCTTTTATTATATTGGTACTAGCATAACCGGCAATGCAAAGCCCGGAAAATATTAAAAATAGCAGGTAGCAAATTTTTGCGGAATGGATAAGCATGTTTTTATTGGACAGATATAATAGCTTATGAAAAATCTTACAAAGTATCACAAGATGATAATTGTGATGATTTCAGGACTATTAGCAATCGCTTTGTCTGTAGTGTTTGGCACAGACTCAAAAGGTTATGGTTTCCTTATCGGCTATGGTTATACTACTGCTGCAATTGGTCTGGCAGGTACGATAATCTTTTATCTAAGAGGCCAAAGAGTTCGTAAATGAAAGGTCGTTTAAAGTTAACTACTACTAGTACTTTTGTAGTAAATACTCAAAAACCAAAAAGGCTGCCCAATCTCTCAGGCAGCCTTTCCAATTTTATACTTTATACTTCTGATTAAAACTCAGCCAGAATACGATTCAGCGTTTCGCTTGGCTGCATCGCTTTGCTAGCCTTTTCAGCATCCGGGTGGTAGTAACCGCCGATGTCAACGGGTTTGCCTTGCGCGGCAATCTGCTCGTCCACGATCTTCTGCTCGTTATCTGTCAGCGCTTTGGCCAGCTTCGAGAACTTCTCTTTCAGCTCTTGGTTTTTGGTCTGCTCGGCAAGTGCCTGCGCCCAGTAAAGTGCCAGGTAGAAGTGGCTGCCGCGGTTATCGATGCCGCCTACTTTACGAGATGGCGACTTGTCTTTTTCCAGGAACTCGGCATTGGCTTTGTTCAGCGCCTCGGCCAGCACTTCGGCTTTCTCGTTACCGGTTTTCTGAGCCAGGTCTTCCAGCGACACGGCCAAAGCCAGAAACTCACCTAACGAGTCCCAGCGCAGGTAATTCTCTTCTGTAAACTGCTCTACGTGCTTTGGTGCCGACCCGCCGGCACCTGTCTCAAACAAACCGCCGCCATCCAGCAACGGAACGATTGAGAGCATTTTAGCACTTGTTCCCAGCTCAATAATCGGGAACAGGTCGGTTAGGTAATCGCGCAGTACGTTGCCGGTTACCGATATGGTGTCTTTGCCTGCCTTGGCGCGCTTCAGTGTATAGCGCATGGCCTCTACCGGCGACATGATCTTTATTTCCAGCCCCGCCGTGTCGTGGTCTTGCAGGTAACGGTCTACTTTTTTGATCAGGTTGGCATCGTGGGCACGCTGTGGGTCGAGCCAGAAAATAGCTGGCGTGTTGGTGATTCGTGCCCTGGTTACAGCCAGCTTCACCCAATCCTGGATAGGCAGGTCTTTTGTCTGCGTCATTCTGAAGATATCGCCTTCTTCTACCTTTTGCTCCAGCAGCGTGTTACCGGCAGCATCCACTACCTGCACGGTTCCTGCCTCCGCCATTTCAAAAGTCTTGTCATGCGAGCCGTACTCCTCGGCCTTCTGGGCCATCAGCCCGATGTTCGGCACCGTGCCCATGGTGGTTACATCAAACGCACCGTTCTCTTTATGGAAATTGATTGTCTCCTGGTAAATACCGGCATAAGAACGGTCCGGTATAATGGCTTTGGTATCGTGCAGCTTGCCGTCTGTGCCCCACATCTTGCCCGACGAACGGATAGCGGCTGGCATAGAGGCGTCAATGATCACATCGCTTGGCACGTGCAGGTTGGTGATGCCCTTATCGGAGTTTACCATGGCCAGCTCAGGTCGCTTTTCGTACTCCGCCTTAATGTCGGCTTCAATCTCCTCGCGCTGGTCGGCTGGCAGGCTCTGAATTTTGGCATACACATCGCCCAAGCCATGGTTAGGGTTCACACCGATCTTTTTGAAAGTGTCGGCGTGCTTTTCAAACACATCCTTAAAGAAAACGGTAACGGCATGGCCGAACATGATCGGGTCTGAGACCTTCATCATGGTTGCCTTCAGGTGCAGCGAGAGCAGCACGTCGTTCTTCCTGGCGTCTTCGATCTCCTTTTCTAAGAAAGCGCGCAGCGCTTTGCGGCTCATCACGGCCGTATCAATCACCTCACCCGCCGAAAGGGAAACTTTTTCCTTGAGTGTTTTAGTGGTTCCGTCTGCCGTCACGAACTGTATTTTCACATTGCCGGCGTTTTCTACCACAGTCGATTTCTCGCTGCCGTAAAAATCACCGCTTTCCATGTGCGCCACATGCGTTTTAGAATCCGGTGACCAGGCACCCATCGAGTGTGGGTTCTTTTTAGCATACTGCTTCACGGCATCGGCCACGCGCCGATCCGAGTTGCCCTCTCTGAGCACCGGGTTCACGGCGCTGCCCAATATTTTGGCATAGCGGGCCTTTACCTCCTGCTCTTCCTCGTTTTTAGGGTCAGAAGGGTAATCAGGAATGTTATACCCCTGCGACTGCAATTCTTTAATAGCCGCGTTCAGCTGCGGAACAGAGGCGCTGATGTTGGGTAATTTAATGATGTTTGCTTCAGCGGTTTTAGCCAGGTCGCCCAGGTAAGCCAGGTCGTCGCTTTGCTGCTGCTGCCCGGTTAGCTTCTCCGGGAAGGCAGCCAGGATACGGCCCGCCAGCGAGATGTCTTTGGTTTCTACCTCGATACCGGCAGCTTTGGTAAACGTTTCAACAAGAGGTAAAAAAGAGCGCGTGGCCAGGGCAGGCGCTTCGTCGGTTATGGTATAAACTATTTTGGCTGTTTTGGTCATGTCGTTCTGATAGGTTAAAAACATACTACTCCCTTTTTAAGGGAGCGACTAAAGATCATGGTAGCAAATATAAGAGTCTTTTTGATATTGGTCAGGGAAATAACCACATTCCTGCCCCGCGCTTATGTTCCAGCACAACACAGCCCGGCACAGGGCTTACCCGCGCAAACATCGTCAAATTTACAGTTTTTAGTCATGTAGGTTGAGGGCTGCTGCTGTCAGTCAGGCTACACCGTGCCTGCTCCCTGTGCGCAGCTTTGTATACAATAACATACTGCCTCTGCAGCGTTCAGCAAGGCGCAGCGACACAAAAAAAGTATAACTTATAACTATTTATTTCACTTGATCGTCTACTTAAAGTTCAAGTGTTCCAAAAACGACTTTGCTATGGCATCTTTCTTTACGCTGATTTCAATCAGGATCATACCTTTCCTTTTTTTTGCGTTGTGCATGGCTGTTACCGCTGCAGCAGCGCCCCTCCGAATTATGGCCCTGGGTAACTCCATCACCCAATCCAATAAAGAAAATTACAGTTACAGGTATAACCTCTGGAAGAAACTGATTGACGCAGGCATTGCGATAGACTATGTAGGGTCGCATGGTGTGCAGCAAAACGGCAACCCCGACTGGCCCAAGCACAAAGGCCAGCACTTTGACCCCGACAACGAGGGCCACTGGGGCTGGAGCGCAGACCAGGTTTTGTACGGCCACAACGAGGAACCCACAAAAGGCAAACTGAGCGAATGGCTGGAAGGCTACACTCCCGATATGGTGCTGCTGCACCTGGGCACCAACGATATGTTCCGCAACCAGCCTGTAGCCGAAACAATTGATGAACTGCGGGAAGTAGTGCGGCTGGTAAGGGCCGATAACCCCAACGTAAAAATTCTTATGGCCAGCCTTATACCGGCCTACGACCAAAAAGTGGGCCCCCAGGCGGCAGCCAACATCCGCATGCTGAACGACAGAATTCCGGGCCTGGCAAAGGAGTTGCACACCGCTTCGTCGCCGGTTACGCTGGTAGAGCAGCACGAAGGCTTCGACCCTACCACCGGCGTGCATACCTGGGACGGCGTGCACCCGAATGCCGCCGGAGAGGAAAAGATGGCGCTGAAATGGTACGATGCCCTGATGGGAGCCATGGAGGAGGAGGCGCCGGTTGTTTACACGCAGTTCACCTCTGAGCTTACCCAAACCAACGAAGTGCTGCTAACCTGGAAGACCTCCTCCGAGAATGAAAACAAACATTTTGAAATTCTGAGGGCAGTCGCCTCCGAAGCGTTCGTGCCAATTGGAATAACAGAGAGTACGGGCAACTCAAAAACAGCCAAAACATATACGTATACCGACCAGACGGCGCCTTTTGGCATCTTAAAGTATAAGTTAAAACAGGTGAGTAAAAACGGCAGCAGCAGTACTTCCGAAACCATTCAGATTGAGAAAACCCAGGTGTTGCACGCTGCCGGGGTAAGCGCCGACAGCCAGAGCCTTTTACATATCTACCCCACTCTGAGCACTAACAGAACGGTGATGCTGGAACTTCGGGCGCAGGAGCCGTTTACAGAGATCAGGGTAAGCATTTACAGCACCGATGGAAAACTGGTCAGGCAGTTCAGTACACGCTGCACCCTGGATGGCAGCTTGAATGAGCGCGTCAGCATGCAGGCTTCAGACAGGTCGGGCGTATACCTGGTGCAGGTGCATGCTGAGGACCAGGTCATGCACAACAGTTTCATCCTGGCGCATTAGGCTTATTCGGATTCACCTGCATCCTCCTGTTCTTTCACTAACCGGATCACTTCTTCATCCGAGGTTTGCGTAAACGTTTCGTAAAACTGGCCTACTGCCTGAAAAAACGGGGGCACTAACAGGCACACCACTTCGTCAACCAGCATCCGGAAATGATCTATGGCCGCGTAAGGTGCCACAGGTACTGCCACTACAACCTCAGCAGGCTGTTCCTTTTTTACAAGCTCAATCGTTGCTTCCAGTGTTTTACCGGTGGCAATGCCGTCATCCACAATGATCACCACCTTGCCTTTAAGGGGCACATGCTTCCGGTTGCCCATAAAGAGCTTATACTTTTGCTGTAGGTTCTCCCTGATTTTTTTCGCTTCGCCGGCGATGTACGCAGGCGTCACATCCGCCCGGTCATCCACTGTCACACTCTCCAGGCTTACAGCGCCTATTGCAAACTCACTGTTTAGCGGGTGCCCTATTTTTTTGGAGACAGTCACCTCCAGTGGCATGCCAAGCCTTTTCGCGATCGGGGCCGCCACAGGCACGCCTCCCCTCGGAATAGCCAGCACCACCCCCGGCCGCCCTTTATACTTTTCTAAGCGGTCGGCCAGCAACCAGGCAGCTGCTTCCCGGCTCGGTATCTTTTCCATTGCATTTTATGATTTTGATTAAGTGAATCACTGAATTTTTTGGCATAATATTACCCCCCCAAAAAACAGCTTCAAAATTCCACTCGTCGGACATTCCACATCTACACATGCCATTCAGTTACTGAAACTTCAGGTTTGCAAATGAATCTTATGGCTTGTCCTGATGCAGGGGGTGCTGCTTGCCAGGTTCCAGGTATTTCCGGAACCAGTCGGTGGCCAGTTGTGCCGCCATTTCCAAAGCGCCGGGCTCCTCGAACAGGTGGGTGGCATCGGGGACTATTTCCATGTCTTTCAGGCACTGCAACCTGTCATGGGCCCGCAGGTTCAGGCCCACAACCTCTTCATCCTTCCCTCCTACAATTAACAAAGTTGGTACCTGAACATCGGGTAGCACGCTGTCGGCCAGGTCGGGGCGGCCACCACGGCTTACCACGGCTTTAATAATGTCGCCAAGAGCGGCGGCAGCCCCCAGGGCCGAAGCCGCCCCGGTGCTGGCCCCAAAATAGCCGATATTCAGGTTGCTGATCCTGTCGTTTTCCTCAACCCAGTGTGTGGCTTCGATCAGGCGCCGGGTCAGGAGCGGAATGTCAAAGCGACTCTCACTTGATTGGTCTTCCTCGGGGGTTAGCAGATCGAAAAGCAGGGTGGCAAAGCCGCTGTGCTGCAAGTGCTCGGCCACATAACGGTTGCGGGGACTCAGGCGGCTGCTCCCGCTTCCATGCGAAAAAATGACCAGCCCCTTCGCCTGTTCAGGCACTGCCAAGTCGCCGGTTAGCTGCACCTGTTGCAGGGTAAGCTGCACGCTGTCGTTAAAAGTATAGTTTGTCATAGCTTTGTATTTTAGGCTGATGTTCGGGTCAGCTTAGGTTCATAATAGGTCTATATAAAGTTACGACCTGCCATGGCCAAAGTTCAGCGAAGCCATATCCCAGCCTGCCTGTCTGCGTAAAGTATACAAACAACTATATTTTACGATGCGCATTTTTGCCCTTTTGCTTTTACTGCTGCTTACAACCTTTTCCTGCACCCCTGATACCTCTCATTCCGGCGATACGGCCAATTCAGAAGCAGTCAGGTCAGATTCAGCGCTGAGCGCAGGCAAATCGGCTATGCCGCAAAATGAAACCGCGCCCCCTGATTCCGCTGACTTCACCAGTGTCTTTAACCGGTTCTTCCAGGCTTTGCAAAACGCCGACACTGCTGCCTTAAATCAGTTTATCCATCCTCAATTTGGTGTTTGGTTTATTGAGCAGCCCGGTGCCGTGCCCAAAATGACCTACTTCACCGACATCAGGGATTTTAAACGGGAATACCTGGACCGCTCTTTTTTCACGGTGGCCCAGGAAGTAAAAACGTGCAACCTGCAAGAGGAACCATGGCCTGCCTTTAGCTGCAACAATGTGGATTATGAGGCCGGCACAAGCGGCTACAGTAAAGATGGCTGTTTTGTGTGGACACCCGAAAAGTTTCAGAAAAGCGGGTACTGGAACTACGCCAGCTTACCCATGCAGGAGATCAAGCGCATCCAGACCACGTTGCCCCGCGTTCAAAAATCGGTACTGCACACCAACACCTCCTTCGAGTTTCATTTTGGCTACATAGATAAAAACTGGCGCCTGCTGTTTGCTAAGCTCATTTACCCCTGCAGCGCGTAAGCAAACATTCATTGATTCAATATGGGTTAAATAAAGGTCAAGTCCGGATATAGCACATAGCAAGGCAGAACCTTGCAGCTTTCGTACCTGCCCCAGTTAAATCAAAAAGATTCGATCATTCGCTCAATCAAGCAGTTACTCAAAAGTCAAACTTAAAAAAATGGCCTACTACCGAAGATTCGATGCTCCCCCTCCTGATCCGGCGCTTATGCAGGAGCTAAAAGTGCTCCAAACAAAAATGCAGGAGCGCGTGCTTATTCAGAAACCCGACTTCGACCTGAAGCTGATCGCCGGCTGCGACTCCTCTTTTATCGGGGAAGACACGATTTTGTCGGTGTTCGTACTGCTTAATTACCCAGCCCTGGAAGTGCTGGAAAAAGTATGGCACCATGGCCCCGTGGAGCTGCCGTACGTTCCTGGCTTTCTTTCTTTTAGAGAAGCGCCCAACCTGTTGCTGGCCTACCAGAAACTACAGCAGAAGCCCGACCTGATCATGGTGGATGGCCATGGCATTTCGCACCCCCGTAAACTGGGCATCGCCACCCACTTGGGCCTGCAACTAGAGAAGCCTACCATGGGCGTGGCCAAGAAAGTGCTGGTGGGCAAGTATAAAGAGCCTGCCCCTACCAAAGGCTCCTTGTCCCCGTTGGAGTTTAAAGGAGAAATTATCGCCAACGTGCTGCGCACCAAGGATAATGTGAAGCCTGTATTCGTATCTCCCGGCCACCTGATGGACCTGGATGCAGCTACGGAAATAGCAATGGCCTGTGCCCTAAAGCACAAACTACCCGAGCCAACCCGGCTGGCGGACCATTATGCGGCGGTTTTTAAGAAGGATGTCTGAATCAGGATTTGCAGGATAGAGAAGGATAAACAGGATTTTTTTCATTATGGGTAGATTTAAAAGATTATAGAATTAATAATTAAGCGATGCAGTTGGATGAGATAACTTTTAAAATAATTGGCTGTGCAATGAAAGTTCATAACACGTTGGGTAGTGGTTTTCAGGAAGTTATTTACCAGCGGTGTCTAGCCCTTGAACTGAAACAAGTTGGGCTCAACTTTGAGCGTGAAAAGGAGCAGATTATATACTATAATAGTGTAGAAGTTGGAAGCAGAAGAGCAGACTTTATAGTTGAAAATAATATTGTAGTCGAATTGAAGGCGTTGATAAATTTGGAGGACATTCATTTAGCGCAAGCCAAAAACTATACAGTTGCTTACAACTTTCCAATTGGTCTCCTTATCAATTTCGGTGCGATCAGTCTTCAATATAAAAAGGTGTTCAATAATAGCTATAAATCACCTTCATAATCTTCCTAATTTTAAGCTCCCAGTCATCCTGTACATCCTTCCCTATCCTGCAAATCCTGATTCAGACATTTTGTCCTGAAAAGCTAAACCCATAATCTTAAAACATGCCAAAGTTACATATTACTCACCCAAAAGTACCACTGGTGCGTAAGTTGCTAGTATAGCATTAGACGTGAAATGGTAAGAAAACAAGCATCCACATGAACTTTAACAACTATACTATAAAAGCCCAGGAGGCCATTCAGAAGGCTACTGAGATTGCTGGCGGCAACCAGCAGCAGGCGATTGAAACCGGCCATATTTTAAAAGCGATCCTGGAAACGGATGAGAATGTGACCAACTTCCTGCTGCAGAAGCTGAACATCAATGGCAATATTCTGCACAGCAAGCTGGACGATATTGTGGCGGCTTACCCCAAGGTGAGCGGTGGCAGTCCGTACCTGGCTAACGATGCAAATGCAGCCCTGCAAAAGGCAACATCCTACTTAAAGGAGTTCGGAGATGAGTATGTCGCTATCGAGCACATGCTACTGGGCCTGTTGGCGGGCCGCGACAAAGTGGCTGGCCTGATGAAGGACGTTGGCTTTAATGAGAAAGACCTGAAAAAGGCAATCAAGGAATTGCGCGGTGGATCTAAGGTAACAGACCAGAACGCCGAGGCAAAGTATAACTCGCTCAAGCGCTACGCCCGCGACCTGAACGAAATGGCCCGGTCCGGTAAAATAGACCCTGTAATTGGTCGCGACGAGGAGATACGGCGCGTGCTGCAGATCCTGAGCCGCCGCACCAAAAATAACCCTGTGCTGCTGGGTGAGCCTGGCGTGGGTAAAACCGCTATTGTGGAAGGTCTGGCGCAGCGCATGGTAAACGGCGACGTGCCCGAGAACCTGAAAAACAAAACGCTGATGAGCCTCGACATGGGCTTGCTGGTGGCAGGGGCAAAGTATAAGGGCGAGTTTGAGGAGCGGCTGAAGGCCGTGATCAAGGAGGTGACAGACGCGGAAGGGGACATCATTCTCTTCATCGATGAGATTCATACGTTGATCGGCGCCGGCGCAGGGGGCGAGAGCGCCATGGACGCTGCCAACCTGCTGAAACCCGCTCTGGCGCGTGGGGAGCTGCACGCCATCGGTGCCACTACCTTAAAGGAATATCAGAAGTATATCGAGAAGGATAAAGCGCTGGAGCGTCGTTTCCAGGCGGTGATGGTGGATGAGCCAAGTGTGCCCGACGCCATTTCTATACTTCGCGGTATCAAAGACAAGTATGAGGTGCACCACGGGGTGCGCATCAAAGACGATGCAATTATAGCTGCAGTAGAGCTTTCGAACCGATACATTACCGACCGCTTTCTACCAGACAAAGCCATTGACTTGATGGACGAAGCCGCCGCCAAACTGCGCATCGAGATAGATTCGCTGCCCGTTGAGCTGGATGAACTGCAACGCCGCATCATGCAGCTGGAGATTGAGCGCGAGGCCATCCGTCGCGAGAACGACAAGGATAAGGAAACGGTGCTATCGAAGGAGATCGCCGACCTGAGTGGCAAGCGCGATGACCTGAAAGCCAAGTGGCAGAATGAAAAACAGATCATTGAAGGCATCCAGAAAGAGAAGGAAAATATTGAGCAGTATAAACTGGAAGCCGACCAGGCCGAACGCTCCGGCGACTACGGCCGCGTGGCAGAACTGCGCTACGGCAAAATTCAGGAGGCAGAAGCCCACCTGAAAACGCTGCAGGAGCAGGTACACGAGATGCAGGGCGAGAACCCCATGCTGCAGGAAGAGGTTACCTCCGAAGACATTGCCAGTATCGTGGCGAAGTGGACGGGCATTCCGGTTAGCAAAATGCTGCAGTCAGACCGCGAAAAACTGCTGCACCTGGAGCAGGAACTGGGCCGCAGAGTAGCCGGCCAGGAAGAGGCGATTGAGGCCATTTCGGATGCCGTGCGCCGCAGCCGCGCCGGTATGCAGGACCCGAAGCGGCCGATCGGTTCGTTTATCTTTCTGGGCACTACAGGCGTGGGAAAAACCGAGCTGGCCAAAGCGCTGGCCGACTATCTGTTTAACGATGAGAACGCCATGGTGCGCATTGACATGAGCGAGTACCAGGAGCGACACGCCGTTAGCCGCATGGTGGGGGCGCCTCCGGGATACGTAGGTTACGATGAGGGCGGCCAGCTGACTGAGGCCGTGCGCCGCAAGCCCTACTCTGTGGTGCTGCTCGACGAAATAGAGAAAGCGCACCCGGACGTGTTCAACATCCTGCTGCAGGTGCTAGACGATGGCCGCTTAACGGATAGCAAAGGCCGTGTGGTCAATTTCAAGAACACCATCATCATCATGACTTCGAACATTGGCTCCGGTATAATTCAGGAGAACTTTGAGAAGATGAATGAATTTAACCACGACGAGGTAATTGAGGAGACCAAGGAACAGGTGTTTGACCTGCTCAAAAAGTCCGTAAGGCCGGAGTTCCTCAACCGAATCGATGAGCTGGTAATGTTCCGTCCGCTGAGCCGTGGCGACATCCGCAAGATCGTGACCATCCAGTTCCGACAGATTCAGAACCGCCTCGAAGACGCCGGCATCCGTTTGATCGCCACCGACGAGGTGCTGGACCATTTGGGTGAGCAGGGTTACGATCCGCAGTTCGGTGCCCGTCCTCTCAAGCGCGTGATCCAGCGCCAGGTGCTCAACGAACTCTCGAAGGAGATCCTGTCTGGCCAGATCAGCAAAGATTCTGTGGTTGAGGCTGTGATGGAAGACGGAAAGATCCGGTTCAACAACGTGGATGTGGAAATACCGACGGGGGAGTAGGCATAATATTATTTCCCTGGATATTTAAAAAACCGGCTGCCTTTGAGGTGGCCGTTTTTGTTTGTTGTTGGTACTGCAACTATTTGCCAGGAAAATGGCGATTAGCAAAAGCTGCATGTAATTTCAACAAAAATCCCTAGCTTTAGTACATCAACCTGGCCCAAGCATTACCCATGAAAACATACTTCCGGCTTATTGCCCTGTTACTCCTGGTAGCCTTCACCCACTGCACCGCTCCGGTACAGCAGAGCACCTACTCTATTGTCGGAAGCTGGAAACTCGTTGGGATGCAGTTAGACGGCAACGAGGGCGTAACGAACCTGAAAGAAGCCCTGGTACAAAGCGAAACGCTGTTTGTATACGAGCAGTCGGGGCGGTTTAGAATGGTACTCGGCTCCGATGGCAGAGGCCTGCAGGGCGGTTACCTGTACAACCCCGAAACGAACATCCTCAGCATAAAGTATGGCACCCAGATCGACACGGCCCTGGTCAGTTGGGTGAACAGCAACAAGATGATCCACAAAACCACAGACGGCAAAACACAGACCGTGCTCGAGCGCATCATCAAGTAAACGAACTACGGGAAATGCACGGGAAAGCTGGGCACGTTAGTCGAGATAATTCATACTTTTGTCGAATAATGCCTTCCATTCAGGCTTTTCAGGGTATATCTGCGGCACAACTATTGTATCTACAAGTTTAAACACTTAATTTGCCCCTTAACATTTTCCTGTAATTTACTTATTCAACAGCTGTGTCTTCTGTTTTCTCAACGTACTTAAAGTTAGGCTTTTACCATATCTTTAACATTGGGGCTTACGATCACATGTTGTTTTTACTGGCCCTGTGCGCTATTTACACATTAAACGACACACGGAAAGTAATTGCGCTGGTTACCAGCTTCACCATCGGCCATTCCATTACCCTGGCGCTGTCTACGTTCAACCTGATCAGCTTTAACACCGCTCTCATCGAGTTCCTGATTCCGGTCACTATATTTATCACCTGCGTTGCCAACTTTTTTAAGCTGCAAGGCGCCACCCCGAAACAGGCCACTGTTTTGTCGTTGCACAACGCAATGGCCATTCTGTTTGGCCTGATACACGGCATGGGCTTTTCTAATTACCTGAAAGCGTTGTTAGGCCGCAGCACTGATACCTGGCTGCAATTGCTGGCCTTTAACGTGGGTATTGAACTAGGACAGCTGCTGATTGTGTTGCTTTTACTGGTGATCGCTTTCCTTGTGCTGAATGTTTTGCACGCCAAAAAACGCGATTGGATTATGGTGCTCTCCAGCGCAGCAGCAGGTGTGGCGCTGGTGCTAATGATACAAACCAGTACTTTTTAAACCGCATAACATCAAATTAAACGATAAATCTAACCTTACACTTTACTTCTTCCTATAATGAGAAACCTCTTAACCGGCTTAGCCCTTCTCGGTTTGTTTGCCGGACCTGTAGTTGCACAGGCCCAGGACAATACTGATAAGTCTAAGTTTAAGCAACTGCAGCAGGAGCTGCCCACGCCTAACAACTACCGCACTGCCTCCGGCGCCCCGGGGCACGACTACTGGCAGCAGCGGGCAGACTATAACATCAAAGTAGAGCTGGATGACAAGAATCAGTCTATCAAAGGTTCTGAGAACATCACCTACACAAACAATTCGCCCGATGTGCTTTCGTACCTGTGGGTACAGCTGGACCAGAATATCTTTGAGCCGAAGTCTGCCAGCAACCTGACCCGAACCGGGCAGCTAAACGATAAAATGCCGGTGCAGGCCGTCGAATACCTTACCCGCGCTGATTTTGACGGTGGCTTTAAGATCGACGCCATCAAAGACCGTAACGGCAAGGCCCTGAAATACACCATCAACAACACCATGATGCGCATCGATCTGCCCGCGCCGTTGAAGCCAAAGCAAAACGTTGCCTTCAGCATTGACTGGCACCACAACATCAACGACCAGAAAACACTGGGCGGCCGCTCCGGCTACGAGTATTTTCCGGAGGACGGCAATTACCTGTACGAAATGGCGCAGTGGTTTCCGCGCATGGCCGTGTACGACGACGTGAACGGCTGGCAGCACAAGCAGTTTTTGGGCAACGGTGAGTTTGCCCTGCCTTTCGGCGACTACAAAGTAAGCATTACCGTACCAGCCGACCATGTGGTGGGCGCTACCGGCGAGCTGCAGAACGCAAGCCAGGTGCTTACCTCTGCACAGCAAAAGCGATGGGCCGATGCCGCCAAAAGCGCAAAGCCGATGGTGATCGTATCGCAGGAGGATGCCACGAAAGCGGAGAAGACGCCTGCCACAGCAAAAAAGACCTGGGTGTTTGCCGCTAAAAACGTGCGCGATTTTGCCTGGGCCAGTTCGCGTAAATTTATCTGGGATGCCATGAACGTAAACGTGGGCGGTAAAAATGTACTGGCCATGTCGTATTACCCGAAAGAGGCGAACCCACTTTGGGGGCAGTATTCTACCGAGGCAGTCGCGCATACGTTAAGAGTTTACTCCAAGCACACCATCGATTACCCTTACCCGGTGGCGATATCGGTACACGGCCCCGTAGGAGGCATGGAGTACCCGATGATCTCCTTCAACGGCTATCGCCCCGAGGCGGACGGCACCTACTCTGACCGCACCAAGTATGGCTTGATCTCAGTGATCCTGCACGAGGTAGGCCATAACTTCTTCCCGATGATCATAAACTCGGATGAGCGCCAGTGGACCTGGATGGATGAAGGCCTGAACACCTTTATGCAGTACCTGGCAGAGCAGGAGTGGGAAAGAAACTACCCTTCGCGCCGCGGAGAGCCGGCTGACATTGTAGCATACATGAAAGGCGCGCCAAGCACCATGGTACCGATCATGACAAACTCAGAATCTATCCTGCAGTTTGGTAACAACGCTTACGGCAAGCCGGCCACAGCGCTTAACATCCTGCGCGAAACTGTAATGGGCCGCGAGCTTTTCGATTACGCGTTTAAAGAATACGCCACCCGCTGGGCCTTTAAGCACCCGATGCCAGCCGACTTTTTCCGAACCATGGAAGATGCCTCTGGCGTTGACCTGGACTGGTTCTGGAGAGGCTGGTTCTATACCACCGACCACACCGATATCTCTATCGAGAACGTGAAGTGGTACAGCATCGACTCACAGAACCCGGAGTTTGTGAATGCACACCTGCGCGAGCAGCAGAACAAGACCCCGAAAACATTATCGGAGCAGCGCAACCTGGTCGATATCCCTAAAACGCTGGTAGATCAGAAGCCGGAACTAAAGGATTTTTACAACAGCTACGACCCGTTGGCTACTTCATCTACTGACCAGCAGCGTTACCAGTCCTTTGTAAAGGACCTGTCGGCTGAGCAGAAAAAAGCACTGGACTCAGGCCTGAACTTCTATGAGGTTGCTTTCAAGAACCAGGGCGGTTTGGTAATGCCCCTGATCGTGCGCATGTCTTTTGAGGATGGCTCGGAAGAGATCGTGAACATCCCTGCCGAGATCTGGCGCCATAACAACGAGGAGATCACGAAGGTATTTATCACGGAAAAGCCTGTAGTAGGCTTCGAGCTGGATCCATTCCTGCAAACGGCCGACACAGAGTTGTCTAACAACTTCTACCCGCGTCGTCTGGCGCCGTCACGTTTCGATATTTACAAGCAGCAGCAGCGCGAGCAGCCAAACCCGATGCAGCGCGAACGTTCCACAACCAAGAACGGCAACAAAAACAATTCAGGGCAGTAAGCTGCCTTATTAAAAACAGAAACAGCCCCGGAGAATATCCGGGGCTGTTTCTGTTTTATATCCTTTTTGCAACAGCTTTTCAGGGCTGTGTTAGCTTAGTCATACTATACAGTATTTAAAAACTTCCAGCATTATATCCTTGTCTGGCTCTGTTTAGTTCATGATCTGCAAAGGCCTGAAGCAACCTCAATCCGAGTTATACTTATTGATAAAATCCTGGGTCACTTTGTCTCCCTTTCGGATAAAAGGCCTGATGATAAGGCGGGTGCCGTTCTCGTAGGTAAAGAACTTGTAGATCCAGTTACTAAGCACCACCAGCTTTGTACGGAAGCCGATCAGGTACATGATGTGCACAAACAGCCAGATGACCCAGGCAAAGAACCCACCCAGATGAATGTTGTTGGGCAGGTCGGCCACAGCGCGGTTACGCCCAATAATGGCCAGTGAGCCCTTATCGAAGTATTTAAAAGGCTCCAGCGGCTCCCTCTTAAGCAAGCGCGTAAGATTTTTGGCCAGCAGTTTGCCCTGCTGAATGGCGGGCTGGGCAACGCCTGGGTGCCCCTTAGGGTACTCCGGCGTTTTCATCATCGCCACATCGCCTATGGCAAAAATATCGTTGTAGCCCTGCACCTGGTTATAGTCGTTCACCAGTATACGGCCCCGCTCCACGGCCTCTTCTGGCAGACCGGGCAATACGGCCCCCGACACCCCGGCAGCCCAGATCAGGGTATGCGCGTTGATCTGATCCCCGCCTTTCAGGGTCACGGTTTTACCATCGTAGTCCTGCACCAGTGTATTCAGCCGAATATCGATGCCGAGCTCGGTGAGGTACTTCTGGGTTTTGGCACTCGATTCCGGCGACATAGGGGGCAACACCCTGTCCAGGCCCTCAATCAAAAAAATGTTCATCTGCTTAAAATCCATCCCCGGGTAATCGGTTGGCAGCACATGGCGTTTCATCTCGGCCAGTGCGCCGGCAAGCTCCACCCCGGTCGGTCCGCCACCCACAATCACAAAGTTCATCAGGCTCTGGCGTAGCGCAGGGTCTTTGGTCATGTTGGCCTGCTCAAAGGCCTGCAGCATCTGGCTGCGCAGGTTAAGCGCCTGCGGGATCTGTTTTAGCGGAAAGGCGTACTTCTTCACATTCTCGTTTCCGAAGTAGTTGATCTTCGTGCCCGTGGCAATTACCAGGAAATCATAGGGCAGGGCGCCTACCAGGGTGTCCACGGTTTTGGCGTCCGGGTTGATACCCGTTACTTTCACCAGCCTGAAGTGAAAATCCTCGAAATCGTCGCTGCCAAACATCTTGCGCAAGGGTTCCGCAATGGAGTCCGGTTCCAGGCCGGCGGTGGCTACCTGGTACAGCAGCGGCCAGAAACCGTGGTAGTTCTGTTTGTCGAACATCACCACCTGAAAATTAGTCTCTGAGAGTTTCTTGGCCAGGTTGATGCCGCCAAATCCGCCCCCCACTATAATTACACGGGGTTTGGTAGTGTCTGGTATATTAAGCGATAGCTTATCGGGTTCAAGCATAGGTCGATGGTTTAGCTGTAGCAAGGCAAAAGCTGCCTTTACGAAACGCACTTAACGTGCGCCTACTCTGGAAAATAACGAATCAGGCCGGTGTTAGTTACTTTTAAGGAGTTCGGGGTATTTATTTAAGCACACAGATGCCTGGAAGTACAGTCTCAGTTTTATCTTTGCTTGGCTATTTTTACAGGTAGCGAGATAAAAAGCCCTCCCCCTAACGCCCCCGAAGGGATAGGGAACATTAAAAAAAAACATTTATTCGCATGAGGCGGAGTAACCCAAAGAAACTCCCTCTCCCGTGGGATAGGGCTGGGGTGAGGGCAAAGAGCTGCGCTCGGAAAAGGAGATAAAACACGGACTTCCGTCCATTGACTCATCAATCAACATCCACAAAATAGAGGCCTTTATTTATCGTTGCCCTTAAAGATAGAGTTGAGTAAGGCCGGAATGGCGAACGGACTGATGGTAGGGTACATGATGCGGTTCTGCTGCTGCTGTATCTGTTGCTGGTTCCAGAATCTGAAGTTGGCTGCCCCATCCATCGGGGTGGTTTTGAAAAGCTCCTCCAAACGTTCGGGGTCCAGGTTGCGGGTAGCAATGGCCCGGCCCTCGTCGGGTAGTTTTACACTGGCCACGGCATCCCTGAAATCGCGCTCGGTAGGCCACGGGAAAACATCTACAATCGGCAGTTGACTGGGGTCTTCCTGCAGCTGCATGATAATGGAATAACTCTGGCTGCTATAGTTTTCAGGGATGATCAGGTACTGTGCTTTGTAGCCCAGGGCCTTGAAGAGTACACTGTCGCCGGTGAGCACCGGCACCGAGAAAAAGCCGAATGCATTGCTCTGGGTACCGCGGCTGGTGCCGGGCACAAACACGCTTACCCCGGCAACGCCATACAAACTATCGCCGATGGCCACAAAGCCGGACAACTGCACCACGCGCTGCTTGCCCTGCGCGGCTGCCTGATCGGGGATGGCGCAAAAGAACAGCACCATGGCCAGCAAAGGCATCAGAAGCCGCTTACCTGCCAAACGGGGAAAACTATATTTCAGCAAAAATGAATTCATTCAATACAATTATAGGATTTAATATTTTATAATGGCAGCTTTTACCTAATTTTGTTTACGCTTTCGCAGCAACTTATGAGGCTCAAACACTTTAGCATAACCTTTGGCGAGCAGATTCTAAAAGCGCTGGCCGACGAATCACGCATCCGTATCCTGCACCTGATTCTGCACAACAAAGAAATGTGCACTTCAGACCTGGAGCATGTGCTCGACTTCACGCAAACCAAAACCTCCCGCCACCTGGCCTACCTGCGCAACGCCAGCCTGGTTACCTCCCGCAAAACCGACCAGTGGGTGTTTTATTCCATCAAAGAGGAGGCCGCCGACTTTGTATCCCAGATCTTTACCTACCTGGAGCGGGACGCCCAACTACTCAAAGATGTTGAAACCTACGACATCCTGTACTCTAACCGGGAACTGGCCACTAACAAGCAGCAGGCGCGTCGCTGGATTGCCCCTTAGCAGGTGCACTGCTCCATAACAGTAAAACCTCTCGTTTATTGCATTGTTCAGCAGACAGAAAAGCGCTGAGCCTCACCCCTTTTCTATCGTTCTTATAACCATTTTTACCTATCGCTGCTCATGAAAACCTACACCCACATCCTCTTCGACCTCGATCATACCCTTTGGGACTTCGAGAAAAACTCCGAGGAAACCCTTTACACCCTGTACGATCATTTTGAACTGGCCAGCTTCGGCAAATTCGACAGCGATTCCTTTTACAAGAAGTATAAGTTCATCAATACCCGCCTGTGGGACCTCTACAACAAAGGTAAGATCAACCAGAAACAGCTCCGCGAAGACCGCTTCTCCAAAACACTGCTGGGGCTTGGGCTCCAGGAGCATGAGGTACCCGCCGGACTTTCAGAAGCTTACACAGACCTCTGCCCGACCAAAAAAGCGGTTTTCCCTTACACTTACGAGGTGCTGCAGTACCTGCAGCCCAAGTATGGCCTGCACATTATAACCAACGGCTTTAAAGAAGTGCAGCACATCAAAATGGCCTCTTCGGAGCTGCACGGCTACTTTAAGGAGATCATCACATCAGAGTGCTGTGGCTTTAAGAAGCCCGACCGCCGCATGTTTGAGCACCTGCTGGACCGGATTGGCGTAAAACCGGGAGACTGCCTGATGATAGGTGACAACTATGAGTGCGATGTGGAAGGCGCCCGCGATGCCGGCATAGACCAGGTATACTTTAACCCGGAGAAGCTAAAAGGGCGCAAGCGACCCAAGCCCACCTACGAAATTAGCTGCCTGAGCGAGCTCAAGCAGATACTCTAAGCCCTGACCTCAGGCCTCGCTGATACCAAAAAATCAAATAATAAGCCTTACCTTTGTTCAGATGGCCTTGCAAAGGGCTTGTCAGACCATGAAAATCTAATTCTGAATCCTTAACTATAAAAAAATGGCAACCGGATTTTTTAGAGTACCCACTCCCATCAACGAACCTGTAAAATCTTACGCCCCCGGATCTGCGGAGCGTGAAGAGCTGCAGCGCACCTATAAAGAGCTGAAGTCGAAAGAGCTGGATGTGCCGATGTACATTGGCGGCGACAAGGTTTATACCGACAAGAAAAAGCCCATGCTGCAGCCCCACGACCACAAGCACATCCTGGGCCACTTCAGCGAAGGCGATGCCTCGCATGTGGAACAGGCGATAAACGCGGCCTTGGCTGCGCGCGAGGACTGGGCGAACATGGCCTGGGAACACCGCGCCAGCATTTTCCTGAAGGCCGCCGACCTGTTAGCCGGCCCCTGGAGAGCCAGGCTGAATGCCGCTACCATGCTGGGGCAATCGAAGAACGCTTACCAGGCCGAGATTGACGCTGCCTGCGAGCTGATCGACTTCCTGCGCTACAACGTGCAATACATGACGGAGATCTACCAGATGCAGCCTGAATCATCGCCGGGTATCTGGAACCGCATGGAGCACCGTCCGCTGGAGGGTTTTGTGTTTGCCCTTACGCCGTTCAACTTTACCGCCATTGCCGGCAACCTGCCCTCTTCGGCAGCCATGCTGGGCAACGTGATCGTTTGGAAGCCTGCCAACACACAGATTTATGCCGCACAAATGATCATGGAATTATTCCGTGAGGCCGGCCTGCCGGATGGGGTAATTAACCTGGTGTATGTCGATGGCCCAACAGCCGGCGACGTGATCTTTAACCACGCCGATTTTGCCGGTATTCACTTTACTGGTAGCACCGGGGTGTTCCAGCATATCTGGAAAGAGATTGGCACAAACATACACAAGTATAAAACCTACCCGCGTATTGTAGGCGAAACAGGCGGCAAGGACTTTATCTTCGCGCATAAATCCACGGATGCCAAAGTGCTGGCCACGGCCATTACGCGCGGCGCCTTTGAGTTTCAGGGGCAGAAATGCTCAGCCGCTTCGCGTGCCTACATCCCGAGCAATATCTGGGAAGAGGTGAAAGGCTATGTGATCGAAGACCTGAAGTCGTTCAAAATGGGACCGCCCGAGGACTTCTCCAACTTTATCAACGCCGTGATCGACGAGAAATCTTTTGATAAGATTGCCCGTTACATCGATAACGCTAAGGAGAGCAATGAGGTGGAGGTTGTTGCCGGAGGTAATTATGATAAGTCGACTGGTTACTTTATTGAGCCTACCGTGCTACTGGCGCATAACCCGCAGTATGTGACCATGTGCGAGGAAATCTTCGGCCCGGTGATCACGCTGTACGTGTACGACGAGAACAACGCCGACGAGACCCTGGAACTGGTTAACTCCACTTCGCCATATGCCTTAACAGGCGCCATCTTCAGCCAGGACCGCTACTTTATCGAGTACGCGTCTAAAAAACTGCAGAATGCGGCCGGTAACTTCTACATCAACGACAAGCCTACGGGAGCTGTGGTGGGGCAACAGCCATTTGGCGGTGCGCGCGCTTCAGGCACCAACGACAAGGCCGGTTCTATGCTGAATCTGCTGCGCTGGGTGTCTGCCCGCTCTATTAAAGAGACTTTTGTGCCTCCGGTAGATTACCGTTACCCGTTCCTGGGCGAGAATAAGTAAGCCTTTCTGAACGAGTATATAGTGGCAAGGGCCGCTCCAGACCGGGGCGGCCCTTGCTTTTTTATACTTTAAAAGCTTATTCCCGCCATTTACCAGGCTAACTGCTACGCACACACCACTTTCAGAAGTATTTTACATTGGATTTATACTTTTGATTAATGCCTATTTATACCTAATTTTGCTCCCTAATTTGAACAAAGGATTACAGCGATATGGAACCAACTGTAGATCAGTATGTACCGTCGGATTACCTGCCGATAATTATTCAGTTTGCGGCAGCGCTCGGGTTTGTGATTTTTGCCCTGACGCTTACCCACCTGCTGGGCCCTAAACGCAACAGTGCGGTAAAGGGAGCCGCCTGGGAAAGCGGCATCGAGTCGGTGGGCGATGCCCGCACCCCTATCTCCTATAAATATTTCATGACGGCCATCCTGTTTGTGCTCTTCGATGTGGAGATCATTTTCATGTACCCGTGGGCGGTAAACTTCCGGTCGTTTGGCGCTGACGGCTTTTTGCAGATGCTCGTGTTCATGGGCATCCTGCTGGCAGGCTTTTTTTATGTGATCAAGAAGGGCATCCTGAAATGGGAATAAGCCAATAAACTTTTCTGAGGGCTTTTGTGTTGCACATAGGCGGCCTAACAGCGCCCGACAAGACACAAACAACCATATTGAAATGAGCGAAAATACAGATATAAAAATAGCAGAGGCACCGGATGGCATTTCAGGTGCTGGTTTCTTTGCCACCTCTTTTGAGAAGGTGATCGGCCTGGCCCGCAAGCACTCGCTTTGGCCCCTGCCTTTCGCCACCTCCTGCTGCGGTATTGAGTTTATGGCCACCATGGGCTCCAACTACGATATTTCCCGCTTCGGCTCCGAGCGTCCCAGCTTTTCGCCGCGCCAGGCAGACATCCTGATGGTAATGGGCACGATCGCCAAGAAAATGGGCCCGGTGGTGAAACAGGTGTACGAGCAAATGTCAGAGCCCCGCTGGGTGATCGCCGTGGGCGCCTGCGCCTCTTCGGGCGGTATTTTTGATACTTACTCGGTGCTGCAGGGCATCGACCGCGTGGTGCCCGTAGATGTGTACGTGCCGGGTTGCCCGCCCCGCCCCGAGCAGATTCTGGACGGACTTATGCGGGTGCAGGACCTGGCCGCGAACGAATCGTTGCGCCGCCGCAACTCACCGGAATACCAGGAGCTGCTAGCCTCTTACAATATTAAATAAGCAAATGGAGCTTACCAACGAAAACGTACTCGGCAAGATCATCAGTAAGTTTGGGGAAGAGAACATCTGGGACGCCTTGAACCCGGATGGCATCATGACCATCACCACCAACCGCGAATCGATTCATGAGCTGATCCGGTTCCTGCGCGACGACGAGGAAATGCAGATCCGTTTTCTGACCACGATGTGCGGCATACACTTCCCCGGTCGTCAGGACAAGGAACTGTGCACCATGTACCAGTTGCACAGCCTGCGCCATAACTACCGCATCCGCATTAAGGTGTACATGCCTGCCACCGACCCGGTAATGCCCACGGTTACCGACCTTTACGCTGCCGCCAACTGGATGGAGCGTGAAACTTTCGACTTCTACGGCATCATTTTTACCGGGCACCCGAACCTGACCAGGATCCTGAACATTGAGGAGATGGAGTACCACCCCATGCTAAAGCAATACCCACTGGAAGACCAGACCAGGGAAGATAAAATTAATACATTTTTCGGACGATAAGCCGGTTCTGCTGCGCTCCCTGGGTAACAGGCGACGTTGCGGCAAACAATTAAGGAGATACTCATGGCTACTGAAAATAAGACAGCTGAACTTACTGACCTGGAGCAGTTCCGTAAAGACCACGGACTTGCCCTGCAGGAGGAACGGCCTTTAACCACGCTGAACCTGGGGCCTACGCACCCGGCCACGCATGGCATTTTCCAGAACATCCTGCAAATGGACGGGGAGAAGATCATGGACGCAGTGCCTACGATCGGCTACATCCATCGTGCCTTCGAGAAAATAGCGGAGCGCAGGCCGTTCTACCAGATCACTACCCTGACGGACAGAATGAACTACTGCTCGTCCCCGATCAATAACATGGGCTACCACATGACTGTGGAAAAGCTGCTGGGCATAACCATACCAAAGCGCGCGCAGTACATCCGTGTGATCATGATGGAGCTGGCCCGTATTTCGGACCACCTGATCTGCAACTCTATTCTGGGCGTAGACTCCGGTGCCTTCACCGGCTTCCTGTATGTGATGCAGGAGCGGGAGCACATTTACGATATCTACGAGGAGGTATGCGGCGCCCGCCTGACCACGAACATGGGCCGCATCGGGGGCATGGAGCGCGATTTGTCGCCGAAAGCCCTGCATCTGATCGACGAATTTCTGAAGCGCTTCCCGAAAGTATGGGCTGAGTTTGAGAAAATGCTCACCCGCAACCGTATCTTCATCGACAGGACAACCGATGTAGGTGCTATCTCGGCCGAGCGTGCCCTCAGCTATGGCTTTACAGGACCAAACCTGCGCGCCACCGGCGTAGACTATGATGTGCGCGTGATGAACCCGTACTCCTCTTACGAGGACTTTGACTTTGAAATACCGGTAGGCTCTAAAGGCGACACCTATGATCGCTTTTTGGTGCGCAACGCCGAAGTATGGGAGAGTCTGAAGATAATAGAGCAGGCCTACAAAAACCTGCCCGAAGGCTCTTACCACGCCGATGCGCCACATTATTACCTGCCCCCAAAGCAGGAGGTGTACCGCAACATGGAGGCCCTGATCTATCACTTTAAAATTGTGATGGGGGAGATTGACGCGCCCGTTGGCGAAGTATACCACAGCGTGGAAGGCGGCAATGGCGAGTTAGGTTTCTACCTGATCAGCGACGGCGGCCGCACGCCATACCGACTGCACTTCCGCAGGCCTTGCTTTATCTATTACCAGGCTTATACCGAGATGATCGTGGGCGGCCAGCTGGCCGATGCGATCCTGACGCTAAGCAGCCTGAACGTAATTGCTGGCGAGCTCGACGGATAGATAGAAAGTACAATTATCAGTTATCAGTAAGCATTGTTGCCTTAGCAGGTGATAAAGGATAAATGAATACAATGGCAGAGACCATAAACAAAGTAAAGTTTTCTGATGCGGCCATGGCCGAGATTCAGCGCTACATAAGCCATTACCCCGAAGGACGCCAGAAGTCGGCCCTACTGCCGATCCTGCACATTGCGCAGGCGGAGTTCGGTGGCTGGGTAAGCCCGGAGGCAATGGACAGGATCGCCGAGATTCTGAACATACAGCCCATCGAAGTATATGAGGTGGCCACGTTTTATACCATGTTCAACCTGAAGCCGGTTGGAAAGCATGTGCTGGAGGTTTGCCGCACCGGCCCTTGCTGCCTGCGCGGTGCTGACCAGATGATTAACATGCTGAAGGAGAAGCTGAACATAGCGGAAGGCGAAACCACCGCGGATGGCATGTTTACCCTGAAGCCGGTAGAGTGCCTTGCAGCATGCGGTAGCGGCCCGATGCTGCAGGTACGCGAAGTTTACTACGAGAACATCGACAGCGAAGAAAAGCTGGACATGTTCCTGGAGTTGATGCGCAACAAGGAGCATGAAACGCTAACCTGGGCAAAGTAATTTAGATTTGGACTTAGTGACAAAAGACAATTTGACAAAAGACTTTATACTTAGTTTATCTCTTTTGTTCTTTGTCAAAAAATCCTTTGTCCATATAATTAGATAAACACAGGCTAGCTCCTAGCAACAGGAGCTGCCCACATAGACATCCTGCTAAAATGGGACTTAAAATATTAACCGAACATATTAACGTACCAGGCATCGAAACGCTGGAAGTATACCGTAAGCACGGCGGCTACAAGTCTGTAGAGAAAGCCATGAAAACGATGTCTCCGGAAGAGGTGGTGGAAGAGGTGAAAACATCCGGCCTGCGTGGTCGTGGTGGAGCCGGCTTCCCGACGGGTATGAAGTGGAGCTTTTTAGCGAAACCAGAAGGCGTTCCGCGTTACCTGGTGTGCAACGCCGATGAGTCGGAGCCGGGCACTTTCAAGGACCGTTGGTTCATGGAGAAGAACCCGCATGCGCTGATCGAGGGCATGATCACCTCCAGCTATGCGTTGGGCGCCAATACGTCTTACATCTACATCCGCGGTGAGCTGATGTTCGTGCTGCGTATTCTGGAAAAAGCGATCGCGGAGGCATATGCTGCCGGTTTCCTGGGTAAAAACATACTGGGCTCGGGTTACGACCTGGACCTGCACGTGGCCCCGGGCGGCGGCGCCTACATCTGCGGCGAAGAAACAGCTTTATTGGAATCTTTGGAAGGTAAGCGTGGTAACCCGCGTAACAAGCCTCCTTTCCCAGCTGTGAAGGGCCTGTTCCAGTCCCCTACCGTGGTAAACAACGTGGAAACGATCTGCGCTGTGCCCTGGATCGTGAACAACACCGGTGCCGAGTATGCTAAAATCGGCATTGGCCGCAGCACAGGCACTAAGCTGATCTCTGCCAGCGGCAACATCAACAACCCGGGCGTGTTCGAGATCGAGCTAGGCGTGCCGGTAGAGGAGTTTATCTACTCCGACCAGTACTGCGGCGGCATCTGGAAAGGCAAACAGCTGAAGGCCGTAGTGCCCGGAGGTTCATCCGTTCCCATCCTGCCAACCAACCTGATCCTGAAGACCGCAGCCGGTGAAGATCGCCTGATGTCCTACGAATCCTTGTCGGATGGTGGCTTCGTGAGTGGCTCCATGCTGGGTTCCGGTGCTTTCATCGTGTTTGACGAAGACCAGTGCATTGTGCGTAACACGTGGAACTACGCCCGCTTCTACCATCATGAGTCATGTGGCCAATGCAGCCCCTGCCGCGAGGGTACAGGCTGGATGGAGCGCGTGCTGCACCGCATTGAGTATGGCCACGGGCATCAGCAGGACATCGACCTTTTGGTAAGTGTTGCCAAGCAGATAGAGGGTAACACCATTTGCCCACTTGGCGATGCAGCTGCCTGGCCGGTGGCAAGCGCTATCCGTCATTTCCGCGATGAGTTTGAATGGCACATCCGGTACCCGCAGGAAGCCACGGCTCCCGGTGCGGTATACAGAGGCCAGTTGGATGCTGTTACAGCTTAATTGCGAATCCCGACGTCCGTATCACGACACACGGCAACTGTCGAGCAACCTGATACAGCCAATTGATCATATAAAGCCCGAAAAAAGGGCAGCAAAGTATAAAACGTTTCTTGTTCCATACTTTTGGGTAACGAACAACGACAAACGAACAACGAACTTTACCAATGGTTAAAATAACTTTCGACGGCATTGAGGTAGAGGTAGAAGAAGGAACTACCATTTTGCAGGCCGCCAGGAAAATTGGGGGCGATGTGGTGCCACCTGCCATGTGCTTTTATACGCCACTGAAAGGCAGCGGCGGCAAGTGCCGCGTTTGCCTGGTGAAAGTGGCCCAGGGCTCCGCCAAAGACCCACGGCCCATGCCAAAGCTTGTCGCCTCGTGCATTACGCAGGTACAGGAGGGCATGGTGGTGGAGAACACCACCAACGAAGACGTGCTGAATGCCCGAAAAGGCATTGTGGAAATGCTGCTGATCAACCATCCGCTGGATTGCCCGGTATGCGACCAGGCCGGCGAGTGCGACCTGCAGAACCTGTCGTACGAGCATGGTGTGAGCGCTACCCGCTACGAGGAAAAGCGACGCACCTTTGATAAGGTAGACCTTGGCCCCTACATCCAACTGCACATGACGCGCTGCATCCTGTGCTACCGTTGCGTGTACACGGCCGATCAGATTGCCGAGAATCGGGTGCATGGGGTGCTTGGCCGTGGCGATGCCGCGGAGATCGGAACCTATATTGAGAATGTGATCGACAACGAATTCTCCGGCAACGTGATTGATGTGTGCCCTGTGGGCGCGCTTACTGATAAGACCTGGCGCTTTAAGAACCGCGTGTGGTTTACCAAACCCATGGATGCCCACCGCGATTGCCCTACCTGCTCCGGCAAAGTAACCCTCTGGACCCGCGGTGAGGAGGTGCTTCGGGTAACAGCGCGCAAAGACCAGTATGCAGAAGTAGAGGAGTTTATCTGCAATACCTGCCGCTTCGATAAAAAAGAGGTGAAAGACTGGACCATCGAGGGCCCGCGCCACATCGACAGCAGCTCTGTTATCTCAGCTAACCATTATGAGTTGCCCGTGGTTAACATCCCCATTGTGCCCAACTTACCTATTTCTACCAAGAAAAACCTTCCGCAGTCATAACTATGGAGTCTGTAGACCTGATTTACAAAGCGATATACATTCTGGTGATCTTCGGCATAACCCTGCTGATAGCCACCTATTCAACTTATTTCGAGCGTAAGATCGCGGCCTTTATCCAGGACCGCGTAGGCCCGAACCGTGCTGGTCCGATGGGTTTGTTGCAGCCCCTGGCCGATGCCGGTAAGCTTTTCTTTAAAGAGGACTTCATTCCGGCCATGTCAAATAAGGCGCTGTTCATTATCGGGCCGGGTATTGCCATGCTGGTGGCCACCATGTCCAGCGCCGTTATCCCTTTCGGAGATACGCTGCTGGTGGATGGGCACATCGTGTTCCTGCAGGCCATTGAAGTGAATATCGGGGTCCTGTACATTTTTGGCGTGGTATCGCTGGGGGTGTATGGCCTGATGATAGGAGGCTGGGCATCGAACAACAAGTTTTCTTTGCTGGGCGCTATCCGTGCGGCATCGCAGAACATCAGCTACGAGCTGGCCATGGGCCTTTCGCTGATCGCGGTGCTGATGCTGAGCGGTACGCTGTCGCTGCGTGAGATCGCAGCGCAGCAGGCTGGCTTTAACTGGAATATCTGGTACCAGCCACTGGGCTTCCTTATTTTTCTGGTGTGCGCATTCGCCGAAACCAACCGTACCCCCTTCGACTTACCGGAGAGCGAGGCCGAGCTGATTGGCGGTTACCACACCGAGTATGGCTCCATGAAACTGGGCATGTACCTGTTTGCCGAGTACATCAACATCTTTGTGGCATCGGCCGTGATGGCCACACTATACTTTGGGGCATACAACTTCCCGTTTATGCTGGAGCTGGAAGTGTGGCTGGCCAACGCGACGGACAGTGTCGTGCTGGCCAATAACGTTGTTACCCTGCTGGGCGTGGTAGTGATGTTTGCCAAGATCTTTCTGTTCATCTTCTTCTTTATGTGGGTACGCTGGACGCTTCCGCGCTTCCGCTACGACCAACTGATGAAGCTGGGCTGGCAGATACTGATTCCGCTGGCTATCCTGAACATCCTGCTAACCGGTGGCGGTATTCTGCTGAAAGACTATTTATTTTAAACTATCGTACCGAAATTTGAATGTTGCCGGCAGGTAACCTGTTAAGGGGAGGACGCTGCTCACGCAAATTCATAATCGAACTAGAAATGGAACCACTATCAAATAGAAGCAAGAAAGTGCAAAAAAGGGAAATGTCCTTTGCTGAAAGGGCTTATCTTCCTGCTATTGCTCAGGGGCTTGGCATAACGTTAAAACACTTTTTCAAAAAGAAAGCTACCATCATGTACCCTGAGCAAACACGCGAACGCAGTGATGTGTGGCGCGGTTTGCATGTGCTGAAGCGCGACGAAACAGGCGCCGAGCGTTGCACAGCCTGCGGGTTATGTGCAGTGGCCTGCCCTGCAGAAGCGATTACCATGACGGCAGGAGAGCGCAAGGCGGGTGAAGAGCATTTGTATCGGGAAGAGAAGTACGCCGTCACCTACGAGGTAAACATGCTGCGCTGCATCTTCTGCGGCCTGTGCGAGGAAGCGTGCCCGAAAGCAGCCATCTTTCTGCAGGATGATAAACTGGCCCCGGCCCGCTATGAGCGGGATGAATTTATTTACGGCAAAGACCGCCTGGTTGAGCCCCTGAAAACTACAGAAACGAAATAACCTGATGACAGAGAACCTGTTTTATTTCCTGACTTCGCTCACGCTGCTTTGCGCCCTGATGGTGGTGATCTCCAAAAACCCGGTACACAGCGTGCTGTTCCTCATCATTACCTTTTTCACTATTTCGGGCCATTACATTCTGCTGAATGCGCAGTTCCTGGCGGCGGTCAATATCATTGTGTATGCAGGAGCCATCATGGTGCTTTTCCTGTTTGTGATCATGTTCCTGAACATGGGCAAGCAGGCAGAAAAGAAGGAGAAAACCGCTCTTCTGAGTAAACTGGCAGGCACTATCGCCGGCGGCTTACTCTTCGTCGTGATGATCGCGGCCCTGAAAGACTCGGTTATCGTGGGCTATAACCCGGAAACCTACAATTCGCAGATCGGCATGGTAGAGAACCTGGGTGCCGTGCTGTTTACGGAATACCTGCTGCCTTTCGAGTTGGCATCGGTGCTGTTTCTGGTAGCCATGGTAGGCGCCGTGATGCTGGGCAAGAAAGAAGCCGGAGAACAGCATTTTTAAGACACATCCCTCTATCCGGAAAAGCAAAAGCCAGCACAGTAATTGTGCTGGCTTTTGCTTTTATGTTCTGCGCGGACAGGGCGCTATTTGTTCCTACTGTTCTACCTGCAACTCCACTTCCAGCAACTCCGATCCGCCTTTGTCATCATCCGACACCACGACCACTTTATACCTCCCCTCAGCCATCTCCTGCACTACCAACGACTCCGCTTTGCCTTTGTAAAGCGAGCCATCCTCGTTTTTTAGCTGCTCCACGGATGCCTGAAACGGATTGGCCGGGTCTGAGGCGTAGGGTAAGTCGCGCAGGTCGATCACGCCGATAAAACTGCCCAGCACCTCGCCATCCAACAGGGCATCGGGGGTGTCCTCTACCGAGGCCGTGAAAAACAACTTGCCATTTAAGGAGAAAGCCCCGGAGAAACCGGCGGTCTTGCCTCCTACTGCCGGCAAAGCAAAATGATAGACAGCCACGGGCGGGATTGCCCCCTCGCGGAGCAGGAAGTCTTTGAAATCATTGGTTTCAAAGCGGAACAATACATTTGAGGTGGTGGCTAGGGGCCGCTGCAACAAATAGGTGTAGGTGGCGTCCATGGCAAAGCCTTCTATGTTCAGCACGCCCTCGCTCTCTACCTTCAGCACCTTTTTAAGAAAAGCATACAAGCGGCTTAGATTCACCTCCCGCACCTGCCCCTTTTTTGAAAGATTAACCAGGAAGCCCTTGTTGCGGGCAGCACCTCCGCCCGAGCCCAACAGCAGAAGCATGTGATCGCGGCCATATATAAAATAGGCCATACTTTCCAGGTCGGGCTTTACGGCTTTGGGTATGCGCCCATCCCTGAAACTGGTGGTGTCGAACAGGGCATGCCTGCGCACAAGGGCATACTGCTCGTTAAGTTGGTACAAAAACGGGGAATCATCGCCTAGTACATGGTATGCCCCCAGGGCGAACTCCATGCCGGAAGCAGACGGCAAGTCAGAATAGTATTTTCTGGAAAGTGTGGCGGTTTCCAGTTTTATACTTTTCACAGGTCGGTTAGCCGTTGCACTGGCGACGGAGGAAGCCGTGGGTTCGCTTGATTTACAAGAAGTGAGCAGGCCCAACAGCAGGGCAATAAGGTAGAAAGAGTGCGCGCGCATTAGCAGTTGAATAAGTTTAAATTAGCTACGGATACACCCGGTAAAAGTATAGAATCGGCCCTTGCAAATTAAAAGGCGGATAGAGGACAGCAGCTGATTTTACCCCGAAAATTGCATAAAACCGGCACGGCGGGCACCAAAAGAAGTACTGAAATAAGTTATGGAATTTACAAAAATGGGGGTTAACTTTGCGACTTGATTTTTGGACAGTAAGTACACTATATTTCGTTCAGTCCCACAGAAGATGAACCACATACCTGAGGTAATCAGAACCATTCCATTAGAATATTATTTGTTCTTCAGCACGGCGCTTTTCGCAATTGGCGTCACGGGCGTGCTCACGCGCCGAAACGCGATCGTCATTTTTATGTGCGTAGAGTTGATGCTGAACGCGGTGAACATTTTGCTTACAGCCCTGTCGGCTTACCGCGCAGATGCCAGCGCACAGGTGTTTGTGTTTTTCATTATGGCCGTAGCGGCGGCAGAAGTATGTGTTGGCCTGGCTATTATCGTGATGACCTACCGCAACATCCGCTCCACCAACGTGCAACTGCTGAATTACCTGAAGTGGTAACAGCCCCTTTTTAACTCTGAATCGCTTAAAATCAATACACAGATGCAAGAAATTGTAATGCCGCTTAGCAACCAGGGAATGGCACTACTTTGTCTGCTGATTCCGATTTTGCCCCTGCTGGGCTTTATTCTGAATGGCTTAGGCAACCGCAAACTGGCTAAAGGCGCGGTAAGTTTCATCGGATGCGGCACCGTGCTGGCCTCCTTTCTGATCTCGGTCTACCTATTCATAGACTTCACGGCCAATGGCAGTCGCGCCTACACCGTGGATTTCTACAACTGGATCTCGGTGGGACAAATGCAGATCGGGTTCTCGTTCCTGATCGATCAGCTCACGCTGCTGATGATACTGATGGTGACGGGCATCGGCTTCCTGATCCACCTGTACTCAGCCGGCTACATGAGCCACGACGAGAATTTCGGTAAGTTTTTCGCTTTCATCAACCTGTTCATGTTCTCGATGCTGCTGCTTGTGATGGGTGGCAACTACGTGCTGATGTTTGTGGGCTGGGAAGGCGTAGGGCTTTGCTCTTACCTGCTCATCGGCTTCTGGAACAAGAACAACAACTATAACAATGCCGCCAAGAAGGCCTTCGTGATGAACCGCATCGGCGACCTGGGCTTTCTGCTGGGCATTTTCCTTATTTTCATCACCTTTGGGTCGGTAAGCTACCCGCAGGTTTTTGCAGAGGCTGCCCGGTACGCCGGCGGTATCGACTCTAACGTGATGATTGCCATTACCCTGCTCCTGTTCGTGGGCGCGATGGGTAAGAGCGCACAGCTTCCGTTGTTTACCTGGCTGCCTGACGCCATGGCGGGCCCTACCCCTGTTTCGGCCCTGATCCACGCGGCAACCATGGTAACGGCAGGCATTTATATGGTACTCCGCTCAAACGTACTCTACGTGCTGGCCCCCACCACCCTGGAGATTATTGCTATTGTAGGTGTGGCGACGGCAGTGCTGGCGGCCACCATCGGCTTGGCGCAAAACGATATTAAAAAGGTGCTGGCTTACTCCACGGTATCGCAGTTGGGGTACATGTTCCTGGCGCTGGGCGTGATGGCGTTCTCCTCTTCCATCTTCCATGTGTTAACGCATGCGTTCTTTAAGGCGCTGCTATTCCTGGGGGCCGGTTCGGTTATCCATGCCATGAGCAACGAGCAGGATATCCGTAACATGGGTGGCTTGCGCAAGTACCTGCCTGTTACCTTTATTACCTTCCTGATCGGGACGCTGGCCATTGCCGGTATACCGCCGTTTGCCGGCTTTTTCTCGAAAGATGAGTTGCTGGCGCACGTGTGGGAGCATAACAAGATCCTGTGGGGATTTGGAATGCTGGCCTCCTTCATGACTTCCTTCTACATGTTCCGCCTGGTGTTCCTGACTTTCTTTGGCACGTTCCGGGGTACTGCCTCACAGAAGAGCCACCTGCACGAGTCGCCTTTTTCCATGACCTTGCCCCTGATCGTGCTGGCCATACTTTCTACGGTGGGTGGTTTCCTGGGAATTCCGGCTGTGTTCGCAGAGAATAACCACGTGCTGCAAAATTACCTGGCTCCTATTTACAACTATGCGCAGGTTGCTAATGCTGCTGCTGTAGCACCGTTGCACATAGATCATGCTACAGAATGGATGCTGATGGGTATATCGGTAGCCGTAGCAGTTGTTGCCGCAGTTATTGCTTATGTAATGTATGTGAGCAAGAAAACAGTACCTGCACCGGAAGGTGAGCGTCTGTCTCCAGTCCACAACCTGATCTACCATAAATATTATATCGATGAACTGTACGACGCGATCATCGTTCGTCCGCTGATGTGGATGTCAACTACCTTTCACCGGTTCCTGGATGTGGTGGTGGTAGACGGTGTTGTGAATGGCTTTGGCAAGTTTGTGCTGCTGAGTGGCCGCACGCTGCGCTTTGCCCAAAGCGGAGTGATCGGGTTCTACATTTTGGTGATGGTGTTCAGCATCGTGCTGATCCTATTTTTAAACTTCTTTATCGGATAAGGTTCTAAGAAGATGATAATTACAGCTCTTATACTTTTCTGGCCCGCCTTAGCCGCACTGCTGGTGCTGCTAATCAAAGGGACGGGTGCCAAGAAAGTGGCCTTTGTGGCAGCGTTAGTCGAATTCGCGTTGTCTCTTTTTGCGCTCTCTGGTTTCAACATCTCCTACGGGGGCACGCAAATGGCCTTAAGCTTTCCGTGGGTGGAAAGCGCCGGCATCGGTTTCAGCATCGGCATGGACGGTATCAGCCTGCTGATGGTGCTTCTGACAACGTTCCTGGTGCCGCTGATCATACTTTCGTCGTTCAGGCATGAGTATAAAAACCCGAATGCCTTCTATGCGCTGATCCTGTTCATGCAGACCGGCCTGATCGGTGTGTTTGTGGCCATGGATGCGTTTCTGTTCTACTTCTTTTGGGAGGTTGCCCTGATTCCGGTATACTTTATCGCCGCCATCTGGGGGGGCGAAAACAGGGTGAAGGTTACGTTCAAGTTCTTTGTGTACACCATTTTCGGTTCGCTTTTTATGCTGGCCGCTTTTGTGTACCTCTACCTGCAAACGCCAGGTACCCATACCTCCGATATCAATGCCTTCTACCAGCTGGCCCTCTCGTCTGAGTCGCAGAGCTGGATCTTCTGGTTCCTGTTTATCGCATTCGCCATTAAAATGCCGATCTTCCCGTTCCATACCTGGCAACCGGATACGTACACCGAATCGCCTACGCAGGCCACCATGCTGCTTTCGGGTATCATGCTGAAGATGGGTATTTATGGCGTGATCCGCTGGCTACTGCCCATCGTGCCTTTTGGTGTAAGCCAATGGGATGAAGTGGTGCTGGTGCTGGCGATCATCGGCATCGTGTACGCATCGGTTATCGCCATTCGCCAGCGCGACATGAAGCGCCTGATCGCTTACTCGTCCATTTCCCACGTTGGCCTGATCGCTGCCGGTATCTTTACTTTAAATGAGCAGGGACTGCAGGGCGGTGTGATTCAGATGCTTAGCCATGGCATAAATGTGGTGGGTCTGTTCTATATCGTGGATATTATCTTTAGCCGCACCAACACTCGCGAGATCATCAGCCTGGGAGGCATCACACAAAACGCCAAAGCGCTCTCTATCTTTTTCATGATCCTGCTGCTGGGCACGGTGGCATTGCCGCTTACCAATGGCTTTGTGGGCGAGTTCCTGCTGCTTTCGGGTGTGTACCGATACAATGCCTGGTTTGGCGCTGTGGCAGGCTTAACCATCATACTGGGGGCGGTGTATATGCTCCGCATGTTCCAGGGTGTTATGTTCGGCAGCAAGTCAGAGCACACCGAAAGCTTTACTGACCTGACCCTGAACGAGAAGGCTGTGCTGGTTCCGTTGGTGATCATGGTGTTCTGGATCGGTTTGTTCCCGAACATGTTCCTGAGCATCTCAGAGCCGGCGGTCATGAACCTGCTGAGCATCATTAACCGCTAGGGCCAGCAAAGAAAAGATTAACGCGTTTATCAGAAATACGACGACATGACTTCGATTATACTTCTATCCCTGTTCGGCATTGTGAACCTGTTTATAGGTTTTATGAAGTCAAAGCGGATACTTTTGCCGCTGGCGCTGCTGTTTCTGCTAGTGGTGTTCGGTGTGAACCTGCTAAGCTGGAACGATACCCAGAGCTACTTCAACAACATGCTCACCATCGACAATTATGCGGTGGCCTTCACGGGAATCATGACCCTTACCACGCTCCTGCTTATCCCCTTCTCGCAGCGCTTCGTGGACGAAGGTGATGCCAACCTGGCCGAATACTACAGCCTGTTGTTGTTTGCGCTGGTGGGCGCCATTATGATGGTGAGCTACGAAAACATGATCATGCTTTTTGTAGGGATTGAGATCCTTTCGATCGCCATGTACGTGCTGGCCGGAAGCAATAAGAAGAGCCTGCGCTCTAACGAGGCGGCCTTGAAGTACTTCCTGATGGGGGCGTTTTTTACCGGTATCCTGCTTTTCGGGATCGTGATGATCTATGGGGCTACCGGCACCTTTAACATCACTGAAATAGGTGCGGCCCAGATAGCC
The DNA here is from genome assembly GCF_058216355.1 of Pontibacter sp. GD13. NCBI lineage: Bacteria > Pseudomonadati > Bacteroidota > Cytophagia > Cytophagales > Hymenobacteraceae > Pontibacter > Pontibacter sp. GD13. Next base: position 223,513 of record NZ_JBYZMQ010000005.1, read on the forward strand.
ACGGATGGTGTGATGGGCTCCATGTTTGTGCTGGGCCTGCTGCTGGTGGTCATTGGCATCTCCTTTAAGATTTCTGCCGCCCCGTTCCATTTCTGGACGCCGGATGTGTACGATGGTGCTCCCACCTTCTTCACAGCCTTTATGTCTACGGTAGTGAAAACAGCTGGTGTGGCCGCTTTTTATAAATTGATGGCTGCCGCTTTTGCCGCCTCTTACACAACCTGGTTCCCAACGCTGATAGCGATCACGGTGCTGACGCTGATCGTAGGAAACATTGGGGCCGTGATCCAAACCAGTGCCAAGCGCATGCTGGCCTATTCCAGTATTTCGCACGCAGGCTACCTGCTGATGTCGCTGATCGCTTTTAACGAGCAGTCTGATGCATCGATCCTGTTTTACTCGCTGGCTTACTCTGTTGCTACGGTGGCAGCATTCGGCGTGCTTAAAATGGTGGCTGCCCAGCGTGGCTCCGAAAAATACGAGGCTTTTAACGGGCTGGGCAGAACCAACCCGCTCTTGGCTTTTGCCATGACGGTGTCCATGATGTCTTTGGCCGGTATCCCGCTTACAGCTGGTTTCTTCGGTAAGTTTTTCGTGTTCTCCTCCGTGCTCCAGGATGCCAACCTGATGTGGCTGGTTGTTATAGCGGTTATACTTGCAGCCGTAGGTATTTACTATTACTTCCGGGTGGTGATTGCCATGTACATGCAGCCTGCCGGTAACTACGAAAAAATTAAGGTGGGCCGTTTTGCCTCCTTCACTTTGATCTTTATAACCGTGCTGACTTTTTTACTTGGGATCGCCCCGGCGCTTGTAAGCGACATCCTGTAAGACCGGTTTAAAACATACTTTTACAGAAGGGGCGGCCTGCATTAGGTCGCCCCTTCTCTTTTATACTTTCATTAGAGTAATCGAAAGCAAAGCAATGCAGCCATTGTAAAAGCAGGCTCTCTGTTCACGATGCTGTATAAACCCACCAACCAACTACCCAACAACTGTAAACCTTTTGCGAATAACTTTCCTATACTTACACACACGGCTTATCAACCTGTGTTATCCACATATCCACAGCGCAAGCGCGATATGTAAGCATAGCATCCGAGAAAGCCTGAAACAACGGGTGCAAGATCCTGACTTATCCACAAATAGCTCTGGAAAACTGTTGAAATGTGCATAAACAAGGAAGGCTGCCTCCAGAACAGGGGCAGCCTTCGCTTTTAAATGTAGGTATTAACTATTTATGGTGCGGTGTATCCCTCATACGAATGTGTAATTCATCAAGCTGCTCTCCCGAAATTGTAGAAGGAGCGTCGATCATTACATCGCGGCCCGAGTTGTTTTTGGGGAAGGCAATATAATCGCGGATGGAATCGGAGCCGCCGAACAGCGAGCAAAGTCTGTCGAAACCAAAGGCGATGCCACCATGCGGCGGCGCGCCGTACTCGAACGCATTCATCAGAAAGCCGAACTGCTTCTCAGCCTCGGCCTTCGTAAAGCCCAGCAGGTGAAACATCTCTTCCTGCAGCCTGCGGTCATGGATACGGATAGAGCCTCCGCCTACTTCCACACCGTTGATCACCATATCGTAGGCATTAGCCCGGATGGCACCCGGCTGGTCATCGATCAGCTCGATGTCTTCTGGTTTGGGGGCTGTAAAAGGGTGGTGCATCGCATGGTAGCGCTGCGCAATCTCGTCCCACTCCAAGAGCGGGAAGTCGATAACCCAAAGGGGCGAAAACACTTCCTTGTCGCGCAGGCCAAGGCGCTCTCCCATCTCCAGACGCAGCTCACTCAGGGCCTTACGGGTTTTCTCCTTGTTTCCGGCCATAATCAGCAACAGGTCGCCGGGTTCGGCGCCGAAGGCATCGGCCCACGCCTGCAGGTCGTCGGCAGTATAGAATTTATCTACCGACGATTTAATGCTGCCGTCCTGGTTTACACGGGCATATACCAGGCCGGTGGCTCCGATCTGTGGCCGCTTCACGAAGTCAGTCAGTTCATCGAGTTGCTTGCGCGTATAGTAGGCTGATGCTTTTGCATTGATACCAACTACCAGCTCAGCATCGTCAAAAACTTTAAAGTTCCGGCCTTTTACCAAAGGGTTCAACTCCACAAAACGCATGTCGAAGCGGGTGTCCGGCTTATCGGACCCGTAAAAACGCATGGCGTCGGCGTAGGTCATACGCGGCAATGGGCCCAGGTGTATCCCTTTAACCTCCTGAAAAAGGTGCGCGATAAAGTGCTCGAAGGTGTTGAGGATATCCTCCTGCTTCACAAACGACATCTCGCAGTCTATCTGCGTGAACTCCGGCTGCCTGTCGGCACGCAGGTCCTCATCGCGGAAACACTTCACTATCTGGTAATATTTATCTACTCCGGCCACCATCAGTAGCTGCTTAAAGGTCTGCGGGGATTGCGGCAGGGCATAGAATTCGCCAGGGTTCATGCGACTGGGCACCACAAAGTCGCGGGCCCCCTCGGGGGTAGACTTGATGAGCACCGGCGTTTCCACCTCCATAAAATAGTGGCTGTCCAGGAAAGCGCGTGTTTCGCGCATCATACGGTGGCGCAGCTCCAGGTTCCGGCGCACGGGGGCGCGGCGCAGGTCCAGGTAGCGGTATTTCATGCGCAGGTCGTCGCCGCCGTCCGTCTCATCCTCAATCATAAAAGGCGGCAGCTTCGATGCATTCAGAACCTCCAACTTGTGTACTGTTATCTCAATGTCACCGGTAGGGATCTTGTCGTTTTTAGAGTAGCGCTCCACCACTTTGCCAACCACTTTGATCACATACTCCCGGCCCATGTTCCGTGCTTGCTCCAGAATGGCAGGCGAAGTAATACCTTCTTCAAAAGTCAACTGCGTAATGCCGTAGCGGTCACGCAGGTCGATCCACAGCATGCCGCCCTTATCGCGCAGGCGCTGTACCCAACCCGTTAGGATAACTTCTTCACCAATATTGGCCTGGCGTAATTCGCCGCAAGTATGAGATCTAAACATAGTGAATTATAGATATGGTGTTTTACAAATGTACTAATTGTATTTCCGTTTACTTTAAGAAAGGTGAAGTTGTTTACTTGAGCAACTTTTCTGCCGCCTCTACATTATTCACCTGAATGGCATGGGGGTGCAGGGCGATCATTTTCTCAATCCTGGACCGGGCTTTGCCGCCAAAGAGCACCACCTGCAGGCCATACTTGGTGGCTCGTCGCATCTGATCCGGTGTGATTTCCTTGCCATTGACACAAATTCCCTGAAAATGATTAGCCAACGCCAGACCCAACGATTCCTCAAAACCGGCATCGGCATCCATCACCAGGTTAACACGGGGCTCTACGGCACGAAACGCATTCAGAAAATCAGCATCGTGCGAGATAAACGTCAGCTTATCGAGTGGGTAGTTATACTTGGCGAGCAGGGCCATCACAGTTTCAGCGTAAGCCTTGTTGCGGTGGGCCTGCTGGTTGCGCAAGTCGAGGTGCAGGTACGGAAGCGCGGGGTAAGTGGCGAACCGCTGCAGCATCTGCTCCATGGAAATGACCTTCTCACTATGAAAAAGCTCGTAAAAGAAGCCTCCCTGGTACGCCAGGCCCACCACGTCGGCGGCCTTCAGGGTATCAATTACACCGCTGGCCGCCGTCATCGACTCCAGGGTAACGTCGTGGTACAGTATGGGAACGCCGTCCTGGCTGAGCTGCACATCCACCTCCACGCCGTCGGCGCCATGGGTTTCTATCGCCTTTACAATAGAGCCCATGCTGTTAGGAGGAAGCGGGTTGAAAGGGTTGATCGGGTACAGAAAGCCCGACCCGGCATGCCCCAGCACCAACACATCCGACTCCAGCTTTGGCGCCTGCCCAAACGGGTAACCCAAGCCAAATGCCAGTAAAAGCATCATGCCGGCGCCCATTATTCCCAAGCCTGCTTTTTTGGATCTTATCAATTTAAAACACCTGTATAATCTGATTTTATTACCTGATTTTAGTCACATCAGACAATTAAAAAGCGAAGGTAACACCAAATCTTTTAAATACCCTTAAATTTGCCCTGTTCAACCCGCGCATTATGTCAGGCACTTCCAGATCTTCGGTCACTAAAGTTTTCACAGCAGATGCGGCTACCTTGGGTCAACCCCAGGAGCGGCCGCTTATCCCGTTGTCTGTCATACTTTTAGTGGCTTTTATAATACGCATGCTGGCTGCTTTTTACTCGAAAGGATATGCTTTCAGCGACGACCACTTTGATGTGATCACGATTGCGCAGGGCTGGCTGGACGGCCTTCCCCTGTGGCTGAACGAGGCCATGCCGCCGCGCCACAGCATGCTGTACGTGCTGCTGCACTACGCTATTTTTTATGTGCTGGAAGCTTTCGGCATTTTAAGCCCCGATGTTAAAATGACGGTGGTGCGCGTGCTGCATGGCCTGTATTCCCTTTTGGTTGTTTACTACGGGTATAAGCTAACCGAAAGGCTCTCGAATAAGGCGAATGCCCGGCTGGTGGGCCTCATGCTGGCGCTGGTCTGGTTTATGCCCTTCATGAGTGTGCGTAATCTGGTGGAAATGGTGTGCATTCCGCCTTACCTGGCAGCCTTTTACCTGATGCTGAAAGCCGGGCAGGAAAAGCGCCAGAAGCTGTTGCCTTATTTTTGGGCCGGTGCTTTGTTTGCCCTGGCCTTCACGTTCCGTTATCACACCATGCTATTCGGTGTGGGTGCCGGCTTGGTGTTGGTGTACCATCGGCAGTGGCGCGAGGCGTTCAGTTTACTGGCTGGCTTTGCGCTGGCCGCCACGCTGATACAGGGCACCATCGATGTGATCTACTTTGATTACCCCTTCCATTCTATCGTTGCCTACTTTTTATACAACACCGAGAATGCCTATAATTACAGCACCGGCCCCGTTTACCGCTACCTGCTCACGATCCTCGGTTTCCTGGTGCCTCCGGTAAGCGCTTTCCTGTTGGTTGGCTACGGCAGAACGGCTAAGCTGGCCCCGGCTATATTCTGGGGCGGGCTTATCTTTTTTGTGGCGCACTCGCTTTTTCCCAACAAACAGGAGCGCTTTATACTTCCGCTGCTGCCCCTGGTCATGATTTTGGGTGTGATCGGGTGGCAGGATTTTGTGCGCAGCTCACGCTTCTGGCACAAGCGCCGGAAGCTGCTGGCAACTTGCTGGGGCTTTTTTTGGGTGCTAAACCTGATAGCCGCCGTAGGGCTGGCCTTTACCTATACCAAGAAAAGCCGAGTTGCCCCGTTGGTGTATCTATCGGAAAAACAGAACATGGATGGGATCGTGCTGGAGTTCGGCAACCACAGCGTAAAGACTCCCCCACTATTTTACCTGAACCGCATCAGTGCCGAGTACGAGGAATACATAACGGACAAAGACATGGTGTGGGCCGATTATGTAGCAGGCAAAAAGACATTACCCCAGGAGTTTGTGATGGTGTATACTTTGAACGGCGACAAAACAACCGATTCGCTGGCGACTCAGATACAGCAGGCTGCTCAGAAACCGGATTATGTGGTCGTGATGGGCACCGACGACCTGCCAGAGCGCATGGCGCGGCTGCAAACTTTATTCCCCTCCCTTACCCTGACACAAACCATTACGCCCTCTCTGTATGACCAGCTCCTGCATTTGCTCAACCCGCGCGTACACAAGGATGAACGGGTACAGATCTATGCGATAAGGAAGTAAACTAACGCGTAAAAGTATACAGGTAATTAACCGAGAAGTTCCAGAGGAACACCAGCACAATGGCGCAGAATTTGGCCACATAGAAGTTAAGCCGCATAAAGCGCTCCGTAAGCAGGTAAATGATGAGGTTGTTGAGCAGCAAGCCTACCAAGGCTACCACCAGGAACTTAGAGAACTGCCAGCCTATTTCGGGGTCCAGGCTATGGAAGGTCCAGATGCGGTTGAGGTAGTAGTTGCTCGCGCTGGCAAGTATAAAACCCAAACTGTTCGCCGCGTATTTGTTCCAGCGCAGTTTCTCTTTGGCCACATAGGTAACCCCAAAATCCAGCAGCAGCCCGGAAAAGCCCACGATCCCGAACTTAAAAAATTTAAAAACCAGACTTTGTAACTGTGACGGCATGGGTTGTACGTTGGCGGCGGCGCTGTTTTAAACCTGATCAGCGTGCAGCATCGTGCAAAAATAGCAGACTGAACACAGCCCACCAAATCCTTGCGTGTATTCCCTCCATCCAGTCAATCCTGCGCTCCATCGACATCAACCTGCTCCCAAATGTGTTTTGTCGAGGAAAGGCTTGTGTTAGTATAGTTTATTTTGAATGCTTGCAAAGAATTATTTACTTGATTAGTAATAAGTTCTACCTCAACGCTTCATTATTATGGAATTAGTCATACAGAACCTGTCCAAAACCTATCCCAACGGCACCAAGGCGCTCCAGAACATCAACCTGACCATCCCGAAGGGCATGTTTGGCTTGTTGGGGCCAAATGGAGCCGGAAAATCTTCGTTGATGCGTACCATTGCCACCTTGCAGGAAGCTGACCAGGGTAGCATTACGCTCGGCAACCTGAATGTGCTGCAGGAGAAGGAGGAGATGCGAAAAGTATTGGGCTACCTTCCACAGGAGTTCGGGGTTTACCCGAAAGTGTCGGCTGAGGAAATGCTGGACCACTTTGCAGTGTTAAAAGGAATCAGTAATTCCAAAGAGCGCCACGCCATTGTGAGCGCCCTGCTGCAACAGACGAACCTGTATGATGTGCGCAAAAAAAACCTGGGCGGCTACTCGGGGGGCATGAAACAGCGCTTTGGCATTGCGCAGGCTTTGCTGGGCAACCCCAAGATTATTATTGTGGATGAGCCAACCGCGGGCCTGGACCCTGCTGAGCGAAACCGTTTTCACAATTTATTAAGCGAGATCGGCGAGAACATCATCGTGATCCTTTCCACACACATTGTGGAGGATGTGACAGACCTGTGCCGCAACTTTGCTATCATCAATAAAGGAGAAGTATTGCTGGAAGGCGACCCGCTGCAGGTAATCGACGACCTGAAAGGCCGCATCTGGCGCAAGTTCATACACAAAGACGAACTGGCTCAGCACCAGTTGCAGCATGAGGTGATCTCCTCGCGCCTGTTTGCCGGAAAAACCATAATCCATGTGCTGGCTGATGCCCTTCCCGATCCAGCGTTTGAGGCCGTTGCCCCAGACCTGGAGGATGTATACTTCAGCAAAATACACGAAGCCGCACAGCAGGAGCGCACTGCTCCTGAGGCCGTAGCTGCCCCTTAAGCGCAGGGTCAAACTGTTTCGGCCAGCCCCACCTCATCTTTTAGGATAGAAGTTGGAAAGGTTTAAAGCACGGCACATAAGGTTCCCCAGCAGTTTTCATTCATCATTTATACTTGTTAAAAGATGTTTACAGAAATCTTTTTATTTGAGTTGAAGTACAGGCTGAAAAGGCCCGCTACCTATATCTATTTCGGCCTGTTTTTTCTGATGGCTTTTTTGGCCATGCTCGGGCTGGCCGGTGCCTTTGGCGGCAATGTTATTATCGGCGATGCCAGCGGCGGCAAAGTATACGCCAACTCGCCTTACCAGATCAACTGGATCGTGACGCTGCTGAGCTGGTTCGGCGTGTTGATTACGTCTGCGATGATGGGTACCCCCATTTTCAGGGACTTTGAGCACAAGACGCACTCCCTGTACTATACCACGCCCATCAGCAAGGCCGGGTATTTGTTCGGGCGCTTTTTTGGTTCTTTCCTGGTTACGCTGTTTGTTTTTCTGGGCGTGGCGCTGGGTGCCTGGGCAGCCACCCTGATGCCTTGGGTAGAACCAGACAAGATCGGGCCGTTTAACCTGATGTGGTACCTGCAGCCTTACCTCACCATCATCATCCCGAACCTGATCCTGACCGGGGCGATCTTCTTTACGCTGGCAACCCTTACCCGCAGCGCGCTTTCCATTTATGTGGGAGGTGTGATCTTTCTGGTGCTGTACGGTATCTCCAGCAGCCTAACCGGCGACCTGGATAATGAAACCATAGCGAATTTGCTGGACCCACTCGGGGCCTCTGCCATTTACTACACCCAGCGTTACTGGACTACGGCCGAGCGTAACACCCTCATGCTTCCGTTTAGCGAGTATGTGCTGGTGAACCGCGCCCTCTGGACCGGGATCGGCCTGGCGCTACTTGCCTTCTGTTATTTCCGGTTCAGTTTCTCGTTTGCCAACGCAGGCATAAAGTTGTTCCGTAAGCGCAACAGCGCCGAAGCAGCCGGGGCCTTTGTGCCTACCGAGCGCTTGCAGCTGCCCAAGGTCAGTCAGCATTTCTCTTTTAAACTAAGCTGGCAGCAATTCCTGAAACTTACCAAGCTCGAATACAAGGGCGTGGTGAAGAGTTTATACTTTGTTTCTATTGTGCTGGCAGGCATTATTTTCCTGTTTGTTTCCGGCTCGCAGATCGGCAAACTGTACGACACCAACTTCTTCCCGGTTACCTCGCAGGTGGTGCAGATCCTGAGCGGCACCTTTGCCTTGTTTTTCCTGATCATCATCACGTTTTATGCCGGCGAACTTACCTGGCGGGAGCGTGACAACAACATTAACCAGATTTACGATGCGCTCCCGATCCCGAACTGGGTGCCGTTTGCCTCCAAGCTGCTGGCCCTGGTACTGGTGCAGGCTACCTTGCTGTTTGTCATCATGTGCTGCGGCATCCTGATCCAGACGTTTAAAGGCTACTATAACTACGAGCTCGACCTGTATGTAAAAGGCCTTTTCGGGATGCAACTGGTAGAGTATACCATGCTGTGCGTACTGGCCATGCTGATACAGGTGATGGTGAACAACAAGTACCTGGGCCACTTCATCATGGTGGTATACTTCCTGCTCAACATCTTTAAAGGGCAACTGGGCTGGGAGCATAACCTGTATAGCTTCAACTCCGACCCTGGCATTACCTATTCTGCCATGAACGGCTACGGGCACTTTGTATGGCCTTTCACCATCTACAAAATCTATTGGGCCGCCTTTGCGCTGCTGCTGGCCGTGCTTGCCAACATGCTGTGGGTGCGCGGGTCCGAATCGATGCTGAAGTGGCGCTTTAAACTGGCCGCCATGCAGTTTAACAGGCACACCATGGCCGTGGCAGGCGCGGGACTGGCCATATTCCTGGTAACGGGAGGCTATATTTTTTACAATACCAACATCCTGAACACCTTCCGAACCTCCGACCAACAGGAAGAGCGCCTGGCCCAGTTCGAGAAAACCTACAAAAAGTATGATGGCCTCCCGCAGCCGCGCATTACCGATGTAAACCTGCAGGTGGACATTTACCCCAAAGAGCGGACCTTCGCTTTTAAAGGCTATTTCTGGCTCAAGAACCGCCACAACCAACCCATCGACTCCATACACCTGATGCTGGACGATGCGGCGGAAGTAAAGCGCCTGGCCTTTTCCAAACAGGCCAAGCTTGTGCTGAACGACACGGACAACGGCTACTACATCTACAAACTAGCCCAGCCCTTACAACCCGGCGATTCGATGCAACTGAACATGGACCTGCGCTACGAAACCAAAGGGTTTCGGAACAGTGGCTCTAACACCGGCATCGTTTACAACGGCACGTTCATAAACAGCCAGTACCTGCCCAAGATCGGTTACCAGAACGGTGTTGAACTAGGCGACGACGATATCCGGAAAGAGCATGGCCTGGCCTCGAAACCACGCATGGCCGATGTGAACGACACCGAGGCCCGTAAAAACACCTACATCAGCAACGAGGCCGATTGGATCACTTTTGAGGCGACTGTCAGCACCATCCCAAGCCAAATTGCCATTGCCCCGGGTTATTTGCAGCAAGAATGGACCAAGGACGGACGCCGCTATTTCCATTATAAAATGGATGCTCCCATCCTGAACTTCTACGCCTTCCTGTCAGCGGAATACGAGGTAAAAAAGGACAAATGGGTAGGAAAAGACGGCAAAGAAGTGGCCATTGAGATCTACTACCACAAGGACCACACCTACAACCTGGACCGGATGGTAAAAGGCGTGAAAAAGTCGCTGGATTATTTTACGGCCAATTTCAGCCCTTACCAGCACCGCCAAGTGCGAATCCTGGAGTTTCCGGCCTATGCCTCCTTTGCCCAGTCGTTCCCGAACACCATCCCATTTTCGGAGTCAATCGGGTTTATTGCAGACGTGGATGACAGCGACCCGGAGGACATCGACTACCCGTTTTACATAACGGCGCACGAAGTTGCGCACCAGTGGTGGGCACACCAGGTAATCGGGGGCAATGTGCAGGGCTCTGTGCTGATGTCAGAAACTATGAGCCAGTACAGCGCCCTGATGGTGATGAAGCATGCCTACGGCGAAGAGCAAATGAACAAGTTCCTGAAGTATGAACTGAACTCATACCTGGTGGGGCGCACGGCAGAAAGCAAGAAAGAGCTACCCCTTTACCGTGTAGAGAACCAAGGCTATATCCATTACCGAAAGGGAAGTGTGGTGATGTACGCCCTGGCAGACTACATTGGCGAGGACAAGCTGAACGAGGCCCTGCAGCGCTACATCAAACAAGTGGCCTTTCAGGATGCGCCCTATACCAATTCGGTAGAGTTTATGCACTACATTCGCGCCGCGGTTCCGGACTCAATGCAGTATTTGGTAACCGATATGTTCGAGAACATCACGCTGTACGAAAACAAGACCACGGCCGCGAACTACCAGAAACTGAAGAACGGGAAGTATAAAGTCACCTTCACGGTAGATGCCAAAAAACTGTATGCCGATAGCCTGGGTTCCGAATCGGAGGCCAAAATGAACGACTGGGTTGATGTTGGCGTGCTGGCCCGCAAAAAAGTGAACGGCCACTGGCAGGACTCCCCCCTTTACCTCAAAAAGCACAGGCTGAAATCCGGAGAGAACAAATTTGAATTTATAGTAGACCAGGAGCCGGCCAAAGCAGGCATTGACCCTTACAATATGCTGATTGACCGCAATCCCTCCGATAATACAAAGACATTGTCGGAGAGCTGATGCAGCACCGGCAATAGGCATACTTGTTTAAGGTGAGATGTGAGTAAGTAATGCCTTGATGTTCCAATTATCTACGTGACATAGTAAAGAAGCCATACCTGCTGGGTATGGCTTCTTTGTTTCTATACTTTAATGGGTGTGCGGCTTATTTAAACATGCCCCCAAGCGTATCGCCAAGGCCTTTGCCCAGCGTGTCTTTTAGCTTGCCGCCCACCAGGCTTCCCAGAATATCTGACTGTCCCAAATTATCGGTGGCCATTTTGCCGGAAACTTTCTGCATGATAAAATTTATGGCAAAAGGCGCGACCTTGTTTGCGATATTTGCCGGTATGCCCAACTTGGCAGTCAGGTCTGTCACATACTTCTGAATCACGTTATTGGCAGCAGGGCTCTCAGTGGTCCCTTTGTCTCCTTTCAGCACATCCATCAGGCCGCCCATGTCGCCGCTGGTGGCTCTTCGCTTTACTTCGTCGGTCAGGTTTTCCCGGGCCAGGTCTACTGAGCGGCTGGCCGTGTCTGGTTGCAACTGAAACTTATCTTGTAACTCGCTGGAAAGCTGCCCTTTTACCTGGTTAATGATGTTCTCTAACATAGCTTGTTTTGTAATGCGGTTTAAAATTAAAATGTAGTTTATACTTTAACGGCTCAGCACCTGTCGGGATGCTACATTTAAATTTCAGAGAAGGCGTTAATTATTGTTTTTGGCAATATTCTTGCACCAAAACAGCCAGACAGCTTTTTTTGCCTAAGATTTTTATAGCTTTGCCCTTCTACAATTATGAATATGCGCTACATAGCCTTTTTAACCCTTATTTTGATAGCCGGCGTTGCGCTGGCGCAGCCTAAACTCAAGAAATTCCAGATCAGCAAGGAGATCTCGGTCATGTTGCCCAAGGATTTCTCGCCGCTCTCTGATGATGACATTGCCCGTGAATATCCTGCCACCACCAAGCCCCTGGCAGTTTTCGCCAGTCCGGATGGCCAGGTGGATTTCAGTGTGACTCAAAAGTTCACGCAGTTCCGGTCGCGCGACCTGGAAATGCTGGAGGAGTTTTACAAGGCTAACCTGATGGAGAAATTCACGGATATAGATTTTATCCGGAACGAAGTGGTGGAGATAAAGGGCGAGCGGTATATTGTTTTTGAGTTTGTATCGAAACTGGCCGATGAGCGCGGGGTAACCAACCTGAAGCCGGTTCAGAAATACAGCATCATCCAGTATTTGATCAAGGGCAACCAGATCATGATCTTTACCATGCACGCGCCTTTCATGCTCAAAAACGACTGGCAACCCGCCATGCGCGAGGTGATGAGTTCCATTAAATTCAAAGCATAAGTTTAGAAATATACATCATGCAAAAGCCCTACCTGTTCAGGTGGGGCTTTTGCATGTTTAAGGGTTTTGCCTCCACTGCCGCTGTTTAAACCGCCGAAAAGCCTTTTATTGCATCTCAGAACTTATAACTTTGCACTGATGGCAACAGACATTCTATCTCTTTACAGCGACGAGTATTTCATGCAGCAGGCTTACCAGCAGGCGCAACAGGCATTTGCCGAAGGCGAGATCCCGATCGGGGCCGTAGTGGTGAGCAACAACCGTGTTATTGCCAAAGCCTACAACCAGACCGAGAAGTTGAACGACGTAACCGCCCACGCCGAAATGCTGGCTTTTACCGCCGCCTCCGAATACCTGTGCAACAAGTACCTGCACGACTGCACCCTTTACGTAACAGTTGAGCCCTGCGTGATGTGTGCCGGGGCCAGTTACTGGGCACAGTTAAAAAGGGTGGTGTATGGCGCGCCGGAACCCAAGCGCGGTTTCAGGCGCTTAGGAAACTTGCTGCACCCCAAAACAGAGATGGTGAGCTGTATAATGGCCCACGAGTGCGCTGACCTGATGTCGACTTTCTTTGCTGCCAAAAGAAATTAACTAACTTTGAAACCACGACGTACACTTTAAACAAGTGTATAAACATCATTTTTCAACTATAAACCACACAAAACTATGGCTTTCGAACTTCCGAAACTACCTTATGCTTACGATGCCCTGGAGCCGCACATTGATGCGCGCACCATGGAGATCCACCATACAAAACATCACCAGGCTTACACCGACAACCTGAACAAGGCTATTGCCGGCACCGATATGGAAGGCAAGTCTATTGAGGAGATCATGCGCAGCGTGAAAGAAGATAATAAAGCGGTTCGCAATAACGGCGGCGGCTACTACAACCACAACCTTTTCTGGACCGTCATGTCTCCGGATGGCGGCGGCAAGCCTTCCGGTGAGCTGGCAGAGGCTATCGACGCGTCATTTGGTTCTTTTGACGAGATGAAAGAGAAGTTTAACGCTGCCGCAGCAACGCGCTTTGGCTCGGGCTGGGCCTGGCTTTGCGTGAAAAACGGTAAGCTGGAAATCTGCTCTACCCCGAACCAGGACAATAGCCTGATGTCATTCGCAGAGGGATGCGGCGGTCAGCCTATCCTGGGCCTGGATGTTTGGGAGCATGCTTACTACCTGAATTACCAGAACCGCCGCCCGGATTATATCAGCGCATTCTGGAACGTGATCAACTGGGATGAGGTAAGCAAGCGTTACAACGAAGCAAAGTAAGCCTCTTGCAGCATTTGCCTTAAACTTAGGCCGTTGATTTTTAGACCCACTGATTCTACAGCAAAAAAACCCCACCGGAAACGGCGGGGTTTTTTTGCTGTAGAATCAGTCCGGAAGTAATAGGAGCTGCGCGCGCAATGCTGACTGCGTATGCTTACTTTTGTGCCACCTGATCGTGTGTTGCCTTGTAGGCTGCCACGCCGGCGTCCAGGAAGTTCACAAAGTTCTCTACATCCAGGTCGTAAGCGATTGGCTTCACCAGCACATTCTCCTGGGCGTCCATCAGCACATAATAGGGCTGCGCATTTACGTTGAATTTGGTGATCTGGTAGTCTGCGTATTTTTTGCCGATCGTCTTCTTCTCCTTGTTGTCATACACGCTGGTATACCACTCGCTTTGGGGTAGCTCGGTACGGTCGTCTACGTACAGCGCCGCGATCACGTAATTCTCGCGCAGGCGCTTCAGTACGGCCGGGTCTGCCCATACGTTTTGCTCCATTTCGCGGCAGTTCACGCAGCCGTGCCCAGTAAAATCTATGAAAATGGGCTTGCCCTGCTCTTTGGCACATTGTTTGGCCTGCTCCAGGTCATAATATCCTTGCAGGCCATGCGCGATGCCGGGCATGGCTTCGGCAAACTTTGGCGGCTCGCATAGTGCGTTTATCCCTGCTGCCACAGCACTGCCTCCTGTATTACTGTTTCTGAAGATCTTATTGATGTCAAAGTCCTGGGTGGTTTGTGGGGGCAGGTAGCCTGAGAGGGCTCGCAGCGGTGCGCCAAACATGCCCGGTATCAGGTACACCACAAACGCGAAGGTGGCAATAGCGAAGAACAAGCGCGGCACACTGATGTACTTCAGGTCGGAATCATGGGAGAACTTCAGTTTGCCCAACAGGTAGAAACCCATTAAAGTGAAAATGATAATCCAGAGGGCCAGGTAAATTTCACGGTCCAGGATGTTCCAGTGGTATACCTGGTCGGCTATACTCAAAAACTTAAGGGCAAGGGCCAGCTCTATAAACCCGAGCACTACTTTAACCGAATTCAGCCAGCCGCCCGACTTTGGCAGGCCGCTGAGCCACGAGGGGAAAATAGCGAATACCGTGAACGGCAATGCGAAAGCCAGCGAGAAACCAAACATACCCACCACAGGCCGGATGGTTTCGCCTCCGGCAGAGGCCACCAGAATGCTGCCTACAATGGGGCCGGTGCAGGAGAAAGAAACCAGCGCCAGCGTGAAGGCCATGAAAAACACGCCGATCCAGCCGCCCCTATCCGCCTGGGCATCTACTTTGTTGAGCCACGAACTGGGCAGCGTAATCTCAAACATCCCGAAAAAGGACATCGCGAATACCAGAAAGATCAGGAAGAAAAGTACATTCGGCAACCAGTGGGTACTGATAAAGTTGGCCCCATCGGCGCCAAAGAGCTTGGCCACAAGCGTGCCGATGATCGTATAGATCGCGATAATGGACAAGCCGTAAACGACTGCCTTCAAGATGCCCTGGCTACGGCTGCCACTGCTGTTGGTAAAGAAACTTACCGTCATGGGCACCATCGGGAAAACGCAGGGAGTTAACAGCGCCACCAACCCAGACCCGAAAGCGATCAGCATAAAGGCCCAAAGCCCATCCGCTTCTGCTGAAGGGGCAGGCTCTGGTAGCGCACTCGGTGTGGGTGTTGTAGCAGCGCTTACTTTGGCACTATCCTGGCCGGCCAAAGCGCCAAAGGTTCCTGCTTCCTCATCGGGTTCACCTACTGCGGTTACATCCGGCTCGTCGGTGCGGGCTGCTTCCTTTTGTAAAAGTGTATTGGGCTGCTCGTCGGCTAGCAAAAGGGGCTTATCGGCAGTTGCCGGCGAAGCTGCCGCCGCCTTGGCATCGCTGGCAGGGGCAGCCACTACGCTTATCTGCTTGTTGGAATAGCTAAACTCATCGTCGAAGGGGATACAGCGGCCATCCACATCGGTGCACACCTGGTACTCGTACGTTCCTTTCACCAGCAGGTCAGGCTTCAGTACTTTAATCCGCTGCCGGAACTGGGCCGTGCCGGTAAAATAGGTGTACTCGCCCTCCCACAGGTCATCATACTTCTTTTTAGGTTTAACAGGCACCAGTTTACCAACCAGTTCATAAGACGGGTGCTTCTGGAATTTGAACTCCGTTACCATGGGGCCCAGCTCCGGATCGAAATCGGAGGAGTACAGGTACCAGTCTTTGGCTATTCTGGCATTAAAGATCAGCTCTACTTCCTCGCCAACTGCCACTTGCTTTTTAGATGCGTCGAAACTCCAGGTAGCTGGTTTCAGCACCTGGGCATGCGCCACAAGCGTTAGCAGCAGGAATAGGCAGGTGGCGGCAAACTGTCTGATTTTCGTGGTCTTATTCATGTTATTAAACTACAAGCTCCTCAACAGGATTTCTGTTTCCGTTGGTATGCTACAAAAGTAGGCATTTTTGCCTGGATGCTGTTTACCTAAGTCTTAACTCCTGAAAGCTTTGGGATAGACAACCCTCTAATTAAGCCTTACGCTACTAAAGTTCCGCTATAAAACTGTTTGGGGAGGCATTGATGGCGATTGCCCAAATAACCCGAATCTTTTTTACCGGAAAGAGTCCAATACGCTCTTACAAAAGCAGCACCTACTGTGCCTCAATCACTGTTTTCAATAAAATCAATTTGACTTATAAATGTATTCAGTTAAATTAAATATTTATATTATTAAATTTAAACATATAAATACATACATTTTTATAATTTATTCGTATTAAATACAAAACAAGCGAAACAGGAAAGTTTTACATGTCATTTACCCCATTTTACCCTAAAAAAGCATGTATTCGCGTACAAACGTCACTTTTGATAAATCGGGTTGGAATTAAAATAAATAGCTAAGTGTATCATAATAAGCGGATTAAATAAAAAACTTATTCGGAATGGAAAACATGTTACAAACACAGGAAGTGCAAATCTTACGAACAACGTGTGGTCGTGAATACGATCAGGTGTTCAAGGCCATTAAGTTGGTTAGTGATGAGCGGCATACCTTCCATATTGTGTATAAAACGTTTTCTGATGAGTATATTTATTCCTTTTGCAATCCCTTCCAGGACACAAATGCAGCCGACGTTTACAGATTGATATCTGAGTCAGAAGCAAAGCAAATTTTTCTGCACCGGCTGTCTCAGGACAATGCGCGTGAACTGTTTAACACTGTTGAAGCTACACAAACGCATTTTCTTACCTGAGGTTCTGCTCTCGTGTCCTAAAACAAAAAGGTGCCCTACGGCACCTTTTTGTTTTATACTCCATTTAAAATAAGCTATATTGTGTAGCGCGCGAAGTAATCAGGCTACGGCAAAAGACGCTTAAAAAAGGTGGCAATTTACGGACACGGTAGTATATGCACGTATTTTAGTTAATTTTACAGTCTGGCTGCAGTAAGGCAGCTTTACACACAATGATTTTAAATATACTCATTACTATATTACTGGTGCTGCTAAACGGCTTCTTTGTGGCAGCCGAATTTGCTATTGTAAAGGTTCGTTCCTCACAGATTGAGCTACGGGCACAATCGGGCAACGCCATGGCCAAAATGGCGCAGCACATGCTAACGCACCTGGACTCTTACCTCTCGGCCACACAGTTGGGTATCACACTGGCATCGCTGGGCCTGGGTTGGATCGGAGAGAGCGTGGTATCGCAGATCGTGATCAACATCATGCATTTCTTTGGCTTTCAGGGCGGCGAGGTGCTGGCGCATGCGATTGCCCTGCCTATCTCGTTTGCCATTATTACGGTGCTGCACATTGTCTTTGGCGAGCTGGCCCCTAAGTCGTTGGCCATTCAGCGCTCTGAGGCCACAGCCCTGGCAGTGGCCTACCCCTTGCGTTTTTTTTACATCCTTTTCAGCCCCTTTATCTGGATGCTGAACGGCCTGGCCAACCTGGTGCTCCGCTCCATGGGCATACAAGCGGTACATGGCGCAGAGGTACACTCCGCTGAAGAACTCCGGCTTCTGTTTGAGCAAAGTGTGGAGGGCGGCGCCATACAGGATGCACACCACGAGCTGATTGAGAACGTGTTCCAGTTTAACGAGCGCATGGTGAAGCAGATACTCGTGCCCCGCACCAAAATGGTGGCCATAGACCTGAACATACCGGAGCAGGAGCTGATGGAGGTGATCTTTAACGAGGGCTACTCCCGACTGCCGGTTTATAACGGCAGCGTGGATAACATTGTGGGTATCCTTTATGTGAAAGATATCCTAAGCATCATGCGCCAGCACAAATCCATTAACATTGCCGAACTGATGCGCCCGGCCTATTTCGTGCCTGAGACCAAAAAAATCAATCTTTTACTCAAGCAGTTCCAGCGCCGCCACATGCACATGGCCATTGCCACCGATGAGTTTGGGGGCGTTTCAGGTATTGTGACCATCGAGGATATTATAGAGGAGCTGGTGGGCGAGATTCAGGATGAGTACGATGAGGAGGCCCCGCTGGTAGAGCGTGTGAACGAGTTTGAGTTTAAGGTAAACGGGTCTGCCCCGATTTCGGACGCCAATGACTTTTTGCCTTTCCCGTTGCCAGAGGGCGAGGACTACGAAACCGTGGGTGGCCTGATGAACGTGATCTACGGGCAGATACCTGAAAACCTGAACGAGATCACCACCTTTAACGAATACGACGTGCGCATCCTCGAGAAATCGGAGCGCCGCGTGGAGTGGGTGCTGCTGGTGGTTCGGGAGGACCTGCGCCTGGAGGCAAGCTAAGGGAACAGCTGCTTCTGCTAGGCGTTAAACCAGCTGCTGTACATCACATAATTCTGCGCTACTTTCTCAAGCCCCTCGATTTGCTCCGCGCTTAACTGCTTTACTTTTTTGGCGGGTATGCCCGCATAGATCCAGCCAGATTCGCAGATGGTGTTTTCGAGCACAATGGCCCCCGCAGCCACAATGCAGTTCTTCTGCACCACGGCATTATCCATCACAATGGACCCCATACCGATCAGCACGTTGTCCTCTACGGTGCATCCGTGCACAATGGCGTTGTGGCCAACCGATACATTGCTGCCAATGGTGGTGGCGGCTTTCTGGTAGGTGCAATGGATCACGGCCCCATCCTGGATGTTGGATTTGTCGCCAATGCGAATGCTGTTCACATCGCCCCGGATCACGGCGTTGAACCAGATAGAGCAGGCATTGCCCAGCACCACATCTCCTACAATAGTGGCGTTTTCTGCGATAAAGCAGTCAGTTCCCATTTGGGGTTTCACCCCTTTTACCGGAAGTATAACAGGCATATTTCTAATTTTGAGTAAATGAACCTTGAATGGTTGATGGCTGAAAAAACGTGCTAATTTATAAACGGAAGCAGCCTCTTCCAGGTGCCCTTCATATAATTATACTTCAGGGTGCTGGGCAGCGCCTTCCAAAAGTACTTATTCATTTCTACGGCAAAACTGGGCTGCATGTAGCAGTTGATGGTGCAACCCTCACAGGCCGGCAACCTTCCCTCCTGCCGCTTCAGCTCTTCCACTTCCTGGCTTTTATACAAGGCGTGCAGCTGCCCGTTTATCGGAAAGCTCTTGGCGCCCAGGTGGTAGCAGGGCAGCACCAGTTCGTTCTCGGGAGAGATGACCAGCGTGGTGCTGGCCGCTTTGCAAACCGGATCCGCCACATGGTTTCCGCCATCGAGGCGCAGCTGTACGAAGCCCTCGTTCATGTACACCCGTTTGCGGCCCCCAAAGTCGGAGAGGTATTTCAGTTCCTGCTCGGTTAGCTGCTCACCGGCCTCTACATCGTTGTAATCAAATGCCGGGTTAATGATAAGCAGCAGCTTGTTTGGCAGCACGATCTTCTCATACACCTCCTCCAGCTGGTGCAGGTTTTGCCTGAATACCGTAAAAAGGATATCCGGGTGCTCGCCCAGTTGCCTGGCCACCTCAATGGATTCCATCACAAAGTCGAAGCAGGCCACCCCGCGCCCTGTGTCATGCGCAGTTTTATCAGCCGAGTCCAGGGAGAAGTGCAGCATGTCCACCTTGCCCTTCAGGCGCGCTGCCATTTTAGGGTAAAGCAGGCCATTGGTGGTCAGGGTGGTGATAAAGCCCATGTCGTGGGCCATGCCCAGCATCTCGTCGATCTGGCGGTGCAGCAGGGGCTCCCCGCCAGTAAAATCAATCACCTGCACCCCAAGCCGCTTCAGATCGGTTAAATTTTGCTTCACATCCTCGAGCGTGATATAAGGCGAGGGTTTCTCCCAGATATCACAAAACGAGCACTTTGCGTTACAGCGGTAGGTAACGTAATAATTACAAAGCACAGGTTTAGAAGTCAGGCGCATAAAAGGGGTATCTCTGGCCAAAGGTACACATTATGCCTGAAGTATACCACGCTATGGCATTCGTGTTGACTTCGTTTTTTGTACTTTAAGGTGTGTTAGTCTATCAAATATAGGCTATGAGCTTACAAAATATAGGGTTCGTCTAAAAAATAGTTTCACCATCAATTAAACCTTTACATTTGTTTTGCATCTAATATGCATGCGTCAGGCAATCTTGTTTAAGGTGAGATGTAAGTAAGAGCCAGCCGTTCTCTAGGTAATAGAGAAGCGTAAAAAAGGCCATACTTTAGGGTATGGCTTTTTTTATGTACTGCCCCTGCTTCTAAAACACAGGTTTTTTGCTTCCGCAGCCACACCCAGGCGGCTGCCCTCGCTTATTTTAGCTTTAAACCTTATCTTCGCTTTTACACCTCTTAATGCCATCCGCTATGATACCAGCCCTACAGCCCGGCGACAAAATCGCCATTACCGCCACAGCCCGAAAGATCACACTTCCTGAAATTGAGGAGGCGATAAAGGTGTTTGAAAGCTGGGGGCTGCAAGTAGTGCTAGGCCAGAGCATTGGAGCAAGCTACCATTATTTTTCAGGGGATGATGCACTGCGCCTGGGCGACCTGCAGCAGTTCCTGGACGATGAAAGTATAAAGGCCATCATTTGTGCCCGCGGGGGTTATGGCACCACCCGGATCATTGACCAGGTTGATTTCACTAAATTTAGAAAGCGCCCGAAATGGGTAGTGGGCTTTAGCGACGTAACGGCCCTGCATGGCCACATACACACCATTGGGCTGGAGAGTATCCATGGCATCATGCCGCTGCTTTTCCCGCAGCAAGGCACCGAGGCATCTGTAGAAACGCTGCGCCGCGCGCTGTTCGGCGAGGAACTCCGCTACACTGCCGCCCCGCATGCCTTTAACCGAACTGGCACCGCCCTGGGCCAACTGGTAGGCGGCAACCTCTCGATGCTGCATAACCTCACCGGCACGCGCTCTGATAGCTGCACCGAGGGTAAGATCCTGTTTCTGGAGGACCTCTGCGAGTACCTGTACAATGTGGATCGTATGTTGGTGCACCTGGACCGCTGCGGCAAACTGGCCAACCTGGCCGGCCTTATCATTGGCGACATGAGCGACATGAATGACACGCCTGTCCCTTTCGGAAAAACGGCTTACGAGATCATACGTGAGCACACCGGAAAGTATAACTACCCCGTCTGCTACGGTTTTCCGGTAGGCCACGAGCCAAAGAACTTAGCGTTGGTTTGTGGCCGTGAAGCACACCTGGAGGTAAAGGAACAGGAAGTATTGCTCCGCTATTGTTAACATAGCCTGGTTCTGACACAGCCGGATTGCCTAATTTTTCTGATGGCATACAGGTGCCATGCGCAGCGCTTTTGTATACTTTAGGAAATGATCGCAGAACCTACAAGAAAAGCACAGACTTTATACTTTAAGCAGGTTAAGCTAGAGCTGCCGACTTACTGTTATGCCGCTTTATCTATGCCCTTCTCCCTTACATCCTGATAATAGTTGCAGATGCTGCTGAGCACACACTGCTCACACTTGGGCGTGTAATAGGTGCAAACGCGCTGGCCATGGCGCAGCATGTGTATATGGAAGTTATAGAGCTCAACCGGTTCGCGAGGCAGAAACTGCAGCAGTACATCATGCGCTTTGTTCGCCGTTACCTTCGCCCCGATGATACCCACCCGCTGGCTGATCCGTAACACATGCGTATCGACGGGCATCACGGGTTTCTTGAAGTTGAAAAGCAGCAAGAGGGTTGCTGTTTTGGGCCCTACGCCCGGAAGCCTGGTGAGCCAGCGCATGGCCTCCGCTACCGGCATTTCCTCCAGAAAATCAATGTTGATCTCCCCTCTGTCTGCTTTTATCAGGCGCAGTGTTTCCTGAATCTGTGGCGCTTTTTGGCCCGGGTAACGCGTGGTTTTGATCGCATCAGCCAGTTCATCGGGGCCGGCCTGCATCACCCCTTCCCAGTCGCCGAAGCGCTCCAGCATCGTGTAATAGGCTTTTTCCTCATCGGCATGGTTGGTGCGGTGCGAGAGCATGGTCGAGATCAACTCATGCATCGGGTCGCGCCTGTTCTCCAGTTTTAACCTTTTGTAAGTGTCGCTCAGAAGCGCATGCGTTAACAGGGCTTTCTCTGAAGCAGGAAGTTCATGCGCATCCATCATAGGTTGTCAGCTTTTGCCTCCTTTTTTACGAACAGCCGCATGATCTGTTAAGCAATCCGCAGCTAAAATTTGTGTAACTACCTGGCTACAAAGCTATTTTAACCCGTGGTTGTCAGTGCCCCGAAAACCATTGTACTTTTTAAAAGAGAGGCTGATGCACAACTATTTCAGCCACTTCAACGCTATATGCAATGTTATGCGCGTGCGTAGTAACTACTTTCTAATTTGATTCTATGCAAATAAAGTTTCTGGGAACAGGGGGTGCCTTTGACACCGATTACCTTAATTCCGCCGCCTTGCTCCGATTTAGGGGCATCGAACTGCTGATCGATTGCGGCTTTACCGTTTTCACTGCGCTTGTCAAAAAGAACCTTGTCACTGCCGTAGACCACATCCTGCTCACACACCTGCACAACGACCATTGCGGTAGCCTTGCCAACCTCTTGCTTTACAAAAGCATCATCGAGCAAGTAAAGCCGCCGGTGGTGCTTTATCCCTCGGAGCAGTTTAAGCAGCAGCTTTACGAGTTCCTGAAAATCCAGGTAAGGGACCCTGACAAGTATGCCGAGTTTGTGCCTGTGGAGCAATTTGAAGGCGTCACAGCCATAGACACGTACGGACAGCACGCGGAGGGCCTGCAAACCTATGCCTATATCTTTGAGGAAGAGGATGAGCGGATCGTTTACTCCGGCGACCTGGGCAAGCCCGAAGCCCTGTTCGACAAATTAAGTAAGTTGCCGCAACTGCCCACTAAAGTGTTTCATGATATCACTTTTAACCCTGAAAACACGGGGCATACCTATTACAAGAAGCTGTTGCCTTACGTAAATGGCGTGGAGATGTACGGTTACCACTGCGACCCAACCGAGAGCCCCGAAGACAATCCCATCCGGCTGGTTTTCCACGTAGATGATCTCATGGCTTAAGAGTTCGGTTGATGCGCAAGGGCAGTGACTTTGGGAAACTAAGACTCCAACAGCCATGTGAGGGTCCCGTAAAACCAAAAGCATGTTTTATAGTTACTAGAGCATATTAAGCTGCCCATATGCCATGCAAGGAACTATAACCGCTACACCCACAGAAAAGCTGCCTTACCTGAAGCAGCCACTGCACATCAGCTACACTACCCTCTTTCTGGCTTTTTGGGTCTTTACCGGCCTCACCACAACCGACCTCACCAATTGGGTGCTGGAGAATACACTAACCCTTTCCCTGCTTATCTTCCTGGTTGCCTTTTACAACATCTTCCGGTTCTCTGACCTGAGCTACTCCCTTATCTTCCTTTTCCTGCTGCTGCACGTGTACGGCAGCCAGTTCCAGTATGCCGATAACCCCACTGGCGAATGGCTGCAGGGGCAGTATCAGTTAGCCCGCAACCCCTACGACCGTCTGGTGCACCTGGGCTTCGGCCTGTTGCTGGCTTACCCCATGCACGAGATCCTGCGCCGGGGCTTTCATGTGAAACCTCCTTTTTGCTACCTGATGCCCGTAGAGATCATACTTTCTTTAAGCGCCTTGTATGAATTAGTGGAGTGGGCGGTGGCAGATGTGTTTTACGCTGGAGACGCGCAGGGCATGGACTACCTGGGCATGCAGGGCGACATTTGGGATGCGCAAAAAGACATGGCCTTGGCCCTTGCCGGGGCAACGGTTGCCATGCTGGTATGCGCTGCAAGCCGGCGAAGGGCCTGATATGGCATAAAAAAAACCAGCCACACCCGGGGGCGTGGCTGGAAAAATCACCAATTAATCACTATCTATTCTTGCGTTTATAAGTCTCCGCGTTCAGCGGCTTTCTTCATTTTGTCGTTCGCGAAAATGGCGATCTCCACGCGTCGGTTCTGCGCGCGGCCGGCAGCGGTTGAGTTGTCTCCCACAGGCTGGTCATCGGCATATCCCTGCGTTGTCATTCTGCTACGGTCAACGCCCATAGTGGCCAGGTAACTGGCTACAGACTGTGCACGACGCTCTGACAAAGGCTGGTTGATCTGGCGTGTACCGGTGTTATCGGTATGGCCTTCAATCACGATGTTTGTATCCGGGTATTTTTTAAGCGTTTCTGCCAGTTGCATGATCTCGGTTTTAGCACCGGGCTGCAACTCGGCAGAGTTGATCGGGTAAAGGATACCGGAGTCAAAGGTAATTTTAATACCCTCGCCAACACGCTCTACCTGCGCGCCTTCCAGGTCACGCTGCAGCTCTTCGGCCTGCTTGTCCATCTTACGTCCGATCAGAGCTCCTGCAGTGCCGCCCACAGCGGCACCGATAATAGCGCCCGTCGCAGTGCTTCCTGCTGCCCTGCCGATAACGCCGCCTACTACAGCTCCTGAACCGGCACCTATAACACCACCTTTCGCGGTTCTGCTCATGCCCCCACCGCCAGAAGCGCAAGATGACATGATAACAGCTATCAGGACGGCTATGATTGAAAGATTGATTCTAAAATTTTTCATAATTGTGTTTTGTTTCTGATGTATGAACTTATAGTTCTGTGGTTAATACTCAAAAGTGATTTAAAATGTTTGGTTTTTACGCTGAATCGTACACATGAGTCAGCCTGCACTTTTTAAAGGCAGCACACTTAACGCTGACTTGCAACATCTTATATTAGAAGTACTGTATACTTAAACGTGTTAAATAATTCCGGGTTTCTGATTAGGGGTGCACAGTTAAGCTCAATACAAGAAAGGCATTCGCCCTAAAAGCAAGCTACTTCACCTAAAACAGTAGCGCCGGCCCAAATGCATGGGCCGGCGCTACTGTTTTAGGTAATCGTTACCTTTACTTCACTTCACCATTCTCAGCGGCTTTTTTCAGTTCGTCGTTCGCCACGATTATGATTTCAACGCGTCTGTTCTGCGCGCGGCCTTCCAGGGTGCTGTTGTCAGCTATTGGCTGATCGTAGCTGTAACCTTTTGCTTGCAATCTTGCACCATTTACCCCAAGGCTGCGGGCATAGGCAGCAACGGCCTCGGCACGACGCTCAGACAAGCGCTTGTTTAGGTCATAAGAGCCCGTGTTATCGGTATGTCCTTCTATAATTACATTCGTGCCCTCATAATCTTTAAGCGTTTTGGCCAATTTCTGAATATCCTGCTTAGCACCTGCGCTCAAATCTGCTGAGTTTACGTTAAAAAGGATACCCGAGTCGAAGTTGACACGAATGGCCTCGCCTACGCGCTCCACCTTGGCGTTTTCCATGCTCTTTTCAAGCTCTTCGGCCTGCTTATCCATGCGGCGGCCTATCACGGCACCCGTGGCGCCGCCTACGGCGGCTCCTACAATGGCACCGGCAGCTGTGTTTCCTAAGCGGTTACCAATAATACCGCCAATCACGGCACCGGACCCTGCCCCGATAATGCCTCCCTTCGTGGTTTTAGTCATCCCCTTTTTGTCTCCCTCGGCAGTGTTGGTATCGGTGGGAGAACCTGTTTTGGCAGAGGTAGTGGTATCATTGCCATCGGTACTGGCCATAGGGGCCTTTGTCTGGCAAGAAGTAAACAACATAGTGGCAGCCAGCAAAGAGCTCAGCGATAGTTTTAAAATTTTCATATGCATGTAGTTTGTAAAAATGTTCTTCGTTTGTTTGAGTCACCTACCTGGTTCCTGCCAGGCTTGAATGCAATCCATGTGCCAATTATATATCTGGCTTACGCTATACACGAAAAATTTAATCTTTTATTTTACGCACGGGGGCTTTTTGCTAAAAAAACTTACGCCATACTTCCTATTGAGGCAAACGCTGCCTCCGGTGTTGCCTGTACTTGCCTGGAAGCTACAGAAGTAGATCGGGGGTTACGGCAAGCAGGGCTTTTCATACTATCCTAAAAGTTGCTCAGGATAAGAAATGCTTACTAAAGCAGGTTGTAGCTTAAAGCGCGCGTCCCGTTGCCAGGTGAGGCTGACCGCATAACTAAAAGAGGAGCCGGCTAACATTAACCGGCTCCTCTTTTAGGTGTACTTCAATAGCCTTAAGAAGCTTTGGATACTTTTTTTGCTTTAGGAGTAGCAGAGGTCACATCGTCCTGCAGCAAAACCATGCCTAGCAGATCCGTGAGTTTTTCTTTCAGTTGCTTTCGATCTACGATAAAGTCGAGGAAGCCGTGCTCCAGTACGAATTCGGCACTTTGGAATCCTTTCGGCAGGTCTTTGCCGATTGTTTCTTTAATCACGCGCGGGCCGGCAAAACCGATCAAAGCGCCGGGCTCTGCAATATTAAAATCCCCCAGCATAGCGTAAGATGCCGTTACGCCACCTGTGGTTGGGTCTGTTAACAAAGAGATGTAGGGCAGTTTCTCTTCAGAAAGCAGCGCCAGCTTAGCCGATGTTTTAGCCATTTGCATCAGCGAGAAGCCTGCCTCCATCATACGTGCGCCGCCAGACTTCGAGATCATGAGGAAGGGCGTGCGTGTTTTACGGGCATGGTCTATGGCGCGGGCAATTTTTTCGCCTACCACCGAGCCCATCGACCCTCCGATAAAGGCAAAGTCCATACAGGCGATCGTGATCTCCTGGCCGTTTATTTTTCCGAAGCCTGTCCGCACGGCATCCTTCAGGCCAGTGGCTTTCTGGGTGGCCACAATACGCTGCGGGTAGGGCTTCGAGTCTACAAAATCAAGCGGGTCGCCTGAAGTCAGGTTCTCATCCAGCTCTGTAAACTTGTTATCGTCAAAAAGTATGGCAAAATATTCCTTGGACCCGATCCGGTCATGAAAATCGCATTTTACGCACGTGCTTAGGTTCTTGCGATGCTCCGCCATGCTGGTCACCGTTTTGCAATCCGGGCATTTGTACCACAGCCCGTCCGGCGTCTCTTTCTTCTGCTCCGTAGGCGTATGAATTCCTTTTTCAGCTCTTTTAAACCAAGGCATCATAGTTGAAAGCGTGCTTTCTGCACTTTAAAGTTAAATATATACCTGCCACACAGCAGTATATAAAAATAGGATGACCTGCTTCGGCCATTTCTGCACGGCGGCAAGTGGCGAAAGCAGGTCACAAAAATATGTAATTATCGGCAGTTCTGCTACAATTTATGCTAATGTAATATCCTTCGACAGATATACGTCCTGAATGGCATTTAACAGCTCAACTCCGGCTCTCATGTCTTTCTGAAAAGCCTTGCGCCCTGAGATGAGCCCCATTCCACCGGCACGTTTGTTCACCACGGCTGTGCGAACGGCATCGGCCAGGTCAGATGTGCCCTTTGACTCGCCCCCGGAATTAATGAGACCTGCGCGGCCCATGTAACAGTTGGCCACTTGGTAGCGCGTCAGGTCGATCGGGTGATCGGTTGCCAGTTCGGTATACATCTTCTCGTCGGTTTTACCGAACCCGACGGCTTTAAAGCCACCGTTGCTAACGGGTAGCTTCTGTTTAATGATATCAGCCTGGATGGTAACGCCCAGGTGGTTGGCCTGCCCCGTAAGATCTGCCGCTGCGTGGTAATCAACGCCGTCTTTCTTAAAGGCGTTGTTGCGGGTGTAACACCACAGAATAGTTGCCATCCCTAACTGATGCGCCCTTTCGAACGCTTCTGCCACCTCCATTATCTGGCGCGATGACTCCTCTGAGCCGAAATAAATGGTGGCCCCTACAGCTGTGGCGCCCAGGTTCCAGGCATCATCCACAGAGCCGAACATGATCTGGTCATACTTGTTCGGGTATGTCAGCAGTTCGTTGTGGTTGAGCTTTACTATAAAGGGAATTTTGTGCGCGTACTTTCTGGACATCATGCCCAGGTTCCCGAACGTGGTGGCAACCGCGTTGCAACCCCCCTCCATAGCCAGCTTAACGATGTTCTCCGGGTCGAAGTAAATGGGGTTTGGAGCGAAAGATGCGCCGGCGGTGTGCTCTATGCCCTGGTCTACGGGCAGGATAGAGAGGTAGCCCGTGCCGCCTAAACGGCCATGGTTAAACAGCTGCTGCAGGCTGCGCAAAACCTGCGGACTGCGGTTAGAGTAGGCAAAAATCCGGTCAACGAAGTCAGGACCGGGCGCATGCAACTGCTCCTTCATGATCGTTTTGCTCTTGTACTGCAACAGGTTGTCGGCTTCGGAACCAAGTATAGAAACGATGTCGTCGTAATTCATAAGCTTTTCGGTTTAGACAGGTATTTGAAACATACTTTGCCGGGCCAAAAAAGTTCGCTCAAAATCTGTGCCCTCATGGCTATACCGTTTCCCTTTTAACGAGGCCGTTCTACTTGCTTATCCCTAACTGCCATTTATACCGCCACGGCCCCAGTTTTTTACGCCCCTGCATTACACCAATTACCACTTAATATCGTTATAATTAACTCAAGTTGCGTGATACTTCACACGTTGTAAAACAAAAAATCTGTTCTGCCAATGGGCTGTGTACGTTTTAAAGTTTGGACACTTTCAAAATGCAACAGCCATGACAGAACAGA
>NZ_JBYZMQ010000006.1:0-219467 GCF_058216355.1 Pontibacter sp. GD13
TTTTCCCTTATTTTTACACGCAGTACCGGGAGAAAAAAGGGAAAAACAACCCCGGCCAACAACACCCATAAGACACTGAATCAAGCATCACAAGCTTCACCGTCTTATGGCCTATTTCGTTACCTGCAATTTTGAAGAAATAGCTAATAATTATTTATTCAACAAGGATTGTCTGATTAGAAAAAGTAAAAGACCGAAATCAAGTAAAACTAATTAACCTTATCTTCCTAAAACGAACCTATATGAAACAACTTAAGCTACTACTTCTATTTTTATCAATCTTTTTTAGCTCCTGTGGTAGCGGTATCTATGAGTTGAGTGAAGAAGACAAGGACCCGCAGACAATAAACAGCGACAACCTTGTTTATAAAAGAGGCGGCAGTCTCAGGTATGTTATCAGATACTTTGACAAAGAGGGATTGGAGAAAGGATTGATGATGGCGCATGATCAGCTACCGTACAATGCTCCCTTTCCAGTCGTTGACTTAGACAGTAGCTCAGTTGACTACCCAAACCGCCTAAAATACGTCGATCTCTCGGTTGAAGAAGCTTGGGAGCACTCTTCTATAAACCCTGAGCAGACAACTATTACTTATCATTACTATACCGCCGCCAACTCGCTGATCCCTTTTGCCTCCCAAACGGGGGCGGTTGACAACAAGTTCAACCTCTGGGCTCACCCTCCCAGGAATTCTTCTCTTAAGGTACTTAACATGTCGGCCTACCCATTTGCAAAGTTCCCCCTTGAGGTGGGGAAGAAGTGGGAGTATGCCATTCCAATCGGACGCCTTTGGGGCCATGAAGGATTTGGAGCAAGTTGGGAAAAGGAAAACGTGCCGCTGTTCACACATTCCTACGAGGTGAGGGAAAAAGTAAAGCTGATCCTCGGTAAAAATGTTCTGGAATGCTATAAGATACAGGCAAAAACTGAGTCTGACCTTGGTAGTTCTTTCAGCGAATTCTTCTTTAACGACACCCATGGCTTTGTCTCTATGCGCTTCCACAACCTTGATGGGTCAGAAATCACCATGGATCTGCTCGTTGAATAACGGTACACTTGGTTTAAAGCTTTAGATAAAAAAGATGAGTAGGTCTTTACTGTTGTTTGCAATAGGTGTTGTCGGTATTCTGTCATGCAAAAGGCAGCCCCAGGAGGAGTTTGTTCTCGATGAGAAATCAATGCAAACTATCAAGCTTTCTATCAAGGCCAATAATTTGCCAGCCCTTTTGTCACAGCTCTCGATTGGTGGCACAGCCAGCGCATTCATGTATGAGGCACAGTTAAGCAAAGTATCTAAGAGTATAGCAAAAGAATTGAATGCTGATCCTGATAAAATTGTCATCAACAGCTACTTGATGTCTGGCCAACTGGGATGCGGATATGTAAACTACATGTACTCTGGCGACAAGCTTGTATTAACAAATTTTGTTCCTGCGCATATAGAGGATTCCTTTCAAGGCACATTCGTATGCTATTCTCCTGATTATTGGCGCAAGCTCCCTAAAGCAGTTCAGTCCTTCACGATTCCTATCGACACCTTGCAAACAAGATATATCATAGAGGTAAAGCAGTTGGAGTAGTAGATGAAGGAATAGAGGCTGAATGAAGCCTGTGAAATACAATTAGTAGTTTGACTGAAAATAAAAGCAGGTAACAAAGTGTAGCAGTAAGGCAAGCTGACGCTTCGCCTCTGCTACACGAGCACGTTGGTCGTGATTGGGTTATTTTCAGGTTTTAAAGTGGCGTGTCTTTCAGGCTTTTTAGGGGCAGGGGGGCATCAAAGGCCACTAAAGCGTACAACCGGTTGAAAAAGAGGCAGAGGAAGAAATGGGGTTTCTGACCCGAAGTCTTGCTCGGCGTTGCCGGGAGAAAGCGCGTGCTTTCGGACGGTGGCGTCCAGGCAAGACTTTGGTGGGGCGAAGTTATACTTGAGAAGTGACAATGTCAAGTATGGAACTTGGCCCGAGGCGGCTCTTTTTCAACCGGTTGGCGGCAATAGAGAGGCCAGTGATTCAGTTAGTTTAGTCTTGCCTTAGGCCAGCCCGGCGCCCGGCGCCTCCGGCAACGTCGCCAATAGCACATTAACGGCATTGCCTGCGGCTAAAGCGCCACTTAGAATGGAGTTTAAAAGGAGAAAATAACCCAACCATGCAGGGTGCTTTCCCTAAAATAAAAAGTTCGCATTAATCCGGGGCAATGTCCGCATAACCCGGGAGAAAAAGGGAAAACACCCTCGACCAACACTGTCTAGATGCCATTGGAGGATTTTACTGAGCACAGCGATCCTCCAACGAGACACCATCTAGACTAAACGTTGCTATCATCCATTTGCACATATTTACAAATGATCAGAATTTTACTACTTTTAACGTTAATTTTTTCTGCAACATTAACTTTTGGCCAGGTAAGCAGTCATAAAAAGAAAGATGACAGCAAGCCATTTGTTCTTGGGGTTATCGATGAAATTCAATCAAAAGAACTTGGCGAAAAAAGAACCTTAAATATTTACCTCCCTGAAGGATACAGCAAAGATGACACGGTACGGTATCCGGTTATTTACCTGCTTGACGGATCGGCAGATGAGGATTTTATACATGTAGTTGGCCTTGTACAGTTCAACAGCTTCGAATGGATCAACCAAGTCCCAAAATCAATTGTTGTTGGCATCGCTACCGTTGACAGAAGAAGAGACTTCACGTTCCCGACCACCATCGAAGAAGATCAAAAAAGGTATCCCACAACAGGCCACTCTGATAAATTCATTGCATTCCTGGGGCCTGAACTGCAAACCTTCATAGAGAAGAAGTATAAAACGAACGGCTCCAAAACGATTATCGGGCAATCGTTGGGGGGGCTTTTAGCAACAGAAATACTATATAAGAAGCCTACTTTGTTTAACAAGTACGTGATCATCAGCCCAAGTTTGTGGTGGGATAATGGTTCTTTACTTCAGCAGAAACCAAAGATCACTGAAAACGGCTTTAACCAAAAAACCGATATTTATATTGGCGTAGGTAAAGAAGGGCTTACACCAACTGCTGTTCCCAGGGTTATGGAAGTGGATGCGAATTTACTTGCAGAAAAATTAAACGAAACGAAGCGCAAAAACATAACCGTATACTTCGACTATTTGCCTCAGGAAGACCATGCCACCATTATGCATCAGGCTGTCTCAAACTCGTTTAAGTTGCTATACCCGAAGGCACACAAAGAATAATTATGAACGGGCCATGCCTCGCCCAAGGCCTGTACGCAACGCTATAAACTAAACCTAACCTATTGAATTGGTCACACCCGGACTTAGGTTGATGTTTTGGCAGAGCTTGCTATTCCTGTTTTTGCTCGTGATTGCCTGGATCATGATTTTGGTAACTGACAGACTGGAGGCAACAGCTAAAATCGTGTGGCTGATCGGTACGCTGTTTCTGCCTATCATCGGCCAACCTGCGTTCTTCATTAAACTCCGTTCGCTAAAAAAGCTGCACCTTCGGCTCCTTTGCCGCCAGTTTAGCGCTATTCAGCAACCTGTGTTCCGGCAGGGCATTTGCGCGCCATCAGGTCCCTTACATTCTCGACACATGGCACCGGAATAAAGGCGTATACTTCTTTATCGTTTTCGCAGTATTTAAAGCTGGCAAATTCGGAGCGGCTTTTAGGGTAAACCCACCGGTCAGTGCCGCAGCCGTAAACGACAAGCGGAAAATCATCATAATTGTAGTCCAGAAAAGAAACCACCTCTGTTCCGTGCACAAAAAGCAAGCGCCGGAAACCAGCTTTTACCTCGTCCCCCTCCCACTTAAAACCCAGGGCATCACTGATGTCTTTCTTGTTCTCGTAAGGCTGAAAATAGTACATCTTCTCCCACTCAAATTCGGTCAGGTCGGCCAGTTGAATAGTATGGTAACCCTTTGGGCCAGTTTCGGCCTCCACAACGGCATCGCGCAGCTTTTCTTCCAGGTTTTTGTTGCTGCCTGAGCAACCCATAACCACAAGCGCCAGCAAAGGCAGCAGGTATTTTCGCATTGGTTTTAATTTCATACTTTCCTGCTTATACGCCCACTTCACTCTCTTTCGGATGCCGTCCGAACACCCGGGCTATCCAGCGCGGCAGGAAAAAAGATCCTAAAAGCAAGTAGGGGTAGTACGTGATCAAACGGTAAAGTACCACCACGATACTACTAAAACGGCCCAGAAACAGGCCAAAGAAGCTCGGGAAGGCCATTTCCACAATGCCTGCCCCACCAGGCGTGATGGCGATCAGCATCACGATCCAGAAAATAAGGTTGCGGGAAATGATCAGGGCATGCTCACCCAGCGACACGTCGGTGAATGCGGCAATAAGGCAGTTAAGCAGAAAATAACGCGCGCTCCAAACAAAAACCGTGGAGACAATGGCCCGGCTCCAGTAGTTAAAATCCTTGCCCTTTAGCTGCTCCGATGCCCAAATGATCTCATTGCCGTGCTGAAACGCGTTGACACGCCACTTGCGCAGAAACGTGATGGAAGTAACCTTTAGCAGCAGCCACTTAAACGCCCTTGGCTTGATAAAGAGCGCGTAGATCATCACCAGCGTATAAATCGATATAAGGGCATAGCTGATGTAAAAAGCCGACTGCAGCTTGCCCACGTCGGCAGGCCCCAGGTTAAAAGTAGGGAAAACCTGCCCTTGCGTGAGCAGCAACACCACCGGGGCCGCCACAATAAAGAACATGTTATCGAGCACTGCCGTGAGCATGACGTAAGCCAACGACTTACCCAGTGGGATACCTTCTTTGTTGAGGATGATGGTGGCAATGGTAGTGCCGCCCACCACCGAGGGCGTAATGGCAGAAGCAAACTCCCAGAGCATGATCACGTCCAGGCTACTGCGCCAGCTCAGGAACTTATCGGTTAACGAGCGGATCCGGTACATGTACCCGGCATC
The DNA here is from genome assembly GCF_058216355.1 of Pontibacter sp. GD13. Classification (NCBI taxonomy): domain Bacteria; kingdom Pseudomonadati; phylum Bacteroidota; class Cytophagia; order Cytophagales; family Hymenobacteraceae; genus Pontibacter; species Pontibacter sp. GD13. Next base: position 4,926 of record NZ_JBYZMQ010000006.1, read on the forward strand.
GCGCACCACCAGCACAGCCAGCGCCGCTGCCAGCCACCACACGTTGGCTTCGGTAATTCCCTTCAGCTCCCCAACCTTGTCATCCTTAATAAAAAGCCAGGCCGTGGCAGCAAGTCCCAACAGCACCGGAATCAGGATCTTGATCGGGCTAAAGCTCTGTAGTATCGTTCTTTTATTCTTATCCATGTAAGGGACGCATGGGTTAACTGGCCCAATTTGTTACGCTGCCATCTTGTGCGGTTGTGTAAAGCTACTCAACTAATCAGCAATCCGGGTAAACTTAAATGAAATTAACGTGTTAGCACCGGCACGGTTTTAATCCAGCAGGAGTTGTGTTACCTGCGTCGCCTGCCCTTCCGCCACAGTAATGTAAAAGTCGTTGAAGCCCTCGCCAATTTCTATGCTGATCAGGTTTAGCTGCAGCATATCCAGGATGGCCAGAAAATTGAAGATCATACCGATCTTATCCGGAAACTCAGCAATAATTTGCGAGAAGGCCACCTGGCTGCGTTGCTGCACCATAAAATAAAGCACCTCACGCTGCGTTTCTACGGTATAGGGGTACTGGATCACGGTGTGCTTTGGCCGGTTTTCCTCCTCTTCAAACCGCGTCATCACCTTTTCAAACACCCGCATGATCTTGTACAGGCTCAGGTCCTGCAGCTCGTACTCAAAGTGGTTGGCATTGGCTATCTGCTGCAGCTCCTGGTGCAGGTTACCCCGGTTCTCCTGGGCCATGCGCAGCTCCTCCATCTCGGTTAAAGCAGGAATAGCCGTCTTAAACTTCTTATATTCCAGCAGGTGTTGCACCAGTTCCTGGCGCGGGTCAATTTCGTTGCCTTCCTCGTCTTTCTCGGTGCGGGGCAGCAGCATTTTGGCTTTTATGCGCATCAGCGTGGCAGCAGTCAGGATAAAATCGCTGGCTACCTCCATGTTCAGCTGCTCCATTTCCCGGATATAGCCTACAAATTCGTTGGTAATCTGGAAGATCGGAATGTCATGTATATCCAGTTCATCGCGCTCGATAAAGAATAGCAACAGGTCAAACGGACCTTCAAACAACGGTAATCTGATTTCGAAACTCACCTTTTCTGTTTTAGAGCGCGCACCCCGCTACGCCGGTTACAAAAATAAACATTTCCAGCGGATTAATTCGCGCCGCCAATGTATCAACCAGAACCTATGGCGGCATAGTTCAGAACAAGTTTCAGAAATAGAAAGTATAAGCCAGCATACACATGCCCGGCTACAGGCAAGCCGCCTCACCCTTTAAACAAGTAGCCTGACTGATAGCGCGATGCATTTTTACTGTGCCTTGTTTTGCACCTTTTTAAATCTGACTGGGGCATAACCTTGCTGCTGGTGTTTTTAATTTTATTAACTTTACCTTTTGGCTAATAGAGTACCAGTTTGTGCCCAGTAAACTTTAGCTGATTTTTTTTGTTAGAGGTCTATAAGGACAATCCTATGATCATTAAACCCGGCGAGTTGCTTGCCTCCATTCACACACCAGCCGACCTGCGGAAGCTAAAGCCGGAGCAGTTGGTACAGGTGAGTCAGGAGCTGCGGCAGTACATCATTGATGTCGTATCGATACATGGCGGCCACTTTGGCGCCAGCCTCGGTGTAGTGGAACTGACAACCGCGCTGCATTACGTCTTCAACACCCCCTACGACCAACTGGTTTGGGACGTGGGGCACCAGGCGTATGGCCATAAGATACTGACAGGCCGCCGCGAGAGCTTTCACACCAACCGCAAGTATGGCGGCATCTCCGGTTTTCCGAAAAGAAAAGAAAGCATATACGATACTTTTGGCGTGGGCCACTCCAGCACCTCTATCTCAGCGGCACTGGGCATGGCGGTCGCCTCTAAGTATAAAGGCGAAGACAACCGCCAGCACATTGCCGTGATCGGCGATGGAGCCATGACGGGCGGCATGGCCTTTGAGGCCCTGAACCACGCCGGCGTAGCCAACGCCAACCTGCTGGTGGTGCTCAACGACAACTGCATGAGCATCGACCCGAACGTAGGTGCCCTTAAAGAATACCTGACCGACATCACCACCTCGCGCACCTATAACAAAGTGCGCGATGAGATATGGAACGTGTTGGGCAAGATCAGCAAGTTCGGCCCCAACGCCCAGCACATCGCCTCTAAGGTAGAAAGCGGCATCAAAGCCACCCTACTGAAACAAAGCAACCTGTTCGAGGGGCTTAAGTTCCGCTATTTTGGCCCTATCGACGGCCACGACGTAAACCACCTGGCTTCTGTAATGGAAGACCTGAAGCACATACCCGGCCCGAAAATACTGCACTGCCTGACCACAAAAGGAAAAGGCTACGCCCTGGCGGAAAAAGACCAGACCAAATGGCACGCCCCGGGCCTGTTTGATAAGATAACCGGAGAGATCTATAAAAAACACTACGACACACCACAGCCCCCTAAATACCAGGATGTATTTGGCCACACCATCATAGAGTTGGCAGAGCAGAACCCAAAGATCATGGGGGTAACGCCGGCCATGCCGTCGGGCTGCTCGCTTAACCTGATGATGAAGGCCATGCCAGACCGTGCGTTCGATGTGGGCATTGCCGAGCAACACGCCGTTACCTTCTCGGCTGGCCTGGCCACGCAGGGCCTGATCCCCTTCTGCAACATTTACAGCACTTTTATGCAGCGCGGCTACGACCAGGTGGTGCACGATGTGTGTCTGCAAAACCTGAACGTGGTTTTCTGCCTCGACAGGGCTGGCTTTGCCGGCGCCGACGGCCCCACACACCACGGCGCCTACGACATTGCCTACATGCGCTGCATCCCGAACATGGTGGTGGCAGCCCCCATGAACGAGCAGGAGCTGCGCAACATGATGTTCACGGCCTCACAAGACGATATGGGTCCGTTCACGATCCGGTACCCGCGCGGCGAAGGCGTGATGCCAGAGTGGCGCACCCCCCTTGAACTGCAGCAGGTAGGCAAAGGCCGCACCGTGCAGGAAGGCGAAGAGGTTGCCATACTTACCTTTGGCCACATCGGGAACTACGCCGTAGATGTTTGCCAAAAGCTAGGCTACGAGAACATCACCCCCGGCCACTACGACATGCGCTACGCTAAACCACTGGACAAGGAACTGCTGCACCACATCTTTACAAAGTATGAGAAAGTAATTACCGTAGAAGATGGCTGCCTGCAAGGCGGCTTCGGCAGTGCTGTGCTGGAGTTCATGGTAGACAACGGCTATACGTCGCAGGTTAAACGCCTGGGCATACCTGATGGCATCTTTGAGCACGGCTCTCAGCTAGAGCTACACCGCGAAGCCGGCTTTGCCCCAGAGGACATTGAGCGCGCCGTACGCGAAATGATCGGGGTTACGGTTTCGTAGAAAAAGATTATTTGACAAAGGACAATAGACCTTTTATAAGAGCCCTCATAGCCTTAACAAGTTGTGAGGGCTTTGTTTCGTAGGGACAGGTCGCGACCTGTCCGCGCAATAGCTATGCTGATGAAACAAAAAATTATACTTTGCGAAACACCTCCCAAAGTATAATTTTATGCCTTAAAGTTATTTCTACACGATTCGGAAACGAATGATCGGGTACGATTCGGAAACGAATGATCGGGTACGATTCGGAAATGAATGATCGGGTACGATTCGGAAATGAATGATCGGGTACGATTCGGAAATGAATGATCGGGTACGATTCGGAAATGAATGATCGGGTACGATTCGGACAGGTCGCGACCTGTCCCTACGAAACACAGATCACAGTAAGCGACACCACTATGACAAAAACACATGCCCACGCTACCGACACACTCGTTTTCCTGCATGGCTTCTGTGAGAGCGCCGAAGTATGGGCCGCCTTTACTGAGCCGCTGCAGCAGAAGTTCAGGGTAATTGCGCTAGACTTGCCGGGTTTTGGCGCCAATACCCAACAACCCATACACGAGGAGTATAGCATGGAGCACATGGCCGGCTACGTAAAGCAGCAGCTGGATGAACGGGGCGTTAAAAAGTGCATCCTGATCGGTCATTCTATGGGAGGGTATGTGAGTATGGCTTTTGCGGAGAAGCATGCCCGCATGCTGCAGGGCCTCTGCCTGTTTCACTCCAGCGCCCTGCCCGATACCGACGAGAAAAAAGAAAGCCGCGACAAAACCATCGAATTTGTGGAAAAACACGGTGTCGCCACGTTTATGGCCACGTTTGTGGAGCCCTTATTCTATATCGAAAACCGGAAAAGGCTGCGCCCCGAGATTGACATGATGATAGCCATCGGCCAGGCTACCCCTAAAGCAAGTATAACCGCAGGGCTTGCCGCCATGCGCGACCGGCCTGATCGCACGGCTGTACTGGAAAGGCTAAAATGCCCGGTGCTGTTTATTTTTGGCAAGGAGGATGGCGCCATACCGCTTGATAAAGCGCTGGAGAAGTGCTACCTGCCCCAAAACAGCATGGTGAATTTTCTGGGTAAAACCGGACACATGGGCATGTTTGAGCGCACTTACGAAACCCGCAAAGCCATTGAGAAATTTGCTGAGACTATTTATGGCTAAGCGGCAGGTGTACATGGCCATGTTCAACCTGCTCCAAATCTCTTTAAACCCCCCAACTCGCCTGATACAATTGCCATATGAGCGAAATTAACCCCATTGTGCCAAAGCATATCCTACCAGTGATTGTATTTTCGCAGTTTGCTGGCACCTCGCTTTGGTTTGCAGGCAATGCGATACTGCCAGAGCTGCAGCAAGCCTTGCACCTGGACAAAGATGCCCTGGGTTTGCTTACCTCTGCCGTGCAGTTTGGCTTTATTACCGGCACACTCTGCTTTGCCCTCTTATCGCTGGCAGACAGGGTATCGCCCCGACTGCTTTTCCTGTTGTGCGCATTGCTGGCAGCCCTTACAAACGCGATGCTGTTGCTGGTTTCCGGCACCCTGACAGGGGTTTTGATCGCACGGGCGGCAACTGGCTTTTTACTGGCTGGCATTTATCCCGTCGGAATGAAAATAGCGGCAGGTTGGTACAGCGGTAAGCTTGGCAAAGCCATTGGCTACCTGGTTGGCGCGCTGGTGCTGGGCACGGCTTTCCCGCATTTGATCCGTGGCGTGGGTGCCGCCTGGCCCTGGCAAACCATGCTGTTGGCGGTAAGCACGCTGGCGGCGCTGGGTGGCTTGCTGATGTTTCTGCTCGTTCCGGATGGGCCCTACCTCAGCAAAGGGGCCCGGTTCGATGTGCGCAACATGCTCAGCGTTTTTAAAGTGCCTGACTTCCGGGCCGCTGCGTTCGGTTATTTTGGCCACATGTGGGAGCTGTATACTTTTTGGGCCTTTACGCCTTTTATCCTGGCCTATGTTTTACCAGACCTTTCAGCCAGCCAGGTTTCCGTTTACAGTTTTATGGTAATAGCAGCCGGCGCTGTCGGGTGTGTGGGAGGAGGATACCTGTCTGAGCCCTGGGGAAGCGGCCGCGTGGCCTTCGTGCAGTTGCTGTTGTCAGGACTCTGCTGCGTGTTGTCGGTATTTGTGTTTCAGGCGCCGCAGTTGTTGCTGCCGTTCCTGCTTTTCTGGGGGGTGGTAATCGCCGGGGACTCGCCCCAGTTCTCAGCCCTGTCGGCCAGAACGGCCCCGCCGCATCTGGTTGGCACCGCCCTTACCGTTGTTACCTCCATTGGCTTTGCCATCACCATTGTCAGCATTCAGGCAACCGGTTATCTGCTTGCGTATTTACCCCCGCAGCATACTTTTGTGTGACTGGGTGTGGGGCCCGCCCTTGGCCTGCTGGCCTTACGCCGATTGCTGGCAAAAAGAAGCGGCAGCTTGCCCATAAGCAAACTGCCGCTCCAAAATCAACCTTGATACTTTATACTTCTGCCTAATCCTCAGCCTCTAACTTTAGTACAGACGCGTCCGCTGCTTTCAGCTCCATCTCATCATCCGATAGCTTCATCACTTCAAAGTTCTCTGTCATCCCTTCGTTCTCAAACTGCAGGGTCAGCCTTTTTCCAGTCGGGTCGTAAGACCAGGTGCCCGTTTGCAACATGCCGCCGCTGCCCATGGCAAAACGACCATCCGAGTAAAACTGCATCGACTCCTGCTTCTCTGATTTAGTCAGTTTGTTCTTATCGCCGGCTGCGTTGATCTCCTCGTCAATTTTCCAGGTTTTGCTGGTTGCCCCCGAAATCATGTTCTCTGTGCCCATACTGTCTTTGCCGCCACAACTTGCCGCTACTACGGTCAGTATTAAGGCAAAAAGCAGTTGCCAGCCTGTGGTAAACTGTTTGTTATTTGTTTTCATAAGTCTCTTTATGGTTAAGTGATTGTTTGGGCGGCCCGCTTTCAGGAAGCTGCGCCACCGCCTTACATACGGCCCCGGTTTAATTGTCGTTGCCCTGGCCGGCACAACTAACTGGTGTTGCGGGCGTATCTCTAGTTACAGCTATTGATTTGGTTTTTAGCTGTTACAAGCATAAACAGACTTAACTATTGAAAGCACATGGGACTATTTGATTTTTTTAAAAAAGGGAAAGAGGAGCCAGCCAAGCAGCAAAATAAGACGCAGCCATTGGGCAAGGGCACCGATATGACCTCCCGCCCTTCCGGAAATCCGGAACATGGTTTCTACAACAAAAGCGACCTGAACAAAATAACGGACCCGGGCCCGAACCAGGATGTGTACACGGTGCAGTCCGGGGACTCCCTGTCTAAGATCGCTAAAAAGCATTACGGCGACGCAAACGCCTGGCACCGCATTTACGATGCCAACAAGGATAAGATCGGCGGCAACCCCGACCTGATCCGTCCGGGACAGCGCTTTGTGATTCCCAGAGACTAGCATTTGAGCGCCCGCTTGGGTTAAAGTATAAAAACTTAGGTTGTGATTTACCCACCCCTAGCCCCTCCAAGGAGGGGAATCCTTTACTCTTTGCGGTATTCCCCTCCTTGGAGGGGCTAGGGGTGGGTTAAAGTTTTTTACTTCAATGCATATTAATAGAGTGCAACCTGCGTTATAAAGTAAAGTGGCCTGCCGGAACATATCCGGCAGGCCACTTTACTTTATGGGGTGTGCTTTACTGCTTAGAAACGCTCGTCGGCAGCGAAAAAGAAGTCCCCTTCGATTTGTGCGTTCTCATCAGAATCAGAGCCATGCACCGCGTTGGCCTCTATTGATTTGGCGTATTTCTTGCGGATGGTGCCCTCTGCTGCGTCAGCCGGGTTGGTAGCGCCGATCAGCTTGCGGAAATCCTCCATGGCGTTGTCTTTCTCTAACAACATGGCCACAATAGGGCCGGAAGACATGTATTTTACCAGGTCGTTGTAGAACGGACGCTCCTTGTGCACCTCGTAAAACTTACCAGCGCGCTCCTCCGACAACTTTGTTTTTTTCATTGCCACAATACGGAAGCCGCCTTCCTCGATCATTTTTGTAATGCCGCCAATATGGTTCTCTGCAACCGCGTCTGGCTTAATCATAGTGAATGTGATGTTTCCGGCCATGTCTCTTTAATTAGTTAAAAATGTTATAATCTCGAATTTGGTTTGCAAAAGTATAGCATTTCAGGCAATATCAGCATACTTTTCAGCTATACTTTAGTGAAGCCCCCTTACAGCACAGCCTTATAATAAATATCCCTCTACATTGCTAAAGCGCTATTTAATTGTTTTAGAAGTATTTTATTCAGAAATTTACGCCTTATATCCTTATTAATCAGAGGATTTAAATCTATAGTATGCACAATATCAACGCGCTACAAGAGCTTTTGAGGGAACCGAAGGAGGTGATGATCACCACGCACCACAAACCAGACGCGGATGCGCTGGGGTCTTCTCTGGGGCTGGCAGGATATCTGAAGAAAAAAGGACACCGGGTAACTGTTATCACACCTTCTGATTACCCCTCGTTCCTGAACTGGATGGAGGGCAACGACGGCGTAATTGTTTACTCCCAGAAAAACGACGCCCTGGTGCAGCGCATCATCAGCGAGTCGCAGGTTATCTTCTGCCTTGACTTCAATAACCTGTCGCGCATCCACGAAATGGGCGAGTACATCCGGCAGGCGTCCGGCACCAAAGTGCTGATCGACCATCACTTGCAGCCCGAGGATTTCGCTGACCTGGATTATGCCAACACCGAGGCCGCCGCAACCGCCGAGATCGTGTATGACCTGATCAAGGCCATGGGCGATGGCAACCTGATTGATACCGGCATTGGCGAGGCCCTGTATGCGGGCATCATGACCGACACCGGCTCTTTCCGGCACCCGAGCACCTCGCAAAACGTGCACCTTATTATTGCCGACCTGCTGCAGATAGGGGTACGCACCTCCGATATACACCGCCTTATTTACGACAGCTCTTCGGAACTGCGCCTGCGTTTTCTGGGTTATGCCCTCAAGGACAAGCTTGTGGTGTTGCCAGAGTATAAAACGGCCTACATTGCCATTACAGCAGAGGAATTAAAAGCGTACGACTCTAAAACCGGCGACACGGAAGGCTTGGTGAACTACGCGCTCTCTATTGACGGCATTGTGTTTGCAGCCCTCATCATTGACCGCTCGCAGGCCGTAAAAATGTCGTTCAGGTCGGTTGGCGATTTCTCGGCCAACGAGTTTGCCCGCGATCATTTTAACGGCGGCGGACATAAAAACGCAGCCGGCGGCATGTCTTTGGATAGTTTAGACGCAACAATTGCTAAATTTGAAGGCTTGTTGCCGCTTTACAAAGACAAACTGGAACACGCTACAGACAGAAACTAAAAATTTATCTCAAACTATACTCCATGCTATCTAGAACAAAATTTTTGCTGCCGGTAATTGCCGGTGTCTTGCTTTTGCAGTCTTGCAACAACAAAGATGAATTTTATACCACGGCTGATGGCCTGACCTATAAAATATATGAGAAAAACGACAAAGGTGTTTATGAGAACAAAGGCAAGGTAGCGGCAGATGATACAACCGGCGCCAAAATAGGCCAGGTTGTTACCATGCAAATGTCTTATACCAACGCTGCGGACTCTGTGCTTTTTGACTCCCGCACGCAGAAGCAGCCGATCATGATACCGGTGATGGAGCCTACCTTTAAGGGAAGCCTGGAAACCGCACTGATGATGATGACCCCGGGCGACAGTGGCGTGTTTAAAGTGAACGCTGACTCTCTTTTCGCAAAAACATTCAACCAGCCGCTCCCTCCTTTCATTAAGCCGGGCTCTCAGCTTACTTTCTTCATCAAAGCCGAGAAAATCCAGTCGAAGGAGGCTGCCATGGCAGACCAGCAGAAGATGTTTGAGCAGCAGATGAAGGAGGCGCAGGTGCGTGCCGAGCAACAAATTAAAGTTGACGACGAGAAACTGCAGCAGTACATCAAAGATAAGAACCTGCAAAACGTGCAGAAAACAGAATCAGGGGTTTACTACGCTGTAAACCAGCCAGGCAAAGGGCCGCAGGCAAATGCCGGCGATCAAGTATCTGTACACTACAAACTCTCTTTTCTGGATGGAAAGGAACTGGAATCGTCTTACGACAACCCCATGTCCGGTGGCCAGCCGTTTACCTTTACGCTTGGCCAGGGCCAGGTGATAAAAGGATGGGATGAGGCCATTCAGAAATTGAAGGAAGGCAGCAAGGCCACACTGCTGGTGCCATCTACGTTAGCTTACGGCGAGCAGGACCGCGGTCCGGACATGCCAGCCAACTCCATCCTCCGCTTCGATGTGGAGCTGGTGAAGGTGGCCAAACAGTAATACCCACTCTCTTACGAATACCTTTATGAATACGTACAGCCTAATCCGATGGGCCGCCAATAATACCCGCCTGCTGCAGGTAACCTTAGTGGTGTTACTGGCTGCCTCTTTCACGGCCTGCAACGATGCGCCCAATCCGTATGTTTTTGATGTGGAAGCACAGAAAAAGCTTGATGATCTGGTAATCCATAAGTACTTCCTGGATAATAACGTGGACACTACACAAGTCCAGAAAACGGCCTCGGGACTGTATTACATGGAGCTTACAGCGGGCACAGGTGCAGCCATCGCGAGTGGCGACCTGGTTGAGGTTGGCTACCTGGGCAAGTTCACCAATGGCGTTAAATTCGACTCGTCGTATGACCGCGCTAACAACTTCATTTTTACAGTTGGTGCCCAGCAGGTGATCAAGGGATGGGACGAAGGCCTGCAACTGATGAAAGTCGGGGGAGAAACCCGTTTTTATATCCCCTCGCATCTAGCTTATGGCTACCGGGGCTCGGGTTCCGTTCCGCCAAACTCCGTGCTGATTTTTGACATCAAGGTTTTTCGCAAGAAATAATTAACTTCACCATCTATGCAAAAGGGCGCCGGAGAATTCTCCGGCGCCCTTTTGCATAGATGGTGTTTAAGTGAAAGAGACTCCGGCTACTCCGAGAGCACTTCCGAAAGTATGGCCAGCGATTTTATTTCTCCGAGTTTATCAACATGCAGCTGGTAATAGCGGATGAGAATGGACAGCAACTCGCGGCGTACTTTGCCATTGGCAATGTGCGCCTGCTCCGGCTGGTGCAGCAGCTTGTCAAAGAGTTGCTCGTGCACCTGCAGCACCAGCACCGAGGGGGCCGCGGTGGCATTCTGGGCGTTACTCGAGAAAGCAACCTGCTCCACAACCTCGGCCCCGGAGCTTGGCCCAAAACCCAGGTGATGGCTTAACTGCAGCAAAAACACCAGGTGAAAGTTTTCGTAGTCCTGCTCCCGCTCATCAAAAAGTATGATGGCATTGTAGAGAAACTGAAATAAGGGCTGGTTCTCCTCCTCCTCTTTAATGGTGCGCGCCACAATCTCGGACAGGAACAGCACCATGCTGCTTTTCGGGATGTTAAAGGGGATGCTGTGAAAAGGATAAGCGCTCTTATACTCTGAGATGCGCGTCAGGCCACCCTTGGGGGAAGTATACACCACCATATCGAGCAGCGTGAAAGGCTGGAAAAGCGCAATCCGCGAGCCGGTACCTTTTTTGCGCACGCTGTTCACGATATAGGATTGCATGCCCAGCGCCTCGGTGTAAACCCTGGCAATAATAGACGACTCCCGGTACTTGATGTGGTTCAGTACGATCCCTCTTGTCTTAACTAGCATTTAATCCAGTACGGCTATTTTACTGATGCAGGTTTGCTGCCCGTCCTCGCTGGCACTCATCACCAGGTATACACCAGCCTTCACCCGCTTTCCGTTGTAGTCACGGGCATCCCAGGCAACTGTTCCGCCGGTAGCCTGCGTCTTGAACACCAGGGCGCCAGCCATATCGGTGATGCGCACATCGGCGTTGTTCGGCAAGCCGGAAATGCCTATCAGGCCGCTGTAGCCCGGTTTCACTGGGTTGGGGTACACGGTGGCGCAGTCTGGCTTGCCCTCTGTTACCGTTGCTTCGGCGCGGTACGAGGCCATGCCGGCATCGGTGGCAATGAACACTTCGCCTGTTTTTGGCTCTACTGCCACCGACAGCACCTTATCGGAGGGCAAGGGACTATTGGCCGCCGTAAAGTGGCGCAGCAGTTTGTCGCCTTCCGGGTTAAAGAGCCACAAACCATTATCGGTGGCCATCCATTTCCGGTTGGCCCCATCCACGGCAATGCTGCGCACCACCTGCCCGTCCAGTAAAGGCCTGCGGTCTATGATGGGGATGCGCGCATCGTAACGGGGCTCCGAGAAAACGCCGCCGGGGTTATAGTACACGCCCACGCCTGCAGCCGTGCCCACCCAGATATCGCCATTCAGATCTTTGGCCAGGGCATAAACATCAGCGTTCGGCAGGCCACCTGCCCCTTCCCCGAGCGAGAGCAGGCGCACCGCGTTCTTCTTTTCATCAAACACAGCTAAACCGCCAGTTTTGTTATTGCGCCGGGCAATGGAAAGCCATTTTTGCCCAAAGTCGTCCAGCAGGATCTGGTCCAGGTTACTGGCATCCGCAAAACCAGGCAGCACAAAAGATTTCCAGTTTCCGTCTGGTTGCAGCATGTGCAGCCCAGGGGCATTCACAAAGCCAGTCCGGTTCACTACCCACACATTGCCTTCCGGGTCTACGGCCAGGTCCGTGACGCGCACATATTCGGTTTTGTCCGGAAACAACGACTGGGCACTCAACAGCGGACTGTTGTTCCCATTATAAAGGGTTGCTTTGTCCGGGCCCTCCCATTCAATGAGTCCGTTGCCATAACTGGCCAGGTACAGTTTGTTGGTCACGGGATTGTACACGGCGTCAATCAGATCGTACCCTTTTACAAAAGATGGCTTCGGGAACAGGTACATGTTATAGCTTTGCCATACCCCTTCCGAAAAAACGTAGAACCCGTTCCAGGTACCGTTTTGCAAGTACGCCTCGCTGAAGCCCCCGCTTAGCACATACACTTTACCACCGTGGATATATACCCGAAAGCTATTGGCCGAGTAAGGGCCGTTTGGCGCAAAAGCGGCGGCTTCGGTACCGGCCAGGTTCAGGCGCACGAGGCCTTTCTGTTTATCTGCCACCCAAACCAACCCGTCTGTGGAGTTGGCAACGGCCTGGCTGGGGGCCGCCAGCAGGGCGTGGCTCAGGTAACGCACCTTCCCGCCTTTATCCAGCAAAGTAATGGCGTTATTTGTAACAGCAGTTAAGAAACCTTCGGTGGCGGTTAACGAAGCTACAGCTGTGTTGGCTGCCCAGGGCACCGCAAGCCACTGCTGCTGGCCTAACACATAAATGCCGAACCCAGTGCTGGCATACAGCTGCCCGTTAAAAGCGGCCAATCCATCTACTGCACCAGTAGAGGGCAAACCGGCGCTCATGCTGCCCCAGTTATGATAATCCTGCAGGTTTATACTTTGGCGCTGAGCCGCTAAAACCCCTAAATTGGTTGCCAGGAAAATGCTATCGCGCAGTATAGCGGAGGCCTTTACGCTGACAATTTCGCCCGCCGGGCCCAGGTTGCTGTACGTGTCCCGTATCTCCAGCTTTACCAGATCGAGCACCACCACGCCAAAGGTGCTTGCTAGGTAAGCGCGCTTATTCTGGATGTTGATGTGGTTGATCCGTTTCTCACCGGAGATGGTTTTCCGGAAAATATCGTTGATGTTGATGATGTCCCCGTTGCGGATCAGGTCGATGTTTGTGTTGGTATAGGCTACTACCAGGGTCTGGGTCTCCGGGTCGTAGGCGATGGCACTGATCTCCTGCTCGCGCAGGCCGTCTACCTTCGAGATCGTTTTCGTGGTGTTGAACGCTTTATCGTAGTAAAAAAGCCCTTGCGCGGCGGCTACGTATACTTTATCGCCGGCATCGGCAACCGCTCGGCCTTGCTGGTAGGGCACATGCAAGCGCCAACTGCCCAGGGCCACGTTGCTTTGCCCATAGCCCCTGGCGCTGAGCAGCAGGAGGCACAGCAAGGCCAGGCAGAAGTGCTTCTGCTGGTGTAATGCTCTTCTTAAAACGATTTGTATCCCCATGCGCCTTAGCTGTGCTGCCCGTGCAGTTTATTTCTTGTGCTTCATTCCTTCTACGAAACAGTAGCGGCACCGGGCCTCGTAAGAGTCGGTTTCGCCGAGTAGCACCTGCTGCTCCGAGGCCGCATTCCGGTACGAGTAGTTGGCAATATCCCCGCACTGCACGCACACAGCATGCACCTTGGTTACGTACTCCGCCACCGACATAAGGGCGGGCATCGGCCCAAAGGGCTTGCCCAGGTAATCCATGTCGAGGCCCGCCGCGATCACACGCACGCCGCTGTTGGCCAGTTTCACGCATACTTCGGCCAGGCCCTCGTCGAAGAACTGTGCCTCGTCTATGCCCACCACATCGCAGCTACCCCCGAGCAGCAGGATGTCCTGCGCGAAGTCGATGGGTGTGGAACGGATGGAGTTGGCATTATGCGACACCACGTCCTCATCATGATAGCGCTTATCCATGGCCGGCTTAAAGATCTCCACCTTTTGCTTTGCAATGCGGGCGCGGTTAAGCCTCCTGATCAGCTCCTCGGTTTTGCCTGAGAACATGGATCCGCAGATCACTTCAATCCATCCTTTTCTGTTAGCGAAGTTGTTGTTGCCTACGCGCGGTTCAATAAACATTGTCTGGTATTGTGGTGTGTTAAATGCGATACTATTTTAAGGGTGCCTGCCGTTAAATCTACAGTAAAAGTACCGCGGGACAGGCACTAGCTACTATATGTGAGGTGCGGCAACTTGGTCTGCTCAGGCACGCTGCCGGTGGCATCGCCCCCTGGCAAGGTGCACTGGCACGTTAGGCGTTCGTTATCCTGCAGGCGGCTGTTATGGCGGTAGCGCTGCTCACTTTCTGTTAGCGGCCCAAAGTGTTCCATGCCCTGCCCCACAATGATGCGGCAGGTGGTGCAACGGCCCTTCCCACCACAGGCATGCATCCAGTCGATGCCCTGCTCCTGCAGCGCCTGCAGCAAGGTATGCCCCTGGCGCACGTCTACTTCAAGGTTTGCCAGATTTTGCACAATCAACTTCGGCATTATTTTATAACTTTACAAAAGAAAGCGACTCCCTATGGAAGACAAATATAATCAATTACACCTAGAGCATTACAGCAAACAGTTGGCAAATCTGCTTTGCGACAAACATTTTGCCAGCCACGATACCCTGAACGGGCCTCAGCTGATGGGCTTTACGCCTATCAAGCAAGTCAACCTCTTTATCATTAAAGAGCTCCTGCTGAAGTGGCACCACGAGATGGCTAACCTGCGCAGCCCCTATTTCGACTACGAGCACGAAGAGGTAAAGGAAGCGCTCCTGAACTTCATGAATGTGCTTTCCAGAAAGATACTCATGAAGCGCAACGCCTTTGAGCCCCTCCTTCAGAAAGCCATACAGGATACGTTTCTGGTGGTGCTGGCCCCCGTTAAAACATTTGAGGAGAAGTTTCTGCGCATTCAGGAGGAGATCACCTTGCCCAAACTGCAGGAGAACCTGAAGTACATCGCCATCGATAAACAGCTGTTTGCGGGCTTTATCGACACGCTCTCGCCAAGCAGCCGCGACCGGGAGTATATTTTGAGCCGGTTTAACCTGTACATAAACGCCAACAAGGAGGCCCGCACGCCATTAAGCAGCCTTGTGGCGCAGTTTAATAGCCTGTTGCCTGTGTCTGAAGGTTCTATTGCGGCAGCGCAGCCTGCGTTCAAACCTGCTCCGGTGGCACCTGCCTCAGAAAAGGAAGTGGTCGCACCGATCCACAATGCCCAGCGCGAGGCGTCCGTTCCTGTTGCCAAACCAGTTTACAGCACCCCCGACGATGCGGATGAAGAGGAGGAGGAGGCACCTAACGCGCGGCCTACGCTGAACGACAACTTTCGTAAGTCGGCCACGACCTCACTTGCAGACACGCACAGCAACCGCAAGATCGACTCCCTGAAAAACTCCATTTCGATTAACCAGCGATTCAGTTTTATCAACGAGCTGTTCGACGGCGACAACATGTCTTACTACAACATGATCAAAACGCTGGACGAGCACCACAGCGCCTTTACCGCCAAGCAGTACGTGACCAATGAGCTGGGCCAGAAGTATAACTGGGGCAACAAGCAGGAACACGTCAACAAGCTCCTGCGCCTGATCGACAGAAAATTTTCCTGAGCTAACATGACTGCCTCCTTTTAAGAACCCTGCCTGCCTCACCGGCGGGGTTCTTACATTATGGCTCCCAGAAAGCCCCGGCTGCCTTATTTTGCAAGAAATACAGAAAAGCCCTTAAACAGTAACACCCCGGTATTGCAAAAAAGCTTTCGATGTGGTAATTATGCAGCTGATCTGATTTAGAACGGCATTTTGCATCACATTCGCTGATTGAATTATCAGAGGAAATGCAAATTTAGCCGACACAAACAGCTCCTTAACCCGTACTACCAATTACATACAGCAAATTATTATCAGCATGAGAGACGAATTTGAATACGAAGACGACTTTGCCCAAAACTTTGACGAAGAGGAGGAGGACGATGATTTCGGGATGACGTTTGAAGAGGATGTGTACTTGATGATACGCGAGAAACTACGGGACACCATCCAGGAATATAAAGGCAAGTACCCGGAGCTTAAAAAACTGGAGAACGTGGTAAGCTCTTTTAAGATGAGCATAAAGAATACAGATGACTCTAAGTTCTATCCCTTGGCAGCCAAGTTACTGAGTGAGCAAATTAAGCCGCTGGTTGCAGAATCGGAGGAGATTGAGGAGATATACGATAACATGCAGGCCGACATAGCCCGCTTTAAAAACCAGCGGGCCCATGGCCATGAAGGCGATTTCTATCTTACCTGATTTAGCTGACATTAACTTTTGCATAAAAAAAATCCTTTGGTAGCCCAAAGGATTTTTTTTATGCAATCACCTGATTCAGTGCTACTTCGTATAAGTTAGTTGCCAGTTATATTAAACAAATATACTTAATCTGTGAATGATAATAAATGTTTAGCCATCTACTTTCTGTTTTAACCTAATTAATCAGAAAAAAACAATATATTTGCTTTTGCATATACATATGCAACCTTTATGTATTTTTAGGAATCTAAGGTATAGAACACTAAGAATAACCCGTGATACTGACGTTACTCCACTACCCGAAAATTTACAAACTTAATACTCCGTTTAAAATGGCTTACACAGGTCTGTTGAGCGAGGAGCAATACCTTATCCAAACGGTGGATAAGAAGCTGGCGCTTACCACGCATCGCCTTATCCAGAACTCCTTCCCGTGGTTTTCGCGCGGCAGCAAGTACATCATGCTCGAAGATATTGTGGGCTGGGAGGTAAAGCCGACCAGTAAAAGTATATATTTTGGCTTAAGCCTTGCCATGGCATTGCTGGTGTACTTTGACGACTCCTTCATCATGCTGAGTAGTTTCTTCCTGATGCTCTACCTCATGACGCGCCAGAAACGCGTGCACGTCCGGTCAGCTGATACAGTACTGGTGTTACCGCTGGAGGTGGAGGAGCAAAGGGTGAACAGCTTGATCGAAATGGTGCGCCACGCGCAGCAGAACCGCAAATCCAAGCTGGGGAGCGAACTTTCCCGTGCTGCTTAGTTTAACCGCGACATTGTAGTTTAAAGCACCTGGAGGCAGGTGCTTTTTTTATGCCGTGCGATGCAGAAGCAATATCTTAGCTCCCGATGCGTAATAATTGCTATATTTAGGGGTTCAACATCCTGAAGCAACATGGCAGCAGAACATTTGATTTATACGGAGAACGTGAAGGCGCACCAAGATAAGATTAAGCAGGTTTTTAGTGAAGTAAGCAAAGTAGTGGTTGGGCAAACGTATATGGTGAACCGATTGCTGATCGGCTTGTTTACGGGAGGCCACATTTTACTGGAGGGTGTGCCGGGCCTGGCCAAGACACTAACCATCAACTCGCTCTCCAAAGCACTCCGCCTCGATTTCCAGCGGATACAGTTCACCCCCGATCTGCTTCCCTCCGACCTGATCGGGACCATGATCTATAACCAGAACTCCTCGGCCTTTGAGGTAAAAAAAGGGCCTATTTTTGCCAACCTCATACTAGCCGACGAAGTGAACCGCTCACCGGCCAAGGTGCAGTCTGCGCTATTAGAGGCCATGCAGGAGAAACAGGTTACCATCGGAGAAACCACCTACGAACTGGACCTCCCCTTCCTGGTACTGGCCACGCAAAACCCCGTGGAACACGAAGGCACTTACCCGCTGCCCGAGGCACAGGTAGACCGCTTTATGATGAAAGTGTACATCAACTACCCTAAAAAAACCGATGAACTGGAGATCATGCGCCGCATGGCCAACATGTCCTTCAACGATTCTGTGACCAAGGTGCTGTCGAAAGAGGACATCTTCAACATCCGAAACGACATTAACCAGGTGCAGATCTCCGAAACGCTGGAGAAGTACATTATTGAGCTGGTATTTGCCACCCGCAGGCCCGCCGACTACGATCTGCCTGAGTTTGCGCCTTACATCCAGTTCGGCGTGTCGCCACGGGCCAGTATAGCACTTAACAGGGCAGCAAAGGCCATTGCTTATTTCGATGAGCGCGATTATGTGTTGCCCGAGGATATCAAAGAAGTGGCGCACGATGTCATGAATCACCGCATCATACTTAATTACGAGGCCGAAGCCGACGGCATTACCGCCAAAGACTTTGTAGAGGCCATCCTGAGGAAGGTACCGATCAGTTAACAGCGGCCCTGCAGTTGGCAACGTTGCTGCTGATGCGCTAATGCTTTTTTTAGTACTAAAGTTATTTATAAACGGCAGGCGCCTTTGCTCCAGAATAGCAAAGGCGCCTGCCGTTTGTGGTAAAAAAAGAAACCCGCTTTTGGCGGGTTTCACGCAGCGCGGGAGACTAATCCGTGCTACTCTGGCTGCCACGATGTTTCTCACCCATACATGTGCAACCAGTGTTCTTCGTACTTATTAGTAAGTAGTGTTCTGTGGGTTGAAATTCGCCCAGCCATTTGTCCAGTCAGAGGCGCCGAAGGCTCCTACATAATCCACGGGGGTAAAGAAGCTGTCCAGGCCCATAAAGCTTGGCTGCACAGTGGTGGTGGCTTTCACAAAATTAGGCGATGCGTTGTAAGCCCCCGCAATGTTCAGGCTAGCGGCGTTATCTACCACGGCATTGCCTTTGGCTGCTGCGTTGAACCAGGCCACCACGTCAAAAGTGCTTCCTGTAGCCACTGTAAGTGCCTTACCAGCCGGGATACCGGCAATGATCGTGTTCTGGATCCTGAACTCGTTGGCGGTAGCATTGGTCTCTGTCGGGCCACCATCCAGCAGTAAGCCAACCGGCCAGCCCAATACTATAGAGTTGTAGAGCTTGGTTTTGTTGTTGCGGCGCAGGTGCAAGCCACGCTTGAAATTGGCATTGATGGTTGCAGCCGTGTTTGTACCATAAGGGCCAAACAGGGTAACGTTAGAGTAGGTTGGTGCCGTAATGGGCGTGGCAGCCGAACCCTGGGAATCGTTGTCTGACTCGAAGCCGTTAGAGCCGGAAGCATCCGCTATGTTGGGGTCAGCAATGCCCAGCAGAAACTGCAGCTTGCCTGTGTACCCGTTGTCGGTGTCGAACATGTCGTCCACTGTCTTGTAAGCGATCAGGTGCTTGGCATTCACGGTGCCGCCGAACCACTCGTAAGAGTCGTCCCCACTGAAGGATACCTGTACATAGTCAATTTCAGTGCCTGAGCCCACACCGCCCATCGTTAAGCCATTTATCTCGTTGTCCGGCTGAAAAGCGATGCCGGGGAATTCGATGCGCACATACTTCAGTATGCCCGAGTTATCGGCAGCATCAGTGCCTCCGAACTCGCGGTCTACACCACCCTCAATTTTGGCAGAGGCGCCCAGGTTTACCGGTGCTTTGCCCAATATAATAATACCACCCCAGTCGCCGGAAGCGCGTGAGCCGGCAGGTTGCGCCGAAGTGAACACAATAGGCTTGGCGGCAGTGCCGTTAGCTATAATCTTGCCTCCACGCTCAATAATCAACGTGCCTTTGGTGGCTTTGTCTCCTTTGATAACTGTACCTGGCTCTATGTTTAGCGTGGCGCCGTCCTTTACATACACAAAGCCTTTCAGCATGTACTTGGTATCAGCCTTCATGGTATAATTCTCTTCTGTAGAGCCCGAGATCACCGTCATGCCATTCGACTGCTCTGTGGTAAACTCCTGCCCTTTGGTTACCGGAGTCGTTGGCTCAGAGTCACCGTCGCATGCAACAAACGAAACCGTCAGAACAGCAACACATATTAGATTAAGTAACTTTTTCATAATCGTTGTTAAAAATGTTTTAAGGTTTGAAGTTTGATTCTGGATGATTAAAATTTGTAGGTTACCCCTACTGTGGAGTACTGGCCTTTGCGGAACTGCCTGAACGACTCATCCACACTGGATATCTTCTGATCGTCGTTCGAGTCCTGGATCAGGCGTGTTTTCTGGTTTAGCAGGTCCTGAATACCGGCCTTAATCTCAAAGTGCTCCCCAATTCCCTTGGTCAGCGACAGGTCGAGCTGGTGGCGGGGCATTTCGTAAACGGCCTGGCGCTGGTTGCTGCCCGCTGCGAAAATGCGCTTGCCAATTACATTGTACAGCACGTTGAACTGTAGTTTGCGGTCCTCATCCTGGTAGTAGATGCCGGTGTTCACCACGTAAGGCGACTGGCCAACCATCGCGCGCTTACCCGGCTGATACAGGGCTCTGTCTGCTGAAAGCTGCACCTCGCTCTGCACCAGTGCTGCATTCATAACAAGCGTCAGGTTCTGCACGAAGCGCGACTCCGACAGGTCCAGCAGCGATTTTCTGACCTCTGCCTCTACCCCAAAACTGTAAGCGTTACGGGCATTCTCGAAGGTGATGGTGTTGCCCCCGGGCGTGTTTTCAAACACAGATTCGATGGGCTTGTTGAAGTACTTATAGAAAGCCCCGAAGGAGAGGATCTCGGAAGGGTTCGGGTAAAACTCATAGCGCACGTCCCCATTGTAGATCGTGGCAATGTCCAGGTTCGGGTTTCCGATCACCTCCAGCAGGTTCACGAAATCAAAATACGGGGCTGGGGCTATCTCTCGGAATTCCGGGCGGTTCACGCTCACGCTCCCACCTGTCCGCAGCATGGCGCGCGGTGTGAGCGCATACGTGAAGTTTGCGGAGGGCAGCACGCTCAGCACCGGGTTATCCTTGTTGATCGGGCTGCCATCGAAACCCCTGGAAACCAGCTCCTGGTTATTAAACTCCACGCGCACCCCGCCAGACACCGACAGCTTTTCTGACAAGGGAGCAGCACCTCCTACATAACCGGCCAAATTGGTGTTGTAGGCTTTGTAGTTATTCTGTGGGTTCTGATCCTCTACCAGAACCAACCCGTTTGTGCTGTCAATGTTCTGTGGCGCAAAAACCTCGTTTAAAGGCTTGTAAGGGATACTTTCATCAAAAGAACCATCGTTTTTGTAACCAAACGAGAAGTAGCGCGAGAAGTAGTCCCTGCTTTTGCGCTCGGCATAAAAGCCAGTCCTGATTTTAGGCGCATTCTCAGCAGCGGAGTCAGCGGCACTGAACCGGTGCTCATACTGGCCGCTGGCCATTAGTACATGCTCGTTCAGGTCAGAGTAAAACCGGCCCGCATCCTGCAGGCTTGGGTTCGTGGTTGGCTGAAACTGCACTTTGTATGCCTGCTTGCTTTCATCAAACACGGTTCTGAACCTGCGGTAATCCGGTTCGTTGCGGTTGGTGTAATTGTAACCTCCTGTCCAGGTAAGCGTTGAGCTGTTGTCGTTAAAGTCGTGGGTACCCTGTAGCTGCCCGGAATAGATGCTGCGACTCTCGTAGCGAAGGGCATAATTCTGCTGCTGCTGGCTGCCGTTGGTAAAGTCTGTTCCTTCGCGGTACAGCACCTCGTTGCTACCCAGTTGGTTAAACAGGTTCCTGAACTCGATCTTGTTATTATTGTTTAAGCGGGCCGACCAGTTGCTAACCACACCGATACGGGCGCTGTTGGTGTATACTTTATCATTGAAGCTCAGGTAAGGCGTGCTTGCCCTGGCCTGTGCTTCAAACGCGCCGTACGTGTTTCTGGTACCTTCTGTAAGCGACTGCGTGTTGCTGTAAGAAATAGCCGAGATGGTGCTCATGCGCACATCACCCAGGTCGAAACGGCGGTTCAGGCCCAGCGATAACCGAAGGTCAGGGGTGGCGGTAGTAGTTTTCGGAGCCCAGTTGTTCGGGAACAAGCGGCCAATGTTTACTTGGTTCTCGCGGCCAGACACGCTGCTCAGGTTGGCTGGCACAGCTCCCGGGATAGCACGCTTGCCATTATCAAAACCCAGAAAATCGGTATTGCTTTTGGTGTCGGTCAGGAAGTTATTAAAAGTAGTGCCTACCCGGTAGGAGCCGGATACTCCGATGGTGGTGGTATTCTCGTCCACCACGTTCTTGGTATAGATCTTCACGACACCGCCACCAAACTCTCCGGGCAACTCCGGTGCTCCATTTTTGTAGATCAGAATGCGGTCGATCACACTGGTTGGCAGAATATCGAAAGAGAAGGCTTTTTGATCGGGTTCCGTGCTGGGCGTCAGGGCATCGTTCAGCATCACGGTATTGTAGCGCTGGTTCATGCCCCTGATAACCACGTAGCGGTCGTTGAGGATCGTTACCCCCGGGATGCGCTTTACCGTTTCGGCAGCGTCGCGGTCCATGGATTTAGCGATCTGCTCACCGGCCACACCGCTGACCACCACCTCACTCTGCCGCATGGTTTGCAGCACGGCTTCCGCTGTGTTCGTCTGCCGCGTACCCACAATCTCCACGGTCTGTATCTGGGTCGTGTTTTCTTCGAGTGCCACGTTTAGCCTGGTAGGTGTCCCCGCATCAACACGTATGCTCGTGCCATCGAAGGGCTTATAAGAAAGAAAGGTAACCGACACATTGTATACACCCGGCTCGAGTGGCAATGTATAGTTACCTTCATAATCGGTGGTGGTACCATTCGAGGTGCCTTTCACAAAAACTATGGCTCCGATAATTCCTTCGCCGGTTGCCTTGTCTGTTACCTTACCCTTTAAAGCGCTTTGCTGTGCAAAACCGCTTATCGTTGCTATAAAAATGGCGAGAATTGTAAGTATTGATTTCATTGTGTACTACTTTTGTTTAGTCTCGCTGCAAAAGTAGACAAGCAGTATTACCCCATGATTATACCTGATTTACCATTGTGTTAAGGAAACAAGGCTAGTTTTAAGCCTGCATTACCTCTAGATTACGCCATTGTTAAGGGTAGAGTATATTTCTGAAAAATTGTTCCCTGCGCGCGGCTATTGCATTATAATGTATTTCTGAAATATAATAGAAGCGATTTTTAACATCCCTGCATAATCGCGCGCTTGCAGCTTACCTGAATGTTATGCAAATGTTACGGGCTTGTTACCAACCACCGGCACCATGTGCAAGCTACCCTGCACAAACTCCCCGCATAATTACAAAACCAGGCCTAACCCTTGTAAAAGGCGGAAAAGCGTCTGGATTATTGTTAACAATTTGATAATACAGTTATAACCAATCTAATTCGGCAAAACTCAGACCTTTGCAGTGTAAAATCTGAATGCACTTTAAGCTTAGCCTGACTACCTAAGCTGAGAAAGAAACTCCGGGGCAGCCTGACTAACTGCCCGTAAAAACACAGGTTTTGCACACGGAAAAAACTGGCCGTAACATGTCCAGCCACTTAGCGTGTTTGTATTAATTAGTCACGACTTAAGTATTTTATTCTCACTAAAAAAAGTTAAGAATCGTGAACAACAAAATGAAAGGGACTCTAGCAGTTCTCTTCTCACTTCTGCTACTCAGCGCCCAGACACAGGCGCAGAGCGTTAACAAATCCAGATTTGGCAAAGGCTTGCAGTTTATCGCCGCCGACTCCTCATTCAGCCTTAAGTTCAGCACGCGTTTTCAGATGCTTTACCAAGGTGGCATCAACACCTCCTCTAAAGAGCTCGACGATCGTTTCCTGATTCGCAGGGCCCGCCTTAAGTTCGAGGGATTCGCTTATTCGCCCAAGCTGGAGTATAAAATTGAGCTGGGCCTCAGCAACAGCGACATTGGCAACGGCAACCACGCGGTATCAAACAATGCGGATAACATTATTTTGGATGCCGTTGCAAAATGGAACTTTGCTCCAGGCTGGGAACTGTGGGCTGGCCAGACCAAGCTACCCGGAAACCGCGAGCGCATCGTCTCCTCCCAAAAAATGCAGTTCGTGGACCGAAGCCTGCTCAACTCACGCTTCAACATCGACCGGGATGCAGGCTTGCAACTCCACCACGAACATCGGCTAGGCAATGCCGTCGTACGCGAAATCGCCTCGGTTGCCATGGGAGAAGGCCGCGACATTACCGTGAACAATGCCGGAGGCTATGACTATACCGCAAAAGTAGAAATAATGCCCTTCGGAGAGTTTGAAGGAGACGGCGCATATGTCGGCAGCGACATTTATCGCGAAGAGACCCCAAAGCTCGCCATTGCCGCCGCTTATGACCTTAACGACAATGCGACACGCTCCCGGGGCCAACTAGGCGACTTTTTAAGCGACCAGCGCGATCTGCACACCCTGTTCCTGGATGCGATGTTCAAATACCGCGGTTTCTCTGCCATGACCGAGTACGCCAACAGCAGGGCCACAAAAGGACCTGTGGTGGTACGCTCCGATGAGGGGGCTGTAAAAGAGACCTTTGTGACAGGGAACGCTTTTAATTTGCAGGCAGGCTATCTATTTCCGAACAATTGGGAAGTGGCAGGCCGCTACACCACATACAACCCAGAGCGGGTAACCAGCCTAAATCCGCAGGAGCAATATACCCTGGGCCTCTCGAAGTACATTGTAGGCCACAGCCTGAAGGTGCAAAGCGACGTTACCCTGCAGGACCAGCCCGGAAAAGACAATAGCTACCTTTTCAGGCTACAGCTGGAGCTGGCGCTCTAAACTGGAAAAGCTTAACAATAAGTTAACATGGCTAAGTTCTTAATCTGGTTGCTTCTGCCTCTCTTTGCGCTGCAAAACAGTAGGCACAGCACTTGGTTTAGCACTTTTACAACCAGTTAACAAACATTATAGTATAGCAGCAAAAGTGTATGCTGCTGCTGATCAGATTAAAAATAACCTGTAAACCAAAATCCAACTCTGGCTTATGTTAAAGTTTAAACTTAGAAGCGTAAAATTAAACGCGGCAATATTAATGGGTGCAACGCTCCTGTTCAGTGGCTGCGGTGGAAACAACAGCGACCAGGCAGACACAAAGATGTCCGGCAGCATTCAGATTGACGGTTCCTCTACGGTGTACCCCATCACGGAGGCTGTTGCGGAAGAATACCGCACCGAAGCACCTAATGTAAAAGTAACGGTGGGCGTATCGGGTACTGGCGGCGGCATGAAGAAATTCACACGCGGCGATATCGACATTGTGGACGCCTCCCGACAGATGAAACCATCGGAGGATAGCCTGGCCAAAGCCAACGGCATCTCTTATATTGAATTACCTGTGGCATACGACGGCCTGACAGTGGTCGTGCACCCGGAAAACAACTGGGTAAAGGAGATCACGACTGCCGAGCTGAAAAAGATATGGGAGCCTTCTGCTCAGGGCACCATCAAGAAATGGAACCAGATACGCCCGGAGTGGCCTGACAAGGAGATCCATTTGTATGGCCCAGGCGTAGAGTCCGGCACTTACGATTACTTTACCGAGGCTGTAGTAGGAGAAAGCGGTGCAAGCCGTGGCGACTATACGGCCAGCGAAGACGATAACGTGCTGGTGCAAGGCGTATCTACTGACCCTTTGGCGCTTGGATTCTTTGGCTATGCCTACTTTGAGGAGAACCAGGACAAGTTAAAGGCCATAGCAGTAAATAACGGCAAAGGGGCTGTGTTTCCTTCACTCGAAACCGTGAAAGACGGCTCTTACGCGCCACTTTCCCGTCCGCTGTTTATTTACGTTAACTCCAAGGCCGCGCATAACCCTACCATTGTGCCGTTTGTAAACTTTTACCTGGACAATGCCGCCGAGCTAAGCCAGGAGGTAGGTTATATTCCACTGCCAGCCAATATGTATAAAGAGCAGAAAGAGAAGTTCAAGCAGTTTACCCAGACCGCAACACAGCAATAACATTCATCTTAAATTTTTGCCCCCGGGCCATGCTTCTTTTAGTAGTAGCTGGCCCGGCGGCAATTAACTAACTTCAGCGCCTTGAAGGTATCCGAAAAAATTATCGAGGGCTTATTGTGGTTGTCCGCCGTCATCACCATACTCATCACCATTGGCATCATCTGGGTCCTGCTCTCCGAGTCTATCAGCTTTTTCAGAGTGGTGTCTATTTTTGATTTCCTGACCGAAAAGGAATGGACCCCGCTTTTTGCCGATAAGAAATTTGGTATCATGCCCCTGGTGGCGGGCACTTTTTTGACTACCGGAGTGGCCATAGCCGTGGCCCTGCCCATTGGCTTAACCATCGCCGTGTACCTGAACGAGTACGCGCACGCCAGCATGAAACAGTTCGTGAAACCCCTGCTGGAAGTGTTGGCTACCATCCCAACGGTAGTGTATGGCTTTTTTGCCCTGACAGTGGTCACGCCTTTCCTGCAAACCCTTATCCCTTCGCTGGCAGGTTTCAACGCCTTGTCGGCGGGCATTGTGATGGGGGTGATGATCATTCCGATGATCTCCTCTTTAAGCGAGGATGCCATTAGCTCGGTACCGCGCTCTTTGCGTGAGGCTGCCTACGGCATGGGCTCTACCCGTTTACAAACATCTTTTGGCGTGATGGTACCCGCTGCATCATCGGGTATTCTAGTGTCGGTTATACTTGCCATTTCCAGGGCAGTGGGCGAAACCATGATCGTGGCCATAGCCGCCGGCCAGCAGCCGCGCCTGACCCTGAACCCCCTGGTTCCCATCGAAACTATTACCACCTACATTGTGCAGGTCAGCCTGGGCGATGTGGCGCAGGGCTCCTTAGAGTATAAAACCATCTTTGCAGCAGGTATCACGCTTTTCGTTTTCACGTTTGCGCTGAACAACCTTAGCTTCTGGATCAAAAGCAAATACCAGGAAAAATATGACTAACTCTGAGAAAAACAGGCTGAAGGATAAAGCCTTTCAGGTTTTTGGTGTTTTCTGCACCCTGATCGGATTAATAGTGCTGGCCATCTTCCTGTTCGACATTATCCTGGAAGGCGCTACCCGCATCGACTGGGACTTTCTGGTGAGCCTGCCATCCCGGCGGGCCAGCCGCGCCGGCATCCTGACGGCCTGGGTCGGTACGCTTTGGATTCTGGTCCTGACCACGATTATCGCCTTCCCTTTGGGGGTATCGGCGGGCGTTTACCTGGAGGAGTATGCCCGCAAAAGCAAAATGGCTAACTTTCTGGAGATAAACATTGCCAACCTGGCAGGTGTGCCCTCCATCATCTATGGCTTGCTGGGGCTCGAGATCTTTGTGCGCCAGATGAAACTGGGCGGTAGCCTGCTGGCCGGTGCCCTTACCTTGTCGCTCCTCATCCTGCCCATTATCATTGTAACCACCCGCGAGGCGATCAAGTCGGTGCCCCGCAGCATCCGCGACGGCTCTTATGCCCTGGGCGCCTCAAAGTGGCAAACGGTTTGGAACCAGGTGCTTCCGGCATCGTTTGGCGGCATCCTGACAGGCATTATCCTGGCCCTGTCTAGGGCCGTGGGCGAGGCGGCCCCTCTGATTGTGATCGGTGCCCTGGCTTATGTCCCTTTTACCCCCTCCTCACCGCTCGATGAGTTTACGGTGTTGCCTATCCAGATCTTTAACTGGACCTCGCGGCCGCAGGAGGAGTTTCTGACAAACGCCGCCGCCGCCATTATCATACTTTTGATCATCACTTTCATGCTGAATGGTATTGCCGTATACTTGCGTAACAAGCAGCAGAAGAAAATAAAGTGGTAAGCCTATACTGATGAGTAAAAAAATAAACAAGCTGGAGGCAAAAGACCTCAATGCATACTACGGCGCCTTTCAGGCCCTGAAAGGCATTAACATCGCCATGGAGGAGAAAGCAGTGACGGCTTTTATCGGCCCGTCGGGCTGTGGCAAGTCCACGTTTCTGCGCACCTTCAACCGCATGAACGACTACATCGAAGGGTTTACGGTGGAAGGCCAGATCCTGCTCGACGGCAAAGACATCTACCAGAAAGAAGTGCGGGTGGATGAGCTGCGGAAGGAAGTGGGCATGGTGTTCCAGAAGCCTAACCCTTTCCCTAAAACCATTTTCGAGAACGTGGTGTACGGCCTCAAAATTCAGGGCATCCGCAACAAGGCGGTACTGGAAGAGGCGGCGGAGAAGTCGTTGCGCCGCTCCGCCCTCTGGGATGAAGTGAAAGACAATCTCAACAAGTCGGCCCTGGCCTTGTCAGGAGGGCAGCAACAGCGGCTTTGCATTGCCCGCGCCATGGCCATAGAGCCATCGGTTATCCTGATGGATGAGCCAGCCTCGGCCCTGGACCCTATCTCTACCGCTAAAATTGAAGAGTTGATCTACGAGTTGAAGAATGATTTCACGATCGTAATCGTAACGCACAACATGCAGCAGGCAGGCCGCGTTAGCGATTATACGGCATTCTTCTATATGGGTGAGCTGGTGGAGTTTAACAAAACAAAAACCATGTTCACGAGCCCGAAAGATGAGCGCACGCAGAATTACATTACGGGTCGTTTCGGTTGATCAGGTCAATCGTACTTTTAAGTTCTTTTGTAGATTCTCACCCCTAATCTTAAATAACCCATGCCGCACATAGATACCGAATTAGACCGCCTGAAAAACAAGCTCCTGGAGATGTGGGATCTGGTGGAATACCAGCTGCAAAGCGGCCGCGAGGCCATGGTGAATGCTGACCAGGAACTGGCCAAGCTGATCGTGAAACGCGACCGCAAGGTAAACCAGTTCGACATAAAGATAGACCGCATGTGCGAGAACTTCTTTGCCCTGTTCACGCCTGTGGCCGTGGACCTGCGCCTGGTACTGGCGGTGCTTAAGATCAACGCAAACCTGGAGCGGATCGGCGACACGGCCGAGGGCATTGCCCGTTTCGCCCAGAAACTGGAGGCGCAAATAGAGCCCGAACTGCTGGAGACAACCCAGGTGTTGCCCATGTATGAAGAGGCCCTGAGCATGTTCACCGACTGCCGCATCGCTTTTAAGGACAACGACCCGAAGCTTGCCAAAGAGCTGATCAAACGCGATAAGGTCCTGAACAAGATCTACCGCAAATCAGATGGCGTGGTAACCCGGTACATGACCAAACACCCGGAAAGAATATCTGAGGCCCTGGCCCTGCTCTCTATCATCAAGAAACTGGAGCGCGTAGGCGACCAGGTGACCAATATTGCAGAGGAGGTTATCTTTTACCGCGAGGCCAAAGTGGTAAAGCACAGGCAGGACAAGAAAAGGAAGAAAGACGGCGATAACGGGAAGGCAAAATAAGCCATTATTCCGGTTAAAACTTACAGCTACAAAAGAGCAGGAACCGCCACGGTTTCTGCTCTTTTCACTTTAAGGTAATTCGTCTGCCGCCTGCAAGATCCGCGTGGCAGATGCCCTCCACATTGCTGCATGCTTTCCTACATATTCTTAGCCCTGCGCGCAGCAGCCAGTTATTCCCGCCTTTAGCAATTCCAGCTTTTGCGTTGTACCTTTGCGTTAAATTTAAGAAAGCAGTGCTGTTTAAAGAGATCATATACCTTATTCAGAAGGACCTGGTGCTGGAATGGCGGCAAAAGTATGCTTTTAACGGCATGCTGCTTTACGTGGGCAGCACGGTGTTTGTGTGCTACCTGAGCTTTGGCCTGCGCTCTAATGTGCTCACGGTGCCGGTTTGGAACGCGGTGCTCTGGATCATACTTTTGTTTACCTCGGTAAATGCCATTGCCAAAAGCTTTATGCAGGAGAACCGGGGCCGGCTGCTCTACTTCTACACCATCGTGAGCCCGCAGGGGGTCATACTTTCAAAGATCGTGTACAATGCCCTGCTCATGCTGGTGCTGGCTGTTATTTGCTTCGTTTTTTACGGCTTTGTGCTGGGCAACCCGGTGCAGGATGTGCCCATGTTCCTGCTTACCATTCTGTTAGGAGCTATCGGTTTTTCTACCTCGCTTACCATGATCTCCGGCATCGCCTCAAAAGCGGCCAACAGCAGCACGCTGATGGCAGTGCTCAGCTTTCCGGTTATCGTGCCCATGCTGCTGATGCTCATTAAAATGTCAAAAAACGCGCTGGACGGCCTTGACCGTAGCACCAGCCTCGACGAACTGCTGACACTGCTTGCCATAAACATGATTGTCGTCACTGTTTCTTATATCTTATTCCCGTACCTTTGGCGTTCGTAAGGCAGCAGGAAACCAGCATATGAAAACACGTGCAAACAGCGCCCAACAGAACAAATCAGCCCAGGGAGCTGTTTTTTTAGCTAAGGCCGCCCAACTGAAAATGTATAAAAACTAAAAAAAGGCCGGGGTCTGAACCGTTAAAGACGCAGGCCCGGTGCTTAAAAAGAAAATGAAGAAAAACTGGTGGAAAATACTGGCGGTTGTCCTATTGGTTTTTACCGTGGTGGCCGGTATGCTTTCAGATGTTCCGCGGCTGGCCATACTCAACGAAACCATCCGGAACCTGTACTTTCATGTGCCGATGTGGTTTGGCATGATCCTGATCCTGTTGGTGTCGGTTGTCTACTCTATCAAATACCTGCGCACCCCTACCCTTCGCAACGATGTGATCGCTTACGAAGCCGCCAAGGTAGGTATACTCTTCGGCGTGCTGGGCATTGTAACAGGCATGGAGTGGGCCCGCTTTACCTGGGGCGAGTACTGGAGCAACGACCCCAAGCAGAATGCCTCGGCCATTGGCCTGCTGATCTACTTTGCTTACCTGGTGCTGCGCAGTTCCTTTAACGAGCAACAGCAACGCGCCCGCATCAGCGCCGTGTACAATATTTTTGCCTTTGCGGCACTTATCCCATTGCTATTTATCCTGCCAAGGCTCACCGATTCGCTGCACCCTGGCAACGGCGGCAACCCCGGCTTCAACTCCTACGACCTGGATAACCGCCTGCGTGCCGTCTTCTACCCGGCCGTGCTGGGCTGGACCCTGCTGGGCATCTGGATCGTGCAGGTGAAATCAAGATTAGAATTACTCAGACAACGCTTATATGAAACTGTTTAGAATACTGGCCCTGTGGTGCTTTATACTTATGGCAACGGCAGGCGCGCAGCAGGTAAAGGCACAGGTGACGGAAACTGAGACTGCCGTGCTTACGGAGCCCGAAGTGGAGATGGCAGATACCATGCGCCAGGACGGGAAAATATACATTGTCGTGGTGGTTTTACTCACGGTGCTGGGTGGCCTGATCGCTTACCTTGTTTCGCTTGACCGCAAAGTGAGCAAGCTGGAAAAGCAAATGCGCGATTAAGCAGCCGGTGGGCATGGTTTTGCGTAAATAAACTCATTCACCTTTAACTTGTTATTCCGGATGAGCATCAGTTTAAACCCAAACCTGTACGTTACCCTTCAGCCCTTAGCGCACGTAAAGCCACACCCGATCAACGATGGCCGCTTCGACCCCGCCTTTGCCTACAAAGTATTGGGCGTGTACAATGCCAGCGAAACATCAGAATGCTTTTTTATACTGAGCAACACGCACAACGAGATCTGGTTTATCTCACAGCGCCACCTTCGGGCACACCAACTCCTCGAATCCGATGCCTTTTACCTGGAGTTGGAGGAAACAGAGAAGGAAAACCTCATGCGCCTGCTGGCAAACGAGGGGACGGTCAGCAACGGGAACGGCAAGCACTAGGTCGCCAACCCAACCGCTGATGTGCAGGCATAAAGTATAAAATAAGCCGCAGGCAAGGGATTTATATTATTCCGTTGCGTGTTAGGCTACAGGAAAAAGAAATACTTATTTTTTGCATAGATGAAAAAGTCACACATCATCGGGATCATCGTGATCGCAGTCGCGATTGTTATCATCATGTCGTCGGTTGGCGATGCCAGTACCTACGTTTCGTTTGGCGAAGCGGTGGCGTTGGCCCAGGACGGCAATCCGGCCAAAGTGCATGTGGTGGGTCGCCTTAAAAAGGATGCGCAAGGCCACATCGTGGGCATGAACTACAACCCTGTCATGGACCCCAACTACTTCAGCTTTACCCTCGTGGATACCAACCGCGTGGAGCAGCAGGTAGTCTACTACAACCCAAAACCACAGGACTTTGAGCGCTCCGAGCAGATCGTGATCACCGGCAGCATGCAGAACCAGGTGTTTGTGGCCGACAAGATCCTGCTCAAGTGCCCCTCCAAATACACAGAGAAGGAAATTCCACAAAAAACAGCAAGCCTCTGATTTAGCTGTCTGTTTAGCGGTATGCGCGGAAATCTGAATGCGCCCCTAACGCTTAACTGGTAGCTTTTAACTCTTAACTATTTTAAAATGATTAATACGCTGATTGGGGATATAGGCCATGTAAGTGTGATCGTAGCCTTTGTGGCGGCCATTGTGTCTTCTTACGCTTATTTCAGGGCGTCCAGGACCAACGTGGAAGTTTCCGGTGACACCAGTTGGATCACCATGGCGCGGGGTGCGTTCTATGTGCACGGGGCCGCCGTGCTCCTGGTGGTTTTCGCCCTATTCAACATCATACACGAGCACCGCTACGAATACTATTATGCCTGGAGCCACTCGTCCAATCACCTGCCGGTTTACTACATGATCTCCTGTTTCTGGGAAGGGCAGGAAGGCTCTTTCCTGCTCTGGATTTTCTGGCATGTGGTGCTGGGCATGGTACTGATCAAGGGAAGCAGGAAAAACAAAGTATGGGAAGCGCCTGTGATGGCCATTTTCTCATTCGTGCAGCTGTTCCTGACCTCCATGATCCTGGGTGTGGTGATCGGCGACCTCAAGATCGGCTCGTCCCCGTTTATCCTCATGCGCGATTTCATGCCCAATGCCCCGGTGTTTGCCATGGACCCGAACTTTGTGCCCCAGGATGGCACGGGCCTGAACCCGCTGCTGCAGAATTATTGGATGGTGATTCACCCCCCTACCCTGTTCCTGGGTTTTGCCACGACGCTTGTGCCCTTTGCCTATGCCATTGCAGGTCTCTGGAAAGGCGAGTTTACGGCATGGGTAAAACCTGCTTTGCCCTGGGCCCTGTTCGCAGGCGTTGTGTTGGGTGTGGGCACGGTAATGGGTGCCTACTGGGCTTACGAAACGCTTAACTTCGGCGGCTACTGGAACTGGGACCCGGTTGAGAACGCCGTTTACATTCCGTGGCTGGTGCTGGTGGGTGCCATACATACCATGGTGGCTTACCGCCGCAGCAAATCGGGCCTAACTGCCTCTTTTATACTGGTTATCACCTCTTTCATACTTATCCTGTATGCCACCTTCTTAACACGAAGCGGTATTTTGGGCAACGCATCGGTGCACTCCTTTACTGACCTGGGCCTTTCGGGCCAGCTGTTCACCTACCTGGCCGCGTTTACCGTGCTGGCTGTTGCCCTGCTGGTGTATAACTGGAAAAAGATCCCGAGCACCGAGAAAGAGCTGTCTACCTACAGCGGTGCGTTTTGGGTATTTATCGGTGCAGCCGTCTTGTGCCTGGCAGGCTTTCAGGTACTCGTTACTACTTCTATCCCGGTATACAACGCGTTCCTGGGCTTTATCGGCATCGACTCAAACGCGGCCCTGCCCGCCGACCAGATCGCCCACTACACCAAGTTCCAGCTTTGGGCCGGTGTGGTGGTGGCCATACTCTCTGGCATTGGCCAGTTGCTGTGGTGGCGAAAAGAGGACAAAGGGAGCTTTATGGAGGCCATCACGCTGCCTGCCATGCTTACCCTGCTTTTTGCCAGCCTTGTGATTGTGCTCTCTAAGCTGGGTGTCCTTAACAACGAAACGATCTCAAATCCTGTGTATATCACGCTGCTGGTCGCGGCCTTGTTTTCGGTATTCGCTAACTTGAGCATTATTCTAAGCCTGCTGCACAAAAAGGTAACGCTTTCAGGTGGTGCGGTGTCGCATATAGGCATTGCCCTGATGCTGATCGGTATCCTGTTTTCTTCGGGCTACTCGCACATCATCTCGCAGAACACCTCGGGTATGGTATACTCACGCGAGTTTCCGGATGATGTGAACCGCGACAATGTACTGCTGTGGCGCAACACACCCGTAGACATGGATAAGTACTCCGTTAGTTACCATGGCCAGTTTCAGGAAGTGATCGGGGTGCCCGGCTACGTAAACCGCGAACTGCTCTTCCCGACCGCGGACGAGTACAAAGCCATTGCCCGCGGTCCGATTAAAGCAGGCGACAAAGTATACTTTGAGACCGGCGACACGCTGGCCCTGCTCTCACCGGAGAACATTTACTACCAGGTGGAGTACAAGGAACGCGCAAGCGACAAGGCATTTACGCTTTACCCACGCGCCCAGGTAAACCCGAACATGGGCCTGCTGGCCTCCCCGGACATACAGCATTTTGCTACCAAAGACCTGTACACGCACGTATCATCGGTGCCAGACCCGAACGAGGAAAAGGACTGGGGCGAATTAAAAGAGTATGAAGTTACCCCCGGCGACACCATCATCCTGAACGATTACGTGGCCATTTTTAACGGCATAGAGCGTATTGAAAAGGTACCTGGCGTGCCGTTGGCGGCAGGCGACGTGGCAGTGCAGGCCGACATGAAGATCATGGGGGAGAACAAGAACTACCACGCACACCCGGTGCTGATGATCAAAGACAAGCTGATGGGGCGCCTGCCTGAGGAGATCCCTGACCTGGGCCTTCGCATTACGTTTCTGAACATCGACACAGACAACAACAGGTTTAAGATCGGCGTGAATGCCACCCAGAAAGACTACATCATACTAAAGGCCATGGAAAAGCCTTTTGTGAACATCCTTTGGATCGGAACGATCATTATGGCGCTTGGCTTTGTTATGGCCATCGTGCGCCGCAACCAGGAAGGCCCTGTTCAAAACCAAAAGGGTAAAACACGGAGGCAAAACAAGAGAGTGCAGGCTGCCTAAAAAAACTTTTCATGCAGTTTTAGTTAAAGCAAATAGCCCGCACGCATCCCGTGGGGGCTGTTTGCTTTAGAGCATGCTAGCACTTAACTTGGCTAAGTTAACCATACCTATGGAAGTACAGCACCCTAAAAAAATAGCCTTTATCGGGGCCGGCAATGTGGCCTGGCACCTGGCCCAGGCCCTTGCCGCAGCGGGGAACCAGGTTGTTTCGGTATACAGCCGTACTGCCGCTTCCAGCGAGGCGTTGGCTGCGTTGCTGCCCGGCGCACTGGTTAGCAGCAACCTCGACCTGCGGTCCGGTAACGCAGACCTGGTGCTGTTGGCTGTGCCGGATGCCGCACTGGCATCGGTTGCCAGCCGCTTACAAGTAGCACCGGGCACGCTGGTGGCGCACACCTCAGGTTCGCAGCCCCTCACGCTGCTTAACCAAGTGAGGGGGGCAAGGGCGGGCGTGTTCTATCCCTTGCAAACTTTCTCCAAAGCAAAGCCCCTGGCGCTAAAAGAGGTGCCTGTTTTGGTAGAAGCCCGGGATGAGCATTCGCTGCTGGAGCTGATGGAATTGGCAGCCGGCATCAGCGACAAGGTGCACCAGGTAACTTCTGAGGCCCGCAAACAGCTGCACCTGGCCGCTGTGTTTGCCTGTAATTTCACCAACCACCTGTTGGGCATCAGCACGCAACTGCTGCAGGAGGCCAGCCTGCCCGCCGAACTGCTCCACCCGCTTATCCAGGAAACCATAGCCAAGGCCCTGCTGCAGAACCCTTACACGGTTCAAACCGGCCCTGCTGTGCGGCACGATGCCAACGTGGTGCAGGCCCACCTCCAGCTGCTACAGCAGCACCCCCGCTTCCAGGCACTCTACCAGGCCCTGACCGCCAGCATCCAGGCAACCGGACAATAAGCGGGTGCGCCCAACTATTTCAGGGCATTGCGGTTAAAGTGCAAGGTCATAGAGCAGCCTATACTTTGATTCGGCTGCCAAGCTTCGTAAATTGCAGCCAAAATAGAAAAGAGATGAAAGTTGTTAATATAACGTTTAAATTCGCTGACGGCTCACCAGACGTGGTTCACCCTGCTGTAGAGGGAGAATCGGTGCTGGATGTAGCCCTGAACAATGATATAAAGCTTCAACACAACTGTGGGGGCGTGTGCGGATGCAGCACCTGCCATGTTTACATTGAGGCTGGCATGGAAGACCTTCCGGAAATTTCAGATAAAGAGGAAGATTACATTGATCGCGCCGTAGACCCGCGCATTAACTCCCGACTGGGTTGCCAGTGCGTGGTGCAAGGCAACGAAGACGTGGTGGTTACGATACCTGAGCAGGACTTCCTGGGCCATTAATACAATTAAGTTTAACAATCACCACTTATCAAACCCTTTGATAGGTGTTCACTGCTAATTGAGAAAGAGATGACGAAAGGTTTCGAATTGCCGATCCATTGGAACGATTACGAGGATATAGCCATGGCCCTGTATGAAAAGTTCGGCGATGAGTTTACAGAATCCAAAATTTACCGCATCCGCTTCACGGAACTGCTGGAGTGGGTACTAACATTGCCCAACTTTAAAGGCACCCGCGAGCAAGCCAACGAAGGGCATCTGGAGCAGATCCAGGCAGCCTGGGTGTATGAGTGGCGCGACAACCAGGATTAATTTACTGATGCGCATGGCGCATATATCATATTAAATCTATATTTTTAAAGGTTCTTTCTTGTAAAGAACCTTTTTTTATGAACGTTCAGCATGGCAATTACACAAACCGACCTTACCCGCATTAACACATTTGTTTTTGATGTAGATGGCGTTTTAACCGATGGCTTACTCTACTGCTTTGCCGATGGGGAGCAGGTGCGTGCCTTCAACATTAAAGATGGGTTTGCCATTAAGCATGCCATTGGCCAGGGGTATAACGTGGCCATTATATCCGGCAAAAACGAACCCGGCGTATGCAAACGCCTGGAGCAGCTTGGCATTGAGGACATCTTTTTGGGGATAGACGATAAAACGGTAGTCCTGGAGGATTACCTGTATACCAATGGCATTCACCCGGCCATGGTGGCCTATATGGGCGACGACATGCCGGATTATGACGTGATGCTGCGTTGTGGCTTCCGGGCCTGCCCTGCCAATGCTGCCGACGACATCAAAGAGATCGCCACCTTTGTCTCATCCAAAGATGGCGGCCAGGGCGCCGTAAGGGAGTTGATTGAGAAAGTAATGAAAGAGCAGGACACCTGGTAATTCGATGTTATGCCTTTATTCCTATTGTATATAAAATTAATTTTAATACCTTATTGTATATATTCAAATTAATTTTTAGTTTACGGAGGAATTAATTACCAATTATTTTTTAAATTTTATGAAGACAGGAAAAGTAAAATTCTTTATGGAATCAAAAGGTTTCGGATTCATTACAGAAGACGACACAAACGAAGATTTCTTTGTACATGTTACCGGCCTGAACGGTGTTCAGATACAGCAGCATGACCGCGTTGAGTTCGATACGCAGGAAGGTAAAAAAGGGATCAACGCTGTAAACGTGAAAAGAATATAGTAAAAATATACTTAGCCGTTGCAGAAAAAGCCCTTGCGCCTCGCAAGGGCTTTTTTTTAATGCTTGCCTTTTTGCCGTAGCGCTGTACCTTTACCGGCGTTTAAACCTGCCAGTAGTGAAAGCTCTTTTACACCTTATCCGATTCCCCAACCTTGTGCTGATCATCCTTAGCCAGGCGCTTGTGCAGGCGTGTTTGCTGGCCGATGGCATAAACTGGACCAAGGCGCTGGAGCCCTCCTTTGCGCTGCTCACCTTTGCCACTGTCTGCATCGCGGCGGCGGGTTACATCATCAACGATTATTACGATGTCAAGATAGATGCCATCAACAGGCCCGAGCGCATCCTGGTCGGCAGGGCCATACGCCGGCGCAGGGCCATGTTCGCGCACATCATACTTTCCTTTACAGGCGTTGCCATTGGCTTCTGGCTGTCACTGCCTGTGGGCCTTATTAACCTGGGTGCGGTATTGTTGCTTTGGGGCTACTCGGCCAGGCTAAAGAAAATGATGCTGATCGGGAATGTGGCAGTTGCCCTCCTGTCGGCATCCATGCTGCTGGTTGTCGCTGTCTACGATAACACCTTAAATAAAATAACGCTGGGCTATGCCCTGTTTGCCTTGCTGATCTCCCTCATCCGCGAGATCATAAAGGACATGGAAGATGTGAAAGGCGACGCCTCTTTCGATTGCCGCACCCTGCCCATTGTGGCCGGGCTGCGCAACACAAAGCTGGTACTCTATCCGCTGATAGCTGTTTTCCAGGCCTTTTTGGTAACTGTTGTGCTGCACCCCAAAACCAACCTGCTCTTTGATGTGTACATGGTGCTGCTGGTGTTACTGCCCAGTGTGTGGCTGGTGGTCAGGCTGGTGCCCGCCGATAAAAAACGAGACTTCACTTACCTGAGCAATCTGAACAAGCTCCTGATGCTCTCGGGCATCCTCTCGATGTTACTGGTTGGCTGATAGCGCATAAAAAAAGCCTGACGAGTTCTCGTCAGGCTTTTTTTATAGTATTCCATTACGTTTACTGCACGATCACACGCTGGGTGTTTACATGGTTGCCATCCTGTATTTTAATCACATAGGTGCCCTTGGCAACATGCTGTAAATCGATGCGCACCAGGCCGTTTACATTTTGCCTGGCAAGCACCGTACGGCCCATCATATCTAGTACCGTAATGTTGGCGCTTCTGGCACCTGCCACATCTACGTTAACCGTGCCCGTGGTTGCTGTAGGATACACGGCATAGCTGCCTGCTTGAAAGCCTTTGCTGATTGCGGTTGGTGCAAGTGCCTCCACGCGCTCGCTTTTGCTGGCCAGTACCTGGTTGTTGCCTACCTCTACCAGGTGCAGGGTATAGTTGTAAACGCCGGCTGCATGAAACGTTGCCCGCAGCCCCATATTGTTTGCACTGCTCAGCGCAATGCCCGTCTCCGGACTTAGAAGCGCCACGCCATCAGCGCCGACAGATACTGTGCTGTAGGTACCCTGGGCATTAAGTGCCTCCAGGGTGATGTTACCTGCCTGGGTAGGGTCGGCCAGCGTTAAGCGCACCAGCACCATGGTTTCAGGGGCCACATCGCCAACAGTTGCTGAAACAGTAAACGCGCTTGGCTCATCTTTTACCACATTTTCTTTGTTGTCCAAGGTAGAGCTGATCGCTGCGCTCTGAAATTCGGTTACCATGACGTTCTCGTTCTTGGTTGCCACTACTTCGTTTCCGTCCAGTTTTACTAAACCCAATGTATAATGATAGGTGCCCGGCGCGCTGAAAGTAACCCGGAACATCAGGTTATTAAAAGCAGAAAGCGCAATGCCTGCTTCAGGACCGAAAGCCACCACGCCGTCGCTGCCAATGGCCAGCGCCTGGTACACCCCGTTCTCGTCCTGCAGTTCCAGCTTCACCTGGCTGGCCTGGGTAGCATCTGCTAAAGTCAGTCGTCCACGCACTAGTGTTTCGGGCGCCAGCACCGCCGAAGACGCGGACACGCTAAACGCTACCGGCACCGTGGTTCTGATGCCTTGTTTTGTGTTGAGCGTAGAACCAATAGCTGTTTCAGAAACAGTTACCGTTTCGTTGACCTCAGCCAGGATGGTGCCATCGGGCCGCACCAGCATGAAAGTATAGTTATAAACGCCAGGGGCCGAAAAAACGGCTTTAAACAGGTTCTCGCCAACCGTGCCGGCATCAGCCAGCGGATAACCGACCTCCGGCCCCAGCACGATCACTCCCTGGGCATTGAAAGGAAGGGCTTCGAACTCGGTTCCTTCGGCATTGGTTGAACGGGCAAGCTGCAGATTCTGGGCCTGTGCCGGATCAGTCAGCACAATTTTCAGGTTCACGAGTTCACCTTCGCGCTCGCCAGCCTTTACGATAGGGTGGAACAGGTTCTCCTTTCCCTGGATGAGGAATGGGTAAGCATCGAGGGTGGTATTTACGGTTGGCTCCGCAAAGTTTACCACAACGGTTTCATCCGCCATCGCCACCACCTCGTCGTTGGCGGCGTTAAGCAACTTTAATGTATAGGCAAAGGTGCCTACCTCAGAGAAAAGCGCCCGGAAGGCAATGGTTTGGTCAGCAATACCGATACCGGTGACAACAGCGGTGCCCGCTGTGCTCACCGGTACGTTTACCCATGTTGCTCCGTCTAAAGTATACTCCAGGGTTAAGCGCATGGCCTGCGAGGCCACTTTGTCGCCTGTCAGCTGAAACACGATCTTGCCGTTTGTCCCGGCAGGCACATCGCCCTGGTTCAGCACCACACCAAACGGGATCAGCACATTCGCTTTTACAGGCGATTGGGATGGCAGCGTGGAGGAAATAGTTGCCGGGGCGGCCCATGCGGATGCGTGGGTTAAAATGCCGGCGATCATTAACAGGATGGATAGGATACGTAAAGGTGTTTTCATTGAATAAGGATTTAAAGTATTAAAACAAGATGAATGCTATTGAGGGATAACTGCCATAAAAAAACCCACAGACTTCTCTGCAGGCTTTTTTATCAATAAGTAAGGCATAAATTATTTTACGATAAAGCGACTACCGGCCACTTCATTTCCTTTTACAATTTTAACGAAGTAGGTGCCTTTGGCAAATTTTGTTGTGTTTACCTGCACCGTACCTGTTGCGTTATTCAGCTGTAGTACCACTCTGCCTAACATATCTGAAACCGCAATTGAAGCGTTGCGCACATCACCCAGATCTACTCTAACAGAGCCAGAGGCAATGGTCGGGTATACACTGATGCGGGTGTCACCCATCATGTCATCTATGCCCGTTGTAGTTGCTACAGTCACAGACTCTGCGACAGAGGCAAGCACGGTAGCATCGCCGGCTCTTACAAAGCGAAGTGTGTAGGCGTAAGTGCCTGCTTGTGCAAAGCTGATTCTCATGAGTTGGCTGATGCCGGCTGCTGCAAGGGTCTCGCCATCTGCAGGGCCGATGGTGGCCACGCCGCCCTCGGTAAAGGTCAAAGTCTGAAAGTCTACTTCATCGCCTGTTGTGGCTGCTCTGTTGGCGTTATACTGCAACGTGATGTTGTCGCGCTGCGCCGGATCAGTCAGTACAATCTGGATGTTCCCCTTAACCCCGGCAAAATCATTGGCCGTGACGAATACCTGCCATACTTCTGCTTGGTCAACTACGATTTCTTTCTCCTGAGCCACAATATCCAGCGTCCCGTCAATGGTAGGGAACTGTGTAGGCTGCGTTACAGCAACAGACCCGGATGTGGTTGCCACAGTTTGTGGGGTGGCCTCTGTCGTAACCATGTTCAGGGTGTAGTTATAGGTATTGGCCTGGTTAAAGAATACCTTGAAATCGTAGGCAGTGGCAGTAGCCGGATAGGCAAATCCTGCCTCGGGGCCAAACGTAAACATGCCGTTCGTTCCTCCTGCCAGCGTCGTGTACTCCTGCTCGCCGGGCGCTTTATACTGCAGTACAATGTCGCCTTCCTGATATGGGGTAAAATTAAACTGCCCCCTAACCATCTGGTTGCTGCCGCCCTGTAAGGTTACGGTGAACTCTTCGGTGATACCTGCCCGAACGTTGGTCAGGCTGCCAAGCGTTGTTGACACAGACTGGGCAAACCCGTACCCGTGCACAACCATAGCCAGAAGTAAAGCAATGCTTATTCGTAAATATGTTTTCATTCTTAAAAGTTTACAGTGAGTTATAATTTTTATTTAGGATGGTTCATCACATTATCAGCTTGTATACGCATGAGCGGAAGATTGATACAAAAAAAAATACGATATATAGTTAAACACCTATAAAAGGCTTATAATCAATACATATATTTTTCTATATTTTGTATAGCTTACAAATAGCAGTACAAAAAAAGCTGGCTGAATGGGCAATAGTTTTCGGGCAGGCCATCACCAACTAATTACCTGCGCGCTTATATTTGCAAACGATATGGTACAGCACAACAGAGAACTTAGGGGGAAGGCGCACGAACTCCTTTTAAAATTTGGCCTTCGTAAAACCGCCTGCAGGACAGATGTGCTGGAACTGTTCCTGCACCACCCTTTTGCGCTCTCGCATGCTGATCTGGAGCGGCTGCTCGGCGATGACTATGACCGGGTTACCCTGTACCGCACGCTGCACTCTTTTAAGGCGCACGGGCTGGCGCACAGCATCCACGATGTGAACGGCACCCTTAAATACGCCTTATGCAAAGAGGCCTGCAGCCTGCACCAACACCAGGACAACCACATTCATTTTAACTGCAACCGCTGCAGCCAGACGTTTTGCCTGGATGAGGTACACATTCCCGCCACAGCTTTACCGGCTGGGTACCACATGGAAAGCCTGCATTTTTCTGCGCAGGGTGTTTGCGTGTATTGCAGCGCCGTAACCGCACTTACTTAAAGGGGTAGCCTTCCGTTAACTACTGCACGCGTGCTGTAAATACTTGTAGTCAACTATAAAGGGATAGGACGAGTATAAATGTGCAACCAAGTTTTTTGATCCTATGCTGCGCCAGAAAAAATCTGTAACTGCTTTTCGTAAACTGGTAGCCTCCCCGGCTAAGTTTCGTTTGTTTATGCTTGCCCGGCTTCCGATGGCTTACATGGCCGACTTGCGGGTGAAGAGCGTTGCCGAGGATCGCGCCATGGTAACGATACCCTACAAATACCTCAACAAGAATCCGTTTGGCTCAATTTATTTTGCCTGCCTCAGCATGGCGGCCGAACTCTCGACGGGTGTGCTGTGTATGATGCACGTTTATAAGTCTGATCCTGCTGTTTCTATGCTGGTGGTGCACATGGAGGCCGACTTCACGAAAAAGGCAGTGGGCAAGATCACTTTTATTTGTGAGGATGGGAAAAGGATTCAGGAGGCAGCCGAGCAGACCAAGATCACCGGCGAGGGCGTAACGGTGGTGGCCAGCAGCAGAGGGTTGGATGAGCAGAACGAGCAGGTGGCTGAGTTCAGGTTTACCTGGTCTCTGAAGGCAAAGAGCAGGTTATTGCGCT
This sequence comes from Pontibacter sp. GD13, assembly GCF_058216355.1. Lineage (NCBI taxonomy): Bacteria > Pseudomonadati > Bacteroidota > Cytophagia > Cytophagales > Hymenobacteraceae > Pontibacter > Pontibacter sp. GD13. The sequence goes on from NZ_JBYZMQ010000006.1 coordinate 47,545, forward strand.
AAATATTTTGGCTGGCGTTGCAGCCTGCAACAGCCAGCCTTCCGGATGCTCACGATAAACCACACGGTATTTGACACTTTTATCTATAGTTCGTACATTCGGATAAATCTATCGTTCCTCAAGGAGCTGCACATTGGCTCCCAAACCCCGGCTTATTATGATGCATCCGCAAAAGTTGCCTGCAAAATACTGTTTCCTGTTAGTATGTACAATGGGCCTTACGGTAGGCTGTGCCCTGGCTCAGCGGCCTGAAAAGATCAAAGTAAAGCCAACCGAGGGCAAGCTTAGCGCCTCCGTACGCAACGAGGCTTATTACTACCCCGAATTCAAGCAGGGCGAGGTTGTGTTCAGCAACAGCGTAAAGCACCCCGGCACCCTGAATTACAACATGCTAAGCGGCGAGGTAGAGTTCATCAACAGCAAAAAAGACACCCTTGCCCTGGCGGAGATGTTCAATGTTTATCTGGTTGCCATCGGAGCCGACACGTTTTACTACGACCAGCAGAATCAGAACCTGCTTAGGCTGGTAGCCGCGTACGACAACAGCAGGCTGCTTATCAAGGAGAAATACGAGTTGGCGAACATCAAGAATGTGGGCGCCATGGGCATGGAGTCCAGCACCTCCTCGCCATCGAGCTCTAGCAGCAACCAGAACGTAGACAACACCCTGAACAGGTTAAAGCAAAACGAAAGTATGATTTACGCCGTGAAGCCCGCGTTTTATTTCTCGGCTAAAAACCTTTACCTGCCAGCCAGCAGATCCAGTGCCCAAAGGCTTTTCCCGAAACATAAGGCAGCGATCAAAAAGTATGTAAAGGATAAAGATGTGAATTTCAAAGAAGAGACTGACCTGCGCGCACTGCTCGACTATGCCTCCTCGTTGGAGTAATTTTATATCAGCCTCAAAAAATTCGTTCCTATGGCTAAACCGGCTATATTTGCAGCTTCCTAGCAAGTATACTTTTGGAACGACCAGATAAGAAAAAAATAGTCATTTTTGCTTCGGGTTCGGGGAGCAATGCCCAGCGCCTGCTGGAGCACTTCGAGCACCACCCTGAAATACGCGTGGCCGCCCTGTTCTCCAACAACCCGAAAGCCTATGCCCTTAAAAGAGCCGAGACATACCACGTCCCGGCTCTTTTGTTTTCGAGGGATGCGTTTTACCAGACTGACGAGGTGCTGGAAAAAGTAAAGTCCTTTAACCCCGACCTGATCGTGCTGGCGGGTTTTCTGTGGCTGGTGCCCCAGAATTTCCTGCAGGCCTTTCCCGACAGCATCATCAACATACATCCTGCCCTCTTGCCCAAGTATGGCGGTAAAGGCATGCACGGCAGGCAGGTACATGCTGCCGTGGTACAGGCCGGTGAGGCGCAATCTGGCATCACCATCCACCGCATTAACGCCGAATACGACAAAGGGGAATTTATCCTGCAGGAGCGTTGCCCGGTAATGCCCGGCGACACACCCGAACAATTGGCCGCACGCGTATTACAACTAGAGCACAAATACCTGCCCTTGGTGGTAGAGAAGCTGCTAAGCAAAGAAAAACTGTCCTGAATTTCAATCCATACAAGCAAGCCCATGCAACCTGTTCAAATTAAATCCGCACTGATCTCGGTTTACTACAAAGATCGCCTGGAGCCATTGGTAGAACTCCTGAAACAGCACAACGTGACCATTTACTCTACCGGAGGCACCCAGGCCTTTCTGGAGGAGCAGGGAGCAGATGTTGTAGCTGTAGAGGACCTAACAGACTATCCCTCTATTTTCGGAGGGCGTGTTAAGACGCTCCATCCCAAGGTATTCGGCGGCATCCTGCACCGGCGCGATAACGAGAGCGACCTTTCGGAGCGGGAGCAATATGCCATCCCCCCCATCGACCTGGTAGTGGTAGACCTTTACCCTTTCGAGGAAACAGTGGCCTCGGGCGCATCTGAGAAAGACATCATCGAGAAGATTGACATTGGCGGCATCTCCCTGATCCGGGCGGCTGCGAAAAATTACAAGGACGTGCTCATCGTATCGTCCAGGGAGCAGTATGATGAAGTGGTGGAACTGCTGAAAGAAAACAACGGCTCCACTGAACTGGAAGATCGTAAGCGCTTTGCGACAAAGGCGTTCAACGTGTCCTCGCACTACGACACGCATATTTTTAACTACCTGAACACCGCCGACCAGAATCCTGTGTTTAAGCAGAGCCTACAAGCGGCCACGCCTTTGCGTTATGGCGAAAACCCCCACCAGAAGGGCACGTTTTATGGCAACCTGGAGGCGCTTTTTGAGCAGCTGAACGGCAAGCAGCTTTCGTACAACAACCTGGTAGACGTGGATGCCGCCGTGGCTCTGAGCGCCGAGTTCGAAGCGCCCACCGTAGCCATTCTCAAGCACACCAACGCCTGCGGATGTGCCACTGGCGAGGATATCAAAACAGCCTACCTGAATGCGCTTTCCTCCGATCCGGTGTCGGCCTTCGGAGGGGTAATTATCGCGAACAGGTCGATTGACCTGCCCGCAGCCCAGGAACTGAACAAACTTTTCTTTGAGGTATTGATCGCGCCAGACTTTGATGCCGACGCGCTGGCGCTGCTCAAAACCAAGAAAAACCGTATCCTCCTGAAACAAAACGAGGTGGAGCTCCCTAAAAAACAATTCAAGACGCTGCTAAACGGGGTAATAGAGCAGGACAAAGACCTGGCCACCGAAACAGCGGGCGACTTTAAAACAGTAACGCAGCGCGCACCCACTGCCGAGGAGAAAGAGGCGCTTGTTTTCGCCGCCAAGGTTTGCAAGCACACCAAGTCAAACACCATCGTGCTGGCTACGGACAAGATGATGTTCTCGAGCGGCGTAGGTCAGACCTCGCGCGTGGACGCCCTGCGCCAGGCCATAGAAAAAGCCCAAGGTTTTGGCTTTGACCTGAGCCAGACGGTGATGGCCTCCGACGCCTTCTTCCCTTTCCCGGATTGTGTGGAGATTGCTGACAAGGCCGGCATAAAGGCCGTGGTGCAGCCCGGCGGCTCCATAAAAGACCAAGACTCGATTGACTACTGCGATGCGCATGGCATGGCCATGGTGATGACAGGTGTGCGCCATTTTAAGCACTAGGTATTTCTGAGGCAACACGCCTAGCATGTGGAGATCCCCGGCTATTTAATTTAGCCGGGGATTTTTTTATACACGTACCCCCAAGAACTTACCCTGTTCGCAACGCCCCATTTAATCCGGCCCGGGGCGTTGCGAGGTGCAACTGCATCGTGATAGGACCACTTCTATCAAATAAAAAATTTAATTATGCCTTTGGTTTACCAGTAACATTATTAATTCCGCTGAATTTCACTAATTTTGGCGCAAGTTTTTGACTAAAAATATTGTACATTTAAAATATAACCGGGCTGGACGTGCCTGTACTTCTATAAAATGGGACTTTTTAATTTTCTGACAAGTGATATAGCGATTGACCTGGGTACTGCCAATACCCTGATCATCCACAACGATAAGATTGTAGTAGACGAACCCTCGATTATTGCAGTAGACCGGACAACGGGAAGAGTGCTGGCAATTGGCCGAAATGCCATGCAGATGCACGAAAAAACCCACGAGAACATCAAGACGATCCGTCCGCTGAAAGACGGCGTGATCGCCGACTTCCACGCTGCCGAGGAGATGATCCGGGGCATGATCAAGATGATCGATTCGGGCCGCCGTTTGTTCCAGCCTTCGCACCGCATGGTTATTTGCATTCCGTCGGGAATTACCGAGGTTGAGAAACGCGCGGTGCGTGACTCGGCACAGCACGCAGGTGCCAAGGAAGTATGGATGATACAGGAGCCTATGGCTGCCGCTATTGGTATTGGCATTGACGTGGAGCAGCCCATTGGCTCCATGATCGTGGACATTGGGGGTGGCACCACCGAGATCGCCGTTATCGCGCTCTCCGGCATTGTGTGCGACCAGTCTATCCGTATCGCCGGCGATGTGTTCACCAAAGACATCCTGGATTACATGCGCCGCCAGCATAACCTGCTGATCGGGGAGCGCTCTGCTGAGAAGATCAAGATCGAGGTAGGCGCCGCGCTGACTGAGATTGAGAACCCGCCGGCAGATTACGAGATCCGTGGCCGCGACCTGATGACAGGTATCCCGAAAGTGATCAAAGTTACCTACCAGGAAATCGCCATTGCCCTGGATAAATCAGTTTCTAAGATCGAGGAGGCTGTACTGAAGGCACTGGAGATTGCCCCGCCGGAGCTTTCTGCCGACATCTATGACAATGGCATTCACCTGACCGGAGGCGGCGCGATGCTGCGTGGCCTGGACAAGCGCCTGGCCGCGAAAACAAAGCTTCCGATCCACATCGCCGAGGATCCCCTCAGGGCGGTGGTGCGCGGCACCGGAGCGGCAATCAAGAATATCGAAGGTTTCAAGAACGTCCTGCTAACATAATAGGACTTCATGCGGGAGCTATTTGCCTTTTTTTACCGGTTCCGGGCGTTCCTTGTATTTGTGTTGCTGGAGGTGCTGTGTATTTTCCTGATCGTGCGTTACAACACGTACCAGGGCGCAGCGTTCTTTAATTCGGCCAGCAAATATGTGGGCGACGTGCTCGTTTTCCAGAGCGATATAACCGATTATTTCAGGCTGACAGCCATTAACGGCACGTTAGCTCGCGAAAACGCAGCCCTTCGCGAGGAAGTGCTGCGTTACAAACGGGCCAGCCTGATAGACAGCACCAGCACCCTCGATTCCACTTTTATCGCCCAGTCAGACACGCTCCGGGTAAACCCTTATGTACTGCACGCGGGGCGCGTTATCAACAATTCCATCCGGCGGTCTAACAACACGCTCACACTTGCCATTGGCACAGCCGATGGCATCGCGCCGGGCATGGGGGTGATCTCTCCTGCTGGCGTGGTGGGGCGCATTAAAACTGTATCAGCGCATTATGCCACGGCTACCTCCCTGCTGCATTCCCAGATGCTGATATCGGCCAAGATTAAGAAGAACAATACTTTTGGCACGGTTAAATGGGCAGGCGGCGACTACCGCACAGCCTCACTGGAGTACATACCCCTGCATATTAAGCCGGCCAAAGGCGACACCGTGGTGACAAGCGGGTACAACACCGTATTTCCGGAGGGCATCATGATCGGCACCATCAGCGCCATTGAGAAGGAGCAGGACAAGAGCTTTTACACCATCCGGGTGAAGCTGGCTGTGGATTTCGCGCAGCTTTCTTATGTGTACGTGATAGAGAACAAGGTAAAACAAGAACTGGAGGTTTTAGAACAAAACGCAGGCATCCCCCCAAATGAAGAGTAGCATAGGCATATCTAACATCCTGCAGTTTATCCTATTCGTGGCACTGCAGATCCTGCTCATGGACAACCTGGTGCTTTACAGCATAGGCTTCTGCTATATTTATGTGGCGTTCCTGCTGTTTCTACCGCTGGGCATTAACCGGCTCTTATTGCTTTTTCTGGGATTTCTGGTGGGATTTACGGTAGACCTGTTCTACGATACCATGGGCATACACGCCGCCGCCAGCGTGCTGCTGGCATTTTTGAGGCCGCATCTTTTGAACCTTCTTACACCCCGCGATGGTTACGACATCAATGACTCGGTGAATATTCATGTAATGGGCAAGGGATGGTTTTTAACCTATACCCTCACACTCTTACTGGTGCACCACACAGCGGTATTTTTCCTTGAAAAGATAAGTCTGGACGATATGCTTTTCACACTTTTAAAGATACTGGTGAGCACACTATTCACGGGGTTAGTCATCCTTATACTTCAGTTACTGTTCTTCTCACCCAAGAGAGCACGCAGAGTTTAAATGAAATACCTCGAAAACAGAAAGTACGTCATCCAGGGCATTTTCATATTGGTGGGCCTGGTCTATGCCCTCCGCCTTTTTTACATACAGGTCGTGGACAGCAGTTACAAGCAAGCCGCTGAAACCAACGCGATCAAAACCATCATCCAGTATCCTTTCAGGGGGTTGATCTACGACCGAAACGGCAAACTGCTGGTGCAGAACACCCCGGTTTATGACCTGATGGTGATACCCAAAGAGGTAAAGCAGCTGGACACGCTGCGTTTAAGCGCTGTGCTGGAATTGCCTGTGGAAGACATTCGGGAGCGCCTGAAAAAGGCCCGCACCTTCTCGTATGTGCAGCCCTCTATATTCTACCAGAAACTCACCACCCAGGATTTTGCCCATATTCAGGACAACCTGATCGATTTCCCGGGCTTTTACATCAACGCGCGTACCGCACGCGGCTATCCGCACCAAAGCCTGGCACATGCGTTAGGCTATATTGCTGAGATAAGCCCGAAACAACTCGAAGACTCCCTGTACCAAGGCTACCGCCCCGGCGACTATATCGGCAAAAGCGGCATAGAGATGGAGTATGAGAAATACCTGATGGGCAAACGCGGCGTGAAGTATAAAATGGTGAACGTGCGCGGGATTGAGAAAGGCTCGTTTAAGGACGGGGCCTACGACACCCTTTCTGTGGCTGGCGAGAACCTGGTCAGCACCATCGACCTGGACCTGCAAGCTTACGGGGAGTACCTGATGAACGGGGCGAAGGGAAGCGTGGTCGCCATTGAGCCCGCCACCGGCGAGGTGCTGGCCTATATCTCCTCTCCTTTTTATGACCCCAATCTGTTTACGGGCAAGGACTATGGCAAGAATTACATGGCCCTGCTGTCTGACCCGGACAAAACGATGTTTAACCGCCCCATTATGGCGAGCAGCAACCCGCCGGGCTCTATTTTTAAGCTCGCGCAGGCACTGGTAGCGTTGCAGGAAGGCGTAATTACCCCCAACACAGGGTTCCCCTGCAACCAGAGCCTTGTAAAATGCTCCCACGCACACCAAGCGCCCACAGATCTTTCGATCGCGATCAAGACCTCCTGCAACCCTTATTTTTACCAGGTTTTCAGGGCCGTCGTGAACCAGGGGAAATCCGGGAACACCTTTAAAGACACCTCTATTGGGCTAGCCGACTGGCGTGAGAAGATAACCAGCTTTGGCTTTGGCACCAGGCTTGGCATCGACCTGCCTAACGAGAAACAGGGCATCATTGCCTCCGCAGGCATGTATGATAAGATCTATGGCGAGAGTCGCTGGAAGTTCTCCACCATTTACTCGCTTAGCATTGGCCAGGGCGAACTGGGGGTTACCCCCCTTCAAATGGCTAACTTTATGGCCACCATTGCTAACAGGGGCTATTATGTAACGCCGCACATTATCCGCTCAATTGGCGAGCATGGCAAACCACTGGCTGAGTACCAGCAAAAGCATTCTACCGCTATCGAGGCCAGGCATTACGAGCCAGTGGTAGAAGGCATGGCGCAGGTGGTATCGTCGGGTACGGGCCGCAACGCCTCCTTAGAAAAGCTGGGCATTGCCGTGTGTGGCAAAACAGGAACTGCCGAGAACCCACAGGGGAAGGACCATGCCGTATTTGTAGCGTTTGCCCCACGGGATAACCCTAAAATAGCCATAGCCGTGTATGTGGAAAACGCGGGCTTTGGCGCTCAGTCAGCTGCTCCGATTGCGGGCCTGATGATAGAGAAGTATTTAACGGACTCCGTGTCTAGAAAACCGATGGAAAAATGGGTGTTGAGCAGAAAGTACTTGGAGATAAAATAGTATTACCAAGCAGCAGTCGCACCTCGCGCCGTGTTATCCAACACATGGACTGGGTTACGATCGGTTTATATTTTCTGCTCGTTGCTTTGGGCTGGATGAATATCTACGCCGCTGTGTACAGCCCTGACAATGTGGTGAACATCCTGAGCTTTGACATTAACTCGGGGAAGCAGCTGGTGTGGATCGGGGCTTCTTTCCTGCTGATCCTGGTTTTACTGGTAGTGGATTACAAGGTGTACGAGCACCTGGCCTGGCCGATATACGGAGGCATTATCCTGTTGCTGCTGGTCACGCTGGTCATCGCCAAACCTATTGCCGGCTCCAGGTCGTGGCTCGATTTGGGCGGGGGCGTTCGGTTACAGCCAGCAGAGCTGGCAAAATTCGCTACCGCGCTTGCCGTTTCTAAGTATCTCGGAAGTGTGAACCTGCGGCAGCAGAAGTTCAAGGACCAGATGGTGCTGGCCGCTATCACCTTCCTTCCCCCCGTCATCATCATTCTACAAAACGAAACCGGGTCTGCGCTGGTGTTCAGTGCTTTTATACTTGCTTTTTTCCGGGAGGGCATGTCTCCGCTGATCCTGATCATTGGGGGGTCTGCCGCCGTCATCTTCATCCTAACCCTGCTTGTGCCCAAGCTTTACCTGATCATTGGCGTTACTGCGTTAATGGGGCTGGCAGTGTGGCTGGATTATCGCTTGCTGCGCCGTATCAAGACCATGGTGGCCATGCTCCTGCTTGTAGTCGCCATGATCTTCAGCGTAGATTACTTTGTGAACGACATCCTGCAACCGCACCAGCAGAACCGCATACAGGCGCTTATTAACCCGGAGGCCGACCCACTGGGCTATGGCTGGAACGTGACCCAGTCGAAGATTGCGATTGGCTCGGGCGGGTTTATGGGCAAGGGGTTCCTGGAAGGCACCCAAACCAAGTTCGATTTTGTACCCGAGCAAAGCACCGACTTTATTTTTTGCACCATCGGCGAGGAGCATGGCTGGATAGGAAGCACGCTTCTGATCGGTATCTTTATTTTCCTGCTGATCAGGATCGTGAAGATAGCTGAACGGCAGCGTTCGGTGTTTGGGCGCACCTACGCCTACTGCGTGGCCTCCATCATCTTCTTCCACTTCCTGATAAACGTGGGCATGACCATTGGCCTGGCACCTGTGGTGGGCATCCCCTTGCCGTTCTTCAGCTATGGGGGTTCCTCCCTGTGGTCCTTTACTATCCTGCTTTTTATCCTGATCGCTATAGACGCCAACCGTTCCAAAGATTTGTCCCGGTAAACGGCCATTACAGAGCATAAAGCCTTTTCTTTCAAAAAACTTAAAAATAATTTCGCTATTTCTTAAGTTTTTACAACCCTGCATCAACGGCCTGCGTAAAAGAACACGGCTAAAAGTTGAAGAGTTTACATTTAAATGAACCTTTCAAAAATATCAGCAGGCTCCCTTGGCGGGAGCCTTCGCTGTTTATAGGGGTCTTGGTTTCGAGAAGGCTACAAGTTATCCTCCCTTAAAAGTTTCTCAGCTTAAGCGATGATGCCTTAACTTACCAGCAGCTATAAATGCGGAAAGCCCCTGCAAACCAAAGTTTACAGGGGCTTTTTTTGTTAGTACCAGGAGCGGGAATCGAACCCGCACGAGCTTGCGCTCACAAGATTTTAAGTCTTGCGTGTCTACCAGTTCCACCATCCCGGCAACCTCCGGAACGATATCCGAAGTGTTTTTGCAAAAAACAAAGACGTTGCTATTAGACAACGTCTCCTTTTAAAAATTTTGCCTGAGCGGGAGACGGGATTCGAACCCGCGGCCTCGACCTTGGCAAGGTCGCGCTCTACCAACTGAGCTACTCCCGCTTTTAATAAAACCAAACCGCCGTAGTGATTTAGTGATGCAAAGATATAGACAAAATTGAACATGTCAATAGCATGCCGCAAAATTTTATACTCCTTTTCCCTTTACAGCTGATTTTCAGGAAGTAAATTTTACTTTTCCTTTCCTCACAACCCTGCTTTATACTTTAGATAGCGAGAGATAGCGAGCACAAGGGTTTAATTTAGCAACTCCGCTATACCTTACCGCTGCGACTCCTGCATTTTATCCTGTAAAAGCAACTTCAGCTCATTTAACTTTAGCAGGGCTTCCACGGGTGTGATGGTGTTGATATCCAGCTGGTCCATTAGCTCCCGCACACGCTGCACCTGCGGGTCGTTTGCCTCAAACATGCTCAACTGGTAATTCTGCCTGGGCGCTGACTTCATCCGTTGCTGGGGAGCGTCCTCCGATACTTTTTCCTTCTCCAGGTGATGCATGATCTCGTCGGCACGCAGCACCACGCTGTTGGGCATGCCCGCCATCTGGGCCACGTGTATGCCGTAGCTGTGCTCACTGCCGCCGGGCACCAGCTTGCGCATGAACAGGATCTTGCCTCCTGCCTCCCGCACCGATACATTAAAGTTCTTGACGCGCGGCAACTCCTCTGCCAATTGGTTTAGTTCGTGGTAATGGGTGGCAAACAGTGTTTTGCCTTTATACTTTGAGTGGTTGTGCAGGTGCTCCACAATAGCCCAGGCAATGGATATGCCATCGTAGGTGCTCGTGCCACGGCCAATCTCATCCATCAGCACCAGGCTGCGGTCCGAGAGGTTGTTCAGGATACTGGCCGTTTCGGTCATCTCCACCATAAACGTAGACTCCCCTTTGGACAGGTTATCCGAAGCGCCCACCCGGGTGAATATCTTATCGATGATACCGATGCTGGCGGCCTCGGCTGGCACAAAACAGCCGATTTGCGCCATCAGCACGATCAGCGCCGTCTGGCGCAGTAAGGCGCTTTTACCGGCCATGTTCGGACCCGTGATGATGATCACCTGCTGTTCCTCGTTATCCAGGAAAATATCGTTGGGCACATAGGCCTCCCCCAAGGGCAGCTGTTTCTCTATAACCGGGTGTCTGCCCTTCTTAATATCCAGCACATAGCCCTCGTTTACCTGCGGCTTTACATAGTTACTGGCCAGTGCTATTCCGGCAAAGGAAGCCAGGCAATCGATCACACCGATCACTTTCGCGTTCTGTTGCACTTGGGCCACATAATCCAGGGCGTGCAGCACCAGCTCGTTGAACAGGCCGAACTCAATGGCGAAAATGCGCTCCTCGGCATTGAGTATCTTCTCCTCGTACGTCTTCAGCTCCTCGGTGATGTAGCGTTCCGCATTTACAAGCGTCTGCTTCCGAATCCATGAGGCGGGCACTTTGTCTTTGTGCGCGTTGCTTACCTCCAGGTAATACCCGAAAACTTTGTTGTAAGCAATTTTAAGGGAGGTGATGCCTGTATTCCTGATCTCCCGCTGCTGCGCCTGCGCCAGGTAATCTTTGCCCGAGAAGGCAATGGCCCGCAGTTCATCCAGCTCGGCATGTATGCCCTCGTTGATCATGTTGCCCTGGTTGGTGAGCATGGGCGGTTCGGGCTTCAGCACATTTTTGATCTCTTCCCGCAGGCCATCGCAGGGCACCAGCTGGTCGGCCAGCTTTACCAGGGCGGGTATACCGCTGGCGGCCAGCAGCTTTTTAATGGGCTGTATGGCATCCAGTGCTTTTGCCAGCTGCACCAGCTCCCGGGGGTTTACCCGTCGCACGGCCACTTTCGATATCAGGCGCTCCAGGTCGTTGATCTGCTTGAGGTGCAGCGTCATCTCGTCCAGCAGCTCGCTGTGCTGCGTCAGGGCCTCCACAGTGTCCAGGCGGCGGCGGATCTGGGCCACATCCTTCAGGGGCAGCACCACCCATTTCTTCAGCAGGCGCGCGCCCATCGGCGTAACGGTATGGTCGAGTACCTGTATCAGGGGCACTCCTTCGGGATGTTGGGGGTATACCAGCTCCAGGTTGCGGATCGTGAACCGGTCCAGCCAGACATACTTATCCTCTTCCAGTCTGGAGATGGTGGCGATGTGGCTTATTTCATGGTGATGGGTTTCGGAGAGGTAATGCAAAATAGCCCCGGCAGAGATAATGCCCTCGTTCAGTCCTTCTATGCCAAAACCTTTCAGCGAAGCCGTTCCAAACTGCCGTGTCAGGGACTCATAGGCGAAGTCATGCTGAAACACCCACTCATCCAGTGCATAATACCGGAAATCGGCACCGTATTGCGTGGTGAACGTCTCCTTCTCGCGCTTGCAGAACAGCACCTCCGAGGGGGCCAGGCTTTGCAGCAGCTTGCCGATGTAGTTCCTGTCGCCCTGCGCTGTGATAAACTCACCCGTTGACACATCCAAAAAGGAGATGCCCGTTTCGGTTTTGCCGAAATGCACCGCGGCCAGGTAGTTGTTGGTGCGCCGCTCCAGCACCTGGTCGTTAAAGGACACGCCTGGCGTAACCAGTTCGGTTACACCCCTTTTCACGATGCCCTTCACCGTTTTTGGGTCTTCCAGCTGATCGCAGATGGCCACACGCTCCCCTGCCCGCACAAGTTTGGGCAGGTAGGTATCCAGGGAGTGATGCGGGAAACCTGCCAAGGCTGTTTCGGAAGCGGAGCCGTTGCCGCGCTTTGTTAGTACGATATCCAGGATCTTACTTGCCCGAATGGCATCCTCGCCAAAGGTCTCGTAAAAATCCCCTACCCTGAACAGCAGCAATGCCCCCGGATGCTTTACCTTGATGGCATTGTACTGCTTCATCAGTGGGGTAACAGTGCCCTTGCCTTCTCCTTTCATACTTTTTTATCGGTTAAATCGCTGTATGGTTCAATTGCTGATTTTGTATCGAAACCTTTATACCTTATAGCTGATTCACTATTATATACTTCCTAGCGAATGGGCTTAACCCACCCCTTACCCCCCCAGAGGTAATTTTTACTTTACTTGCTCTTTCGTACTTCCTAATCTGCTTCAGTTGTCGTTTCGGATTAAGATATATCCCGCTTTAACAATTTAGCCATTCAACGATCAACAAGTAACAATCAATTTGCCTTTTGCCAAAATCAGCCTGACCTTTGCAGCAAACCCGGCAAAAGACCTTTGCCTTTTGTCTACTAGTCCTTTGTCAAAAAACAATGCGCAAACTTTCGATGGATGACCTTAACCGCGACTCGGTGGAGGAATTCAAAAATAAGAAAAAAATACCGTTAGTCTTGGTGCTCGACAATGTGCGCAGCCTGAATAATGTGGGTTCGGTGTTTCGCACCGCCGATGCTTTTATGGCTGAGAAAGTATACCTCTGCGGCATAACGGGCACCCCTCCGCACCGCGACATTGAGAAAACCGCCTTAGGGGCGACGGATTCGGTGGCTTGGGAGCATGTGCCTGATACGCTGGACTTGGCCAGGCAGCTGCAGGCAGATGGCTATAAGATCTGTTCGGTGGAGCAGGCGGAGCATAGCACCATGCTGCACAATTTTGCGCCTGAGCCAAGACAGCATTATGCCTTTGTGCTGGGAAACGAAGTGTTTGGCGTGGCGCAGGAGGTTGTCAGCATTTCGGATGTGGTGCTGGAGATCCCTCAGTTTGGCACCAAGCACTCGCTCAACATCTCGGTTGCCACCGGCGTGGTGGTCTGGGATTTTTTAAGCAAGACACTCGCCCCGAACGCCTAAGCCGCAGCTTCCCTTTCCCACAAATAACAACCAGGCACCTCTAGCAGGAAACAAGCGCCTGGCTAGCCTGTTGTTTGCATATGGCGCTTCAAAACCTGCCCATTTGGTCGTGACGTTAAACCCTGGCGCTCGATTACAGTCTATTAAGCAGGCTTCTAAGTAGGCTTCCTGCACGCGCCTGCGCCTGAATTTATACCTAGAGACCCCTCAAATCAGGTCTCAGAAACCATTTTGCTCCGCAATAACCTATGAAAATTAACTTATCCGCACTCCTCTTCCTTTTTACCATTGCTTTTACCTTCCCGTCCGCACTTCTGGCGCAGCAGCCCGTAACCCCTGGAGCCGGAAAGATATCAGGCACGCTGGTGGAAGGTGACACAAAAGCGCCCGTTGGCTTTGCTAACGTGGTGCTGCTTACGGCCCAGGACTCCAGCCTGGTGACAGGCGCTACTTCAGATATAGAGGGCTTTTTTCTACTCGAACGGGTGCCTGCGGGGCGGTATGTACTGCGCGTTTCCAGGGTGGGGTACCCTACACGCTACCGATCAAACATTGTGATCTCCCCCCAAAAGCAAGCCGTTGTGCTGGGCAATATTGCACTGGCAGCCAGAGCTACCAAGCTAAGCGAGGTGGAGATTGTGGCGGAGCGGCAACTGGTGGAGTATGAACTGGATAAGAAGGTGGTAAACGTGAGCCAGGACATTAACGCCCAAAGCGGCTCAGTGGCAGAGGTGATGCAGAACCTGCCCTCCGTAACCGTAGACATCGACGGGAATGTAAGCATGCGCGGCAGCGCCAATGTAACGGTTTTGATTGACGGCAAACGCTCGGCCTTGTCCAACCTCACCCTCGATCAGATTCCGGCCAACCTGATCGAGAGTATCGAACTGATCACCAACCCCTCTTCTAAGTATAACCCCGAGGGTACCTCCGGTATCATCAACCTGGTGCTTAAAAAAGAGAAGAAGCCCGGCTTTAACGGCTCTGCCGCTGTAACAGCGGGCACTTACGATAACTACAACACCTCGCTTAACCTGAATTACCGCTACAACAAGTGGTCGTTGAACGGGGGCTATGATTTCAGGCAGCGGAACCGGCCCGGCACCCGCAACAGCTTTACCACCAATTACTACCTGAACGAGCAGAAGCAAGTCGACAGCACCAGCTTTCGCTCCCAGACCGGTGACCGCAACAGCACGGATGTGTCGCACAACTTTCGGGTAGGGGCCGATTATTACCTTACCCCCAGGCAAACTTTATCCGCCTCTACTTTGTATCGCTTTGGCCAGGACAAAGACCGCAACAACATTCTGTACCGCTTCCTGAACGAGAACCGGCTGCAGACCAGCTCCAGCCTGCGCAGCACCACTGAAACCGAGGATGAGCAGGCCCTGGACTTAACCGTGGGATACCGGCAAACTTTTGAGCAGAAAGGGCGTGAGCTAACAGCCGATGTCGTGTATAACACCAACGTGGACGCCGAGGAAAGCCTGTTTACGGAAGCAGACATGCTTTCTTCGGGCACGCCAGAAAGGCAACAGACCCTGGTAGAAGATGGCAACTATGAGTTTGTAACGAAGTCGGATTATGTGCACCCTATTTCAGAGGACAGCCGCCTGGAGGCAGGGTACCGTAGCTCGTATGAGCGCCTGGACGAGGATTCACGGTTCTTTGACTTCGATAGCAGTTCAGGCACCTATGTTTATGATCAAGCCCTTAGCAACCATTTCGTGTACGACCAGCAGGTATACTCCTTGTACAGCAACTACAGCAACAAGTACAAATCGGTAAGCTACCAGGTGGGTGTGCGGGCTGAGCAGACTTTTACAAAAGCCAACCAGCGCACTCAGGATATTGTTGCCAGTAACAGCTATTTCAGCCTCTTCCCGACCTTCTTTGTAACCAACGATTTTAACGACGACAACAAAGTGCAGTTCAGCTACAGCCGCCGCATAAACCGGCCCCGAAGCCGCTTCCTGAACCCCTTTGTCGACAGGTCGGACCGCTTTAATGTCAATTTCGGTAACCCGGACCTGAAACCAGAGTTCGTTAACTCGCTGGAGCTGGGCTACCTGCGCTACTGGGGAAATATCTCCCTGAACGCAACCACCTTCTACAGGCACACCACCGACGAGATCGACCGCTTTAGAACGGCAACTATCGTGGTGGTGAACGGCGACTCTATTCCCGGCACTGCGTCTACTTTCCTGAACCTCTCCAGCAACTCCTCCTATGGGGTGGAACTCGGCTTTAATTACCCCGTTGCAACCTGGTGG
The DNA here is from genome assembly GCF_058216355.1 of Pontibacter sp. GD13. Taxonomy (NCBI): domain Bacteria; kingdom Pseudomonadati; phylum Bacteroidota; class Cytophagia; order Cytophagales; family Hymenobacteraceae; genus Pontibacter; species Pontibacter sp. GD13. Next base: position 63,073 of record NZ_JBYZMQ010000006.1, read on the forward strand.
CGCCTGAACGGCAGCGCCTCCGGTTTCAGAACACAGCTGAATACCACGCAGGGCGATACTGAGTTAAGCAGCAGTCGCATCAGCTGGAACACCAAGCTGAACTCTACCATGACTGTCTGGAAAGATCTGGATATCCAGCTGTCAGGTTTTTATCGTGCCCCTACGGCCGATATTCAGGGGCGCATGGAGCAGCTTTTCAGCATGGACCTGGGCATGAAGAAAGAGGTTTTGAAAAAGCGGGGAACTGTTTCCTTGCGGGTGTCGGATATCTTTAATACCCGCCAATACAATTTCCTCAGTTTCGCCCCCGAGTTCAGGACCGAAAGCCAGAACCGCAGACAAAGCCGGATCGTATACCTCGGCTTCACTTACCGCATCAACAGCGACAGCGAAAAACAGCGCAACCGCCGCGAGCCGGGCAACGACGAAGGGAACGATGTGGGCGACGAGTATTAGGATGTGCTGAACAGCCTTTCCATTCACTTGCCACAACGCCCACCGAGCCCTTGTGCCCCCCTTTGCTCCGGCCTGGGCCTAAAAAGCAGGTGCCAGGGCTAATGTAGCTTGTTTCAAAACATTAAGCCGGTGCTTTCGCGTATCAAGGTCAAAATAAGCCTTCAACCATGACCGCAAATCCAACAGACTCCGCTCGCTTACCCATCATCGACCTGCACTGCGACCTGCTGGTGTATCTGACGGATGTACCGGCAGCTGACTTGCAGAAGTCTGAGGACATCGGTTGTGCGCTTCCTTCCTTAAAAGCAGGCAATGTAAAGTTGCAGGTGATGGCAATGTACAGTGCCACCGGCGCTGGAAGCAGTCAGTTTGCTGCGCTGCAACGCGACAAGTTTGCTCAACTTGCCAGCCAGGACACAGGTTTTACAGCCATTACCGATAAAAAAAGCCTGGAGTGGGTGCTGCAGCAGCCAGGCGCCACCGGCATGGTGGCGGCCGTAGAAAACGCCGCCGGATTCTGCGAAGAGCAGGAGCCGCTGGAGGATGGCTTTAAGAAGCTGGAGAAGATGATCGAGGCCTGTGGGCGCCTGCTCTACATTAGTTTCACGCACCACACCGAGAACCGTTTCGGGGGCGGCAACATGACATCCAAAGGCATTACCACAGACGGGAAAATGCTGCTCGATTACCTGCATGGCCGCCGTATTGCCGTCGATCTATCGCATACCAGCGATGCTTTGGCTTTTGACATGCTCACACACATCGATAAGGAGAAGCTGGATATCCCGCTCATTGCCAGCCACTCGAACTTCAGGCCTGTGTGGGAGCATAACCGCAACCTGCCCGATGAGCTTACCCAGGAAATCATAAGGCGCAACGGCTTGATCGGGATGAATTTCTTGAGGGCTTTTCTGAATGACGAGGACCCTGACGCCCTGCTGGAACATATCCTGTATGGCTTGCATAACGGGGCAGGCAATGCGCTTTGTTTCGGAGCCGACTATTTTTATACTGCCGACAGTACCGACCTGAGCCGCATCCCCTATTATTTTAAAGAGCACGAGCAGGCAGCCACAAGTTACCACGCCTTGCTTAACCGCCTCAAAGAACAGCTAAGCCCGGAGCAGTTGCAGAAACTGGCTTATGGCAACGCACAGCGATTTATTGCGGCCCTTTGGGCCAACGAATAGAGCGTTTTCCGATGGCAGTAAAGCCGCCATGGCGCAGATCGTTGGTTGTTTTTAGGTCTTCTGTCACTCTATAACATAAGACAGGCCCTGCCGCATGATGCTATGCAAACAGGCATTTCTGGAAATTAAAAAAATAATTGCGACGGGAGATTAAAAATAAATAGGGTATTATCCTATTCAGCAGCCAGGCTTAAACCCTAGGGTATCAATTAATTGCAAACAAAACCAACCATACTTGCAAATCGGACCGCCAACTACCACGGGCTTTTCGCTAGAATTATTGAGCGCGCCATCCCAAATATGCGTATATAAATTAACAATACCTGCCTCTCTACGTACAGGCAGCTAAACAGACCGGTACACTCTAAGGCAAAGCCCATGGATGCTCAGGAATACTCGCCATTATATGTACAGATAAATGAATTATACATCGATACGGTTGTAATCGATGACACCGAGTTTATTACACTGTGGTGTTTTACGGTGCTAGACGATGAGTATAAATTTATCTACATGGGCTGCGATTTCACGCAGTTCAACCAGATCCTGATAGCTGCCGGCGAAAAGGGCAAAGAAATAGCCTTGCACATGGCCGATGTGCTGAACAAGCCCTACGACACCCCCACCATTATCCCGATCAAAGAGCAGTTTGACGAGTACCTGGAGCTAACCTGCCACGACATTATTGTGTATGAACCCCTGGCTGTGGAAGATGACATGGAGGAGTTTGAAGATGAAGACGACATGGACATCGAGCAGTTCTTTGGGGGGCGCCAGAACAAAACGCAACAGAAATACCTGATTTACCAATTGGATAAGCTCTACCCTTCCAAAGTTTTTGAGCCGAAAAAGGCATCGCAGCAAGATATAATCGATTGTTTTGAAGATGATTCCCTTGAAATGGCGCAACTCTACTACGACTACCTGAATGCTGTAGAAAACGGCTATTCGGAGTGCGAAGCCAAACAGGTGGCGGGTTTAGAGCGGGAACTGTTTTTCAGGATGGCCTGCAAAGCTGCCGAGATCTGGAAGTAAATCATTTTACCAGATTCTTTTTTCAATTTAGTACATACCAGAGTACTTCTATGTACGCCTGACACCTTTCCTTCTGGCTCCCCTTTTCTCCGAACCCTTTTATTGCTGCTGCTGCGCAGAATCCTGTTTGGCTACGGTGGCCAGCTCTGTGCGCAGGTGCTCCAGCATGGCGTGCAGCCACTCCCTTGTTTTCGGGTCTTCGGCTTTGGCCAGTGCCTCCTGGTAGCGCTCCAGTTGCATTTGATGCGATTTTAGCAGGAAACCGCGGTAGCGGGTCAAAAATTCCTCCCCCTCCAGTTGCCGAAACTCCTCAACCAAGTTCTTATCGGCAGCACCCAGACTGTCTGGAATTTGCACCTGCCCCTGCCTGTTTACCAACCCGCGCATCTGTTGCAAGGCTTTGCTGTGGAAATCTGCCGTCCGCTTGCCCGTTGCCCTGACCTCTTCAGTTAACCCCTTGTCAGCAGCTAACGCGCCTAGTGCTGCCTGCAGCATGTTACTGCTGGCAGCATAGTCCCAGAACACGACATCGGTGGCCAAGGTTTTAACTGGCGCGGCTGTCACGCTTTCTTGTACTATAGTGTCAGAGGCCGGACCATCGCAGGAAAGGGCCAGCAGAAAAAGGATACCAATTAACAGGGCTAGGGTTTTATCTAAGAACATGGCAAGGGTGCATTTCAGGTGTCGTTTACCTATAGTACGCACAAGCTCGATTTGGTTTGAGACAAAATCCATTTCCCTGAAAAAATGCACGATTGCCTTGCCAGTTTCCTAAACAAGGAATCCTTCAGCTATTCGTAAGTATAACTTTTCCGGACTACGGTCAGGTTACTGGTGCTTCCCTGCTCTGCGATAACGTGGGCAGGTTTTTGATCTTTCAGGAGTTCCTGCGGCAAGCCGATACTTTGGTCGTATAGGTGCATAGTGAGAGGCACACCGGGTTTTGATCGTAGCTCCAGCTCCACCGCCTTGTTCTCGGGCAAACCATGCAAACGGGTAAAGTATACTTTCCCACCTGCCGCCTCCATAGGAGTGACCGTAAGATCTTCACCTGCCAGCTTCAAACCAGCCAGTTTCTCTGCTGTTTGCACTGCCACTTCGAGGTGCGCAGCCCCTCGCGGCGACGACAAGCGCAGTGTCAGTACGCGCTCCCCCTCTTCAACTGTATCCGATAGCACCACGGCTTTGGGTGCAGGTACTGCAATGGCAGCCGCCTCGCTTTGCAGGTATTCCAGGGTGGCGTTCGGGTACATTCCCGTTAAGGGTGCCTGGTGCGCTCTTGTAAAGAATTGCCGGTTCCAGTCATCGGTGCGAGGGAAAGCGGAGGCCCAAAAAGCTTTCCCGGTATCCGCGTTCAGGTAATAACTCACATGGCTATGCAAAGGGCGACTGGCAGAGGGCTGCTCGTGCCCAATGGCGCGGAAGCCTTGTATGCCGCCAATCAACAGCAGCGCAAGCGGCAGCAGCGGGATGTTACGCCAGCTGTAACTGCGCTCCATGATCCGAAGCAAGGGCAACAAAAGACCCAGCAGCAACAGGAACAGCATCACAGCCCCTACAGGTAGTTGCAGTCCGAAGGCAACAAACACCACCTGCACAATCGGCATCATGATAAAAATAGCCGGAAAGGCCGCCAATAAAAATACAAGGCCAAACCCAAGCCCTACCTGTGGGGCATCAAACCAGTCCTTTAGCACCACTACCAGAAAACCACCCAGGCTAAACAGTAATGGGAACATTAACAGATAGGCCGCGTTCGGTATCACCAGGAAAAGCAATACCACCAGCACGAACTGGAGTATATAAATGCCCATCAGCAGCGACAAGAGCTGCAGCCTCCGAAGCGCCAGCCAGGTGATGAGCAGAAAAAGCCCCAGGGCCAGCAACAGGTAGGCTACAAAAAACTCGTCGGAACTGTACACCCCGTTATGCCGGTGTGTAAAGGGCAGGTTGGCCAGCACCAGGTTATTGATCGGTACAAAAAGCACTGCCACCAACACGAGCAATGCCAGGTACACGAAAAAACCAAGCATTGTCTGCCAGACAGTAAAGGCGCTTTTCTGAACACCCACCCGTAGGGTAACTACCAGCAGTAGCGTTGTGAGCGCTGCCCATAAAATATTGAGCCACTGCGGGTAATAGATCACCCAAGAGCCAATAAAGTTAAAGAAGATGGCATCCGGGGCCTTCGTGTTCTGCAACGACACCTTACTGAAATGCTTTGTGAGCGCCAGCATGTTGCTGCCATGTTGCTGTAAACTGTGGAGGCTTAGATTTTCCGGTGAGTCTGTGGCCTTGTGGTAATGCACAAAGCCATCGATAAAGGCGGCGTTGAGCCCACTGTACCCGGCCTCCTTAAAAATAGTGAAATCGGTGTTGTTGGGCATGCGGCTATATATCTCGTATGCCAGAGAACTTACATACGGATAGGGTGCCTGCCTGATGTATTGTTTGGCCAGCCAGCCATTTTCAGGGCTCATCTCAAAGGTCATGCTCGGACCGCGGTTGCCACGGCCCTCCACGTTTAGCACCAGCGCCACATCGTTATACCAGGGGTGCTTCTGAAATGCCCGTGCGCCATACAGGCCATACTCCTCCCCATCGGTAAAGAGCACGATCACATCCTGCCGGGGAGCGCCGGTGTGTTGCAGGGCCCGGATGGTTTCCAGAATTGCCGCTACGCCGGCGGCATCGTCGCCGGCCCCGCGCGCGTTGGGCTGCGAGTCGTAGTGCGCCATCAGCAAAACGGCCTTTCCGGTCTTGCCCGTTCCCTGTATCCTCCCGACCAGGTTGTACACATGCCCCACCGTGGCAGCCGCTCCCAGGGTATTTACGGCGTAGGCTTCCTGCACCTGCGGCTGTAGCCCCAGGCCCTGCATTTGCTGCAGCAGGTAACGCCGCACCCGGGCATGCTCCGGGGTGCCCATGGCATGCGGCTGGCGGGCTATGTGCTGCACATATTCAAAGGCACGCACCGCTGAAAACGCTTTGGCAGGGGCATTTGCGGGCAAGGGTGCCGGGGGCTGCAACAGATACAGGCTCAGAAGCGCCAGGCCAGTGACGGCTACAAGTAAAAAGGCAGCAAGGGCGCTGTTACGGTACCGCATAACCCAAAGGTTTAATTATGTATATCGTTATCCTAATGTATACATAAATTCTGATAAAGTAGGCACGTTACCAGCCTAAAGTGCCGCAGGCAAAACAAGGCTACCTGCTTGTAAGCCCGCAGCGCATTGGATGATTGACTTGAGAAGTATGCCAGATGCAAAAAGCGGCAGTACCTGCTATGGTACTGCCGCTTTGTGCATGCCCAGTTCTATGCTGTCAGATCACCTCTTCCTCTTCCGGCTCGAGCACTTCATTTTGCCGCAGATGCACCGGGATGGTCTTTTTGCGCAGCCGCAGGTTCAGCATCTCTACCAACAGCGAGAAGAACATAGCGAAGTAAATGTACCCCTTCGGGATGTGCTGGTGCAAGGCCTCTACCACCAGCATAAAGCCGATCAGGATCAGGAAGGAAAGCGCCAGCATTTTTACGGTAGGGTGGTTGTTCACAAAATCGCTTACGTACTTGGCAAACACCAGCATGATGCCCATCGCCAGGATAACGGCAATGATCATGATGATCACTTCCTGCGCCAGTCCTACGGCTGTCAGAATGGAGTCGAAGGAGAAAACGATGTCGATGAGCACGATCTGCACCAGTATCTTGCCAAGTGTGGCCTGCGCCTTGCCCTGCGCCTGCTCTTCCTCCGCTCCTTCCAGCTTGTTATGAATTTCGGTTGTGCTCTTTGCCAGCAGGAAAAGCCCCCCGCCAAACAGGATGATGTCGCGCCACGAAACGGCAAAATCCGATTCGGTGAACGGCAGGTTGATACTGAACAGCGGTGCGCTTGCCCCCACAATCCAGGAGATGAACAGCAACAGGATCACCCTGAAAATAAGCGCCAGCCCCAGGCCAATGGTGCGCCCCTTTGCTTGCTGCTCGTGCGGCAACCGGCCCACCACAATCGAGATGAACACGATATTGTCTATGCCGAGCACCACTTCCATAAAAGTAAGCGTCAGCAGGCTTATCCAGGTATCCGGATTGGCAAAAATCTCCATAAGGCAAGTTTAGATTATTGATCTGCACACAAAATGCACAGGCTATTTGGCACCAGCATCAGGCAACAGGACGAAAGCAACATTGAGCGTGCCTGCTGCCTTTAGCTTTTCATGTTCACGAACTGCAGCGGCATGCCAATTTCTTCGCTGTTGCTCCGCATCAGGGCGATCACATCCTGCAGGTCGTCTATTTTTTTGGCTGTCACCCGGATGGTCTCATCCATCATGGCCGCCGATACTTTCAGTTTGCTGTCTTTGATCACCTTCATGATCTTTTTGGACGTTTCCTTATCGATCCCGGCTTTGACCTTGATATCCTTTTTTACCATGGCGCCGCTTTGGTAAGCCTCTTTTGAGAAATCGAGCGCAGTGGCATCCAGCCCCTGCTTCACCATTTTACCGATCAGCACATCCTCGGTATGCTGCACGCGCATCTCGTTCTCCATGCTGATGTGCACCTCACTGGCTTTCTTGTCATACTCCAGCTTTCCTTTTGTATCCCGGAAATCATACCGGTTCATGATTTCCTTGTTGGCCACATTCACAGCATTGTCCATGATCTGCGGGTCTACTTTACTTACAATATCGAAAGATGCCATAGTGATTTTTAAACTTTATACTTTAAAAATTGATTTTACATACATTAAACGGACAAAGTTATCTTTTTGCCACGAACCTGCTATCTTGTTGCCTGCTAATTGTTGCGCCGCCCAAGTGGCTTTACTCCCCAAGAGCTGTACGAATGAAAATAATAGAACCCGCCACACCCGAAGAGTTTAGAAAATATTACCGCCTGCGCTTCGAAACGCTCCGGCAGCCCTGGGCGCAGCCCGAAGGAAGCGAGCGCGTGGAAGACGATGCCGCCGCCATCCATGCCATGATGGTAAACGATGCCGGGGAGCCAATAGGAGTCTGCCGCGTGCACCTGAGCACGCCCCAGGAGGCACAGGTGAGGTTTATGGGCATCCGAAACGACATGCAGGGCAAAGGGTTGGGAGGCTTGTTAATGCAGTACGTGGAGCAACGCGCCCGCGAATTGGGCGCTATCCGGGCTATGCTACAGGCACGCGAGAATGCCGTAAACTTTTACCGCCGCAACGGGTATCAAGTAGAGGAAGAGTCGTATGTGCTGTTTGGCAGCATCCAGCACTATAAGATGGTAAAGGAACTTTAAAAGCATATTTGGATATACGAAAGCAACCGGTTTATTTATTTTTGCCAGCACTAGAGCTTTAAGTATAAAGTATAAACCATAAATAGCTATGGCAAAACTATTGGTTAAAAAGAAGCCGGTTTTCATTTCTTGAATCTTACCAAATTGTTCTATTTAAATTTGACCGATTTATAAAACCAAAACCCTTTAATACGATAAAAACAAGATTTAAAAATCAAAATAAACTTATTTAAAATATAAAAAAGCATTATATTTATATACCGTGTGGTATAGCCCGTTTACCTTATTAAAAGTGTAGATTACTTAATTAAACCCCTAAAAAGTAGAATACACCTAATCTCCCATCAGAAAAAGACGTATTTAATACTACTCCCCCAGCGTTATAACGTGCAATTAAATACATAGTAATGCACCTTTGATGTAGTTGAATAGTTTACCTGATATTTTTTTACAACTTACTAAACTCTTCCTTCTTACTGTACAAAACCTGTTATTCAGATAAATAGGGTCTGACATATTAAGTAAAAAATGGCACTTAATTTTTATGCCTATTGAGGATTTATATTTTATAATTCTGTTGAAGCTATACTTCGTCCTAAAAAAAGCTTATGTAAAATAACTTACTTCTCTGCCTAGGTTGTATCGATTTTCCCTAACTCCTTATCAGTTTGATTCAAGCTGATAGTTTAACAACATCTATACTACTAATAGCTTTAAGCTACTGGAAAGGTATTCTATTGCAAATTTTTTATAAATAGTTTAAACTTTAAATATTTACAATTATGAAAACACAAGCTTTAAGTATCGTTTTTGCGTTAGTCGCACTGCTAAGCTATAACAGCGCAGAAGCACAAAATCCAAGATTAAAATCTCCTTTAACGTCAGAAGACTTAGGTAAGACACTAAAGGTATGTTACGATATTTCTGGACTAGGGAACGTTGATTATATTACTGCAACTTTGGAATATGATGCAGTTGTATCTTCAGTATGCTACAACCCTGGCCAGGATTCGGGGCCAGTACCTGGACAATCACAAACTGTGCGGGATAATGCCGAAGAGGTTGTAATCCCTGTACATAATGGTAGAGCTATAGGCTGTTTTACTACTATGAAGACTTTTACGCCAGGAGCTTGTCCTAATAGTAAGTGGCGTGGCGAAGTCAGTGATGTGTCCTTTTCTAATATACGCCTTGTTGTTGAAGGACGAACTTTCAGAGCGCCAAATCCATAATTACATCTATTATACAAATATGTCTATTATACAAACTGTAGAGGGGGAGAAAAAAATAGTATATTTCTTTCTCCCCCTCTACAGTTTGGGGAAATACAGTTGCTATTGATGGCTTTATGAGTATTTAGATTAAAGAGGTGAACTTGTTTAAAAATGCCTGATTATGATGCCTTTGTAAAACAAAATATCAAGATAACACGGCTGTTATTTATCCTGCTACTTTTCTCTATTTCAGTGTTTTCATGCTTTGGACAATCAAATGCTAATTTATTTACAGTCAAAGGTATAGTAAAAGAGTTATCCAGCAAAGGTGCACTCAGCTACGTCACTGTTGTCATTCAAGAATCAGGCAAGAGGGAGCCAACAAAAACAACCCTCACTCAAGAAGACGGATCTTTCACAATCACCAGCTTACCTAACAAAGAATACCAACTCACTCTTTCCTACGTCGGCTATAAAACCAAAACCATACAAATCCCACTTTCTGCGTCCTCCAATATCAACCTTGGAACCATAGCACTCACTCCCACGGCTACACAACTTGAAGAGGTACAAGTAACTATCCAGCGGCCCCTGATCGAGCAGGACCTAGATAGGTTAACCTATAATGTAGAAGCAGATCCGGAAAGCAACATTCTGAACACACTGGATATGCTCCGTAAGATGCCTGTGCTAACATTGGATGCAGAAGACAACCTGCAACTAAATGGTAGTAGCAATTACCAGATATTGATTAATGGCAAAAAGTCTTCCCTGTTTTCAGGCAACACAAGTGATGTGCTGAAAACTTTGCCAGCAAGCTCCATTAAGAAAATTGAGGTGATCACAAGTCCTTCCGCAAGATATGAAGCAGCAGGAGTTGGCGGTGTTATCAATATTATCACGCACAAGAGCAGTATCAGTGGCTACAATGGTTCGATAAACTTAGGTACCAGCAAACCTGAAAACTACACAGGAAGTGCCTATACAAGTATTACTGCCGGGAAATTCAGCATCTCAGGGCGTGGCAGCACCAGTAGCACCAACAGCCCGGACAGAAACAGTTTTTTTATCAGGGAAGATAAGCTTAGGCAGAATAAGCTGATACAGACAATTGAAAGCAACAGCAATAGTAATGAACAAAATTTGAGTGGAGAGGTAAGCTATGAACTTAATCCACTTAACCTGATCACGGCCAGCTATAGAATGAACCGGAACACCGGCACATTTGAATCTGTACAGCGGGCAGAGCAGCTCGATGCTAGTGGTGAAATAACAGAAGCTTACCTGAACCTGAATAACGGCAAAAACAATGGCAACGGATACGATGTAACTTGTGATTACCAGCATAGCTTCAGAAAGAATGAACAGCAGCTGCTCTCATTGTCACTCAACCTGATCAACAGTGATTACAAATACTCCTCAAGCATTACACTACAGCCACTGCTCAACTATTCAGGGCGGGAAAGTATAACTAACAACTACGACGACACACGGGAGTATAATTTACAGGCGGACTATGTACAGCCAATCGGTAAGCAAACACTGGAGTTGGGTATAAAGTCCGTTTTCGAAAAAAGCAGCAGCGAATATTTTTACATGAACAAAGATCCTGAAACAGGAGCTTTTGTAATTGACCCTGAGCAGAGCAACAACTATAGTTATGATCAGGAAGTTCATGCCGCCTATACTTCTCTGAACCTGAACATGGGCAAGTGGGGACTAAGAACCGGGGCACGCCTGGAGGCGACAAAACTTGAAGCAAATTTCAGATCGTCCGGCACCGAAGTAAGTAAAGAATATCTTAACCTGTTCCCAAACATTACTTTGTCACGCAAACTCAAAAACACTAACATACTTCGCCTCTCCTACAGCCAGCGCATACAGCGTCCGGGCTTATACCTCCTTGACCCCTACATAGACCTGACTGATCCTTTAAACATCAGCTACGGCAATCCGGACCTGCTGCCCGCCGTAAGCCACTCTTTCCAGGTAGATTACAGCGCATATATTAAGACGACTTCGATCAATGCTTTGGTTTCCCACAATTTTACTAACAACTCCATCCAGAACTTTACCATTCTCGGAAAGGACTCGGTTGCCCGTTCCACCTACGGCAACATAGGTAATAGCCAGGATTATGGTTTCTCGCTTAGCAGTAATACAACACTTTTTAAGAAGCTAAGCATCAACCTGAGTGGCAATACCAACTATATAAAATATACTAGCACTATCGAAAGCAATACACAAAACAATGAAGGCTTTTCGTATAGCGCACGAGGTAACACTACTCTTCGCTTAGGCAAAACCTGGCGCATAAGTGGCAACCTTAGTTATAACTCATCCAATGTATTGCTACAGGGCATAAGCAGTGGCTATACCTGGAGCAGTCTTTCGGTGAACAAGGACTTTTTGAAAGACAACAAAGCGAGTCTGAGCCTATCTGTGAGAAGTCCGTTTAACGAAACCCAACTCAGCCGGAGTGAATTGGATACGCAAACATTTTACCAATTGCGGGAGTCTAATTCAGTACTACGTCAGTTTAGTGTATCTTTCAACTATCGCTTCGGCAAACTACAATAACAGGAGGTAACGCCTGACCCACGGCACTATCATGCTTGCCCATAAGGCTAATATTTGCTATCTTGAAAACATATCTCCTATATTTACAACCGCCAGCAGAATGCGTACATGTTGTACGCAAAGCCTGATACCTCATGAAAAGGAAACATATTCTCAGCCTGTTGTGCCTGCTGGTGTGGGCAGTTAAACTATATGCACAAGCCCCCACCGTAACCACCGGCCAGGTAAAGCGGCTCGAGAACTTCCCTTCAAAGTATGTGGATGCACGAAATGTAGATGTGTGGCTGCCGGCCAGCTACGATGCCAGTAAAAAATACGCGGTACTGTACATGCACGACGGGCAAATGCTGTTTGACTCCACCCTTACCTGGAACCAGCAGGAATGGGGCGTGGATGAAACCATGGGGCGCCTGCTGCAGGAAAACAAGATACAAAACTGCATTGTGGTGGGCATCTGGAACTCCGGCAAAAGCAGGCACTCAGACTATTTCCCGCAAAAACCCTTTGAGAGTTTGCCCCAGGATTACCAGGATCAGTTAACAGCCATCCCCAAAGGCATTAGAGAAATGATGCTGTTCTCTGCCGGGGTGCAGTCGGATGCCTACCTCCAGTTTCTGGTTACGGAACTGAAGCCCTACATCGACAGCACCTTCTCCACTAAACCCGACAGGGAAAACACGTTTATACTTGGCTCCAGTATGGGCGGCCTGGTCTCGGCCTATGCTATCTGCGAATACCCGGAGGTTTTTGGCGGGGCGGCTTGCTTATCCACGCACTGGGTGGGCACTTTCACTACCCGCAACAACCCCATCCCCGCGGCGTTTATGGCCTATCTGAAAGAGAACCTTCCCTCCCCGGAAACCCACAAGATCTACTTCGACTACGGCACAGAAACGCTGGATGCCCTCTATGAGCCGTATCAAAAGCAGGTGGATGAAATCATGAAAGCAAAAGGTTATACTTCGGCTAACTGGGTCACCAAGAAATTCCCCGGCGCAGACCACTCCGAAAGATCGTGGAGGGCAAGGCTGGCCACGCCAATTTTATTCCTGCTAGGCAACGGCAAAAATCAGGAATAGCCAAGGGCAACGGCCTTACGAAAACAATCGCTTGGGCGGCGGCACAAACTATAATTCTAGCGGATAGCATTCAGAAATACAATTCCGTTTAGTATCTTTCAGGTAAGCATGGCCTTGCCAGGCAGGCAGAGAGCACAAGCAGCTAATAGCTTAAACCGCCTCCTTTGCGTTACAAGGTTATACTATACCCAACCATGAAGACTCTTAACTCAATTATACTTCTTTTAGGCACAGTAGCGCTGCTGGGCTGTAACCACGAAACCGAGCAAGTACAGGAGGCGACAAGTGTGGCGCCCGTGCCTGAAGTTACTAATGCTGGCCCCGAGCCACAAAGCCCGGTAGATGCCATCAGTTACCAGGAAAAAGTCACGTCTGGCGGCATGCAGTTTCATGTTAGTACCACCGGGCTGGGTTCTATGCGCAACCTCACCATTCTGGTGGAGCGCGATGAGCAGCAACCTACCCGCATCGACGAAACCATAGAGGGCACTGTTACACATACCGCCGTTACGGACCTGAATCAGAATAAAAAGCCTGAGTTGCTCGTGTTTATAGATGGCGGGGGCAGCGGAAGCTACGGACAGCTGTATGGCTATGAGTTTGAGCGCGCGTACTGGGGGCAGATCACCTTGCCTGCGCTTAGCCCGGAACTACAGCAGGACTACCTGGGCCACGACAAGTTTAAAGTGACCAACAACCGCCTGGTGCGCACATTCCCAATTTACCTCGACACAGACCCTAACTGCTGCCCTACCGGTGGCCTGCATACCCTTGTCTACACACTGGATAATGCCCTGAACCTGCAGGTGGAAAAGGTGGATTAGATTGGCCGTTTTACGTACAACTAAGGAGCAATTATCCATCTCATCAGTGTTTAACCAAACCACCTATGTCAGAGGAAGAACTGGAAAAGCTGCGCTACCCGATCGGCAAATTCGACCTGGCCCAGCCGATCACCAACGAGCATGTGGAGCAGTACATTTTATCTATTGGGCAGTTGCCCGCCAAACTGCGGCAGGCCGTGGCCTCGCTAACCGCCGAGCAGTTAGACACTCCCTACCGGCCTGATGGCTGGACGGTGCGCCAGGTGGTACACCATATTCCGGATAGCCACCTGAACGGGTATACCCGCCACAAACTGGCTTTAACTGAGGAGATTCCCACTATCCGCACCTACAACGAGGGAGAGTGGGCGGAGCTGCAGGACAGCGTGCTGGGAGACCCGGAAATATCGCTGGCCCTGTTGGATGCCCTGCACCTGCGCTGGGTGCTGTTACTTAAAACGCTGACACCAGAGCAACTGAACCGCCGCTTTATACACCCTGAAACAGGGGAATGCACCATCCGGCAACACGTTGGCGTTTATGCCTGGCACGGCAACCATCATCTGGCCCATATCTTAGCCCTGAAAGAGCGGAAAGGATGGAAAACAGAGGAAGCAAAAACTGAGTTGAACACCACATTATAGTGCAGGCTGCTTAGCATGGGGGGATTGATCGGCAAAAGCAGGTCGCACACACGTTTTGCTATTTTTGCCTTTCACACTGCTTTTGCAAACAAGTACCGATGGCACCGCCTCACCCAAGTATACTTTACATCACCCGATGGGTTAGAACAAGGGTTTTCTTTTTGTTGATCTTTCCAGTGGCTCTTAATAATACTTTACCTCCGTCAGGTCGCGTAACTCCACGTGCAGTTGCTCGGCCATCCGCTTCATAGCCTGCAAGGCCTTTTCTTTACTTTTAAACTGCAGCATGTGCAGTTTCACGCCCCCGGTTAACTGCACGTAGCCGTCATACTTTGCCGTTCTGATACCCGTCATGGATGCTCTCGATTCCATAATTTTACTATACGTGTTCTTCTTGAGAAAGAGGAAATCAATACCTTTCAGAAGCACCTTTTTCCCGAAAGTCAAGCCGGCCAACGATACGCCTTCGCGGTAGGTCATGTGCTGCAGGTTGAATTCTACACGGTAATGGGCAAACTGCGTAAGGAAGCCGACAGGCAGAAACGCCCATGCCGCAACAGACCCCTCTTCCACGTTCATCAGGGCGAAGGCTGTGGCGATCCAGCCAAACGCGCGGGCCGCCGTGCTAAAATATTTCCCGGTGTTATAGCTGTACAAGTTGTTTTCCATTTCCATTGTCTCGGAGTAGTTGTGCTACGTTCTTGTTACGAATTTGTAAACCTATGGCCTGTGCGGCTTTAGTAACCGGCCCTTTGCGTCGTAGAGTCCCACCAGGATACTATTGCCTTTGCTGTCTGCTTTCAGGCCGCCATACTTTGCCCGCTCAAACGATGCTGCCTGCCCTTCCTCAAAAAAGTATGCCTCTGCGCCCAGGTTCAGGCTCCACTTGCCCTTGGTATACTTCAGCAAATGTTCGGTGGGGTAAAGGGGTGTTTGCCCCTCCTGAAACCGCACCAACTGCGCCACCTGCTGCCCGTTAAGCTTTAGCACGGCGTAGCCGCTGTTCGCAAGCGTATCGGGTTTATCCGTCTGGCTGATGGCATAACTCAGGCGCATGTAGTCGCCCTGCAGCAGGGAACGCGGATCGACGGGGGCCAGCTCCAACAGCAGCAGTTGCCCGTTAGCCAGTATCTCCTCCTTTTCCGCTACCGACCAGTTAAACAGCGCCAGCACCAACACCAGGTTACAAAGTATAATGGTTCCTTTTTTAGTCAGCATAGGTTTTCAGGTATTTGGTAAACAGTGCAAAGCCTATCAGAAACAAGAGGCCACTTGCCAGCAGCACACCTGCTTTAGCAAGCAGCGTGAGGTGCAGGTCGTAATAATAAAGCACCACAAAGTATACCAGCGCTAACAGCCCTAACCAAAAACCCGGCCTGTGGCCTATGTAAAAACTGGTGAGCAGTATGAGCATGGTGCCCGGAATAGAGGGGGTAAAGATGGTTGGGATGAACAAGGCTATGCAACAGGAATAGATAATGGTCTGGGTGCGGCTATGCGTGATGCCTGCGTTTTTCAGCACATGGTACACCAGCAGCAGCACACAACCGATCAAAACCAGGCTGGATATCCAAAAGTGCGTGATGGTTGTTTCCAAAAACTTCTGATGCACAAAAAGCACTAGCGTAGCCACCAGCGAAAAAGCCACGCCTATCCTGACTGGCCTATACTTCACGTTCAGCCGTGCGGATGCTGCTATCAGCTTTGCTTCGTTCAGGCTCATGTAGGTATGTATGGCGGCCAGCAGGGCCAGTACACCATGCGACAACCCGTAGAGTTTATGGATGAAGATCAGGCTCAACACACTGCCGCAGAGCACCAGCACCGATATAAAAACGCTCACAGCACTCTCCGAGATGAGCAGGATCAGAATGGCGGCAAAGGCCAGCATAGCGGCCACCGCAGAACCGTTTTCTGATAATTGGCCGGTGCCCATCGCCAGCAACACGTAACCGGTAATGTAAAGCGAAACGCCTAGGGCATCGGTGGTGGCATCCCTTTTATACCGGATCAGTAACTCTGCCCCTACCAAAAACCCCAGGCTAAGGAGCAGGAGCCCAACACCGGATTCATACAGGCCCGTCGCTACAAAAAAACCGACAAAGGTTGAGGTACCTAAAAGGCCGCCTAAAATGGTGAGTACTTTGATGGGCAATCGTTTAACCAGGGAGCCTCCTGGTGCAGCCTCTTCCTGTATCCGTGCGCGATCATAGGTAAAGCCCGGCTGCTCCTGCTCAATTTCCTGAAGCAGGGTATGTATAGGTTGCGCCTTAGGGTTTTCCATGCCATTGCCGGTTAAGTTTGCCCAGGTACTGAATCAGCAAGGTCAGGCTGCCCATTACAAAAAGCGTGGCCAGCAGCATGACAAGTTCCGGTATCTGCTCCCCCAACCTGACAATGAGCACGGTGAAATACGCAATGGCGCTGAAAGGCACGACAGACAGGTAAAACAAATCTCTGATGCGAAGGCCATACCAAAGCGCCCCGGCAAACATGGCTGCACCCAGCAGGTAGGCGAGTCCATAATCTTCAGTAAAGGTTGAGAAAAGAAGCGAGATCATGCTGACTGTTATCGCTGATATGGCGGCCAGGCTCACTATCCTGGGGAACCACCTGTGCTGCGCCTGCACTTTACCTTGGGTATACAACAGCTCCCAAACAACTACAGCCCCCGCATTCAATATAAAAACGGCTTCCAGTACTACAGCAAAGGTCCAATGGGTTGCCACTTGCTGGGTATAAAGTATAAAAGTGGTGTTGAGCAGGGCCAGGAAGATGAACCACAAAGGCTGGAAATTGGCCACCAGCACCCACAGCACCACGCAGTATGTCCAGCCGAAAAAGAAATCGAAAGCATTGGCGCCAGTTTGGTAGACCTGGCCGAACACGGCAAACAGGGCACCTACCAGCACTGCACTGGCGGTGAGCAATACCTGTTTCAGGGTCTGGTGCAGGTTGGTGAACAGCGCCGCAGCCGTAGTGGCCACAAGCAGCGCTTCCAGCAAACCCAGCTTCAGAAACTTGTGCATGTCCGCCCAGTTGTAGGCAAAAAAGAAGATGATGCCGGCCAGGGTGAAACCAGCCCCCATGCCTAACAGGAACAGGCGGATAAAGCTGGCCCAGTTCCGGCTGCTGGCATACACCTGCCCTTGCCGGAATTTTGCATCAATACCGTCAGCACGCCAGTTGCTATGCCTGGCTATCGTATAGATCTGCTCCCTGGTTATGTTGCCTTTCATGGTTTCGAAACACTATTCAGTAGCTTGCAAAGTCGCTCCATCATATCAGATAGAAACAAAGCTGACAAGTATTTTTTTAAAGACGGCTACCGGAACTCTATACGTATCAGCATGTTGACTAACCATGGTAACATTTTAAGCTTTTTAAATAGGCCTTGTCGCAACTGTACTGCATTGCTTATAGTTGCCGGTGATAGCAGCATACGGTTAGGTTTAGTTCATTCATTTAACTTTGCTAATATATGAAAATTCCACTATTATAGACAACCTAACCAACAAAGAAAAGCGGCAGCCACTTTTCAGTAGCTGCCGCTTTGCTGCTTTTCATCTTAAAAACTATTGCTTAGCCTTGATCATTACCGGAACTTCCATGTTCTCCCAGCTTAGCACCAGGCCGTCTTTGGTTACGTCGTACTTCAGGCGCTCGTTCATGGTGGCCGATTTGCGCGGCGTTACCATCACACGCAGGGCATCCTGCTTTTCATCGTACTGCGTGCCCCACTGCTCGGCGGTTTTGTTAAAGATCACCGTCCACTGGTCTTTGCCGGGAATGGTGTAAAAACTGTACGTTCCTGCTGGCAAGGCTTTGCCCTCCACCAGCACTTCTTTATCGAAGGCAACGGTGGTGGCCTCGTTAGCACCGGCACGCCATACTTTACCATAAGGCACCAACTCACCCCATATCACGCGGTCTTTCACGGCAGGGCTGCTGTAATCTACTGTTACCATGGCGTTGCCCACCTTGCCGGTGGCTTTGGCTGGCGGACTCGGCCTTTTAGACTTGTCCTGGTTTTGCTGCGCCATCACGTTGGTGGTAAACAGCATGCCGATCAGCAGCATGGCCAGCAGACTTAAAATTCTAGTGTTTCTCATAATCTTTTTTGTTTGGTTAGCTATGGATGTTAAACGAACTACTTGTTGAACAGCACACGCTTTTACAGGAACGCGACAAGCTGCCCATCCACTTACAAATTAGCAAATACCCTGAATAGTTAAAATAAATTTAGCCATCCTGCTACATTTGCATGCCAAACAACCTGCTGTTTAAGCCAGGTTACAAAGCGTGAATTACGCTGTCCCATAAAAGCTGCTAATTTACCCTTCTTGCATTCTTCCGTACAGCACTAAATAGAAAACAATTCACATAATTCAAGCGCCAAACAGCTACTGTACAAACTGTACAAAACGCTGGCAGCATAAGTACGAAACCACATGCCATCATACCGCAGAAACAGAAGAATGGGGAGCCGAGCCACAGCTGCTCAGGCTGGGCAACAGCCGGGTAGGCAGCGGCAAAACATCAGGAGCCGCCAGCGAATAAATGTCCGGGGCAAGCGCAGCGGCATGAAGCAAGGTGTTAGCGGGGCCGGAGCCGTAACCGGGGCAAAAAACAGGCTGAAGAACTTCCGACAGGCCACCATATTGGCAGTGGCCATCACAGGCTTTTTCATGTTGATTTTTGCCCCCAACGAGGAAAGCCTGGCCCAAACGGACACCCTGTCTCAAACCGAATTACAGGACACGGCAGCGGCTTTAAACGATACGCCAGCAACCACTGCTGTAACCGACACGGCCTCCGTTGCATCGAGCCAGGAGGCCACGGACGAGGCTATCGGCGCTTTGCAGGGCCTTTGGCAAGGCTTTTACTACAACCTTCCTAAAATACTGATTGCGCTGGGCACCCTGTTGCTGGCCTGGCTGCTTACGCAAGGTATAAAGTTTGTGCTGGAGCGAACGCTGGGCCGCTGGCAAAGCTCCAGCGCCATCATTTCGCTGGTGTCTATCGCGGTTTGGCTGCTGGCCATCGGCATTGCCCTGAGTGTGGTGGCCGGCGACATCCGGGCATTGGTCGGCTCGCTGGGCTTGATTGGCCTGGCCCTGTCCTGGTCGTTGCAGACACCCATCGAGAGCTTTACCGGCTGGCTTATGAACTCGTTTAAGGCCTATTACCGGGTAGGAGACCGGATTCGGGTAGGCGATGTGTTCGGAGATGTGTACCGCATCGATTTCCTGACCACCACGGTCTGGGAAATCGGCGACCCCTACCAACCGGGCTTTGTGCAGGCCGAGCAACCAACCGGGCGGCTTGTCACTTTCCCAAACAACGAGATCCTGACGGGCACCGTCACGAACCTGACCGGCGACTTTCCTTTTGTGTGGGATGAGTTGATGGTGGCCGTCGCCAACGAATCGGATATTCCGCTTGCCATGCAGGTAATGGAGGCTGTGGCCGAAGACCTGCTCGGAAACTACATGGTAGAACCCGCCCACACCTATACCCGGCTGCTTAAACGCTCAGGGCTGGATTACCACATCCCTGACAAACCGCAGGTGTTCATCTCCTTAGCCGACTCCTGGACCAACGTTACCATCCGTTACCTGGTGGGGGCCCGGGAGCGGCGCAAATGGAAAAGTGAGCTTACGCTGCGCATCAACACGGAGATCAACAAACCCGAATACCTCGAGAAGATCATCGCGGTTTACCCTCGCCAGCAAGTACAGTTTATCAACCCGGAAGGGGCACCCGTGGAGGCCCGGTTTACCGGCGGTGGCAGCAATGGAGAGACGTGATAGCCGCTTAACAGGCAGGATGGCTTGCCTTAAAAGGATGCCCGTTCCTCCTGAAGCTGTATCGGCTTGCCGCGTTTGTTTGCCCCGGATATGGCCGTCCCACAACTATTAGCATGCTGCTGTACGTACACCAATGCAGGGCATAAGCTGCACCATATCAGAAACAAGCATCATCTAAACCAACATAAACCAAAAGCTATGAGCAAACAGGAAAACATTGAAACACAAAAGCAATTCGGGGAAGCCATTAACAGCGGCAACCTGGAGAAGTTTGATAAATTAATGACACCGGGTGTAAAAGACCACGATCCGGCGCCAGACCAGGGGCCGGGGCCGGAAGGGTTCATGCAATTCTTCACAACCATGCGCAACGCCTTCCCCGACCTCGAAATAAAAGTGGAGCACATGGTCAGCGACGAAGACAACGTAGCCATAGCCTATACCGTAACCGGCACGCACAAAGGCGAATTCATGGGTATTGCACCCACCAACAAGCAGATCAAAGCACGCGGCGTACAAATTGCCCGCTTCGAGGACGGGAAAATAGCAGAGCGCTGGGGCAGTTCCGATGAGCTTGGCATCCTGAAACAGATCGGGGCCAGTATCAAGGGTTAACAGCTTGAGTTGACTTTACAACTATAATAGGCACCGCATCCCGCAAGAAGAAAGTATACTTGCAGGATGCGGTGCTTTTAGTATATGCCCTCGTTTCGGATAACCCTCCTCCTAACCTCCTCCCAGAGGGCGGAGGAACAAAAAAACAGCTTCTCCGGAGCGCAAACCCAGTAGCTAAATTTTTAGGTAAAATTTCAGAGTCGCCCACTATGCGTGTGTCTCCTTCTGTTTTTTTAGGAGTGGTTAAGGAAGATAAGTTTCCTCGTGGCGCGGGAGTAGGCTTTACACGCTTGTCGCGTGCAGGCGTTCCGACTTGTTTTAGGTAATTTGTGCAGGAGCTTAAGTTGAAGCAGCAGACACTTCACCAGCAAGTGGTGAGGTAGCGCTGTAGTATGGTAAACCTGATAAAGTGACACCCCCCGTGCTGTAGCATAGGCACGAAAAGTATACCTTTGTGTTTGTAAGCCAGATGAGAGCAATACCTTTAGGCCCGTTCTCTACCAACCAACACAAACATGTCCCGCAGCTACACCCCTTCTGTTTCCCGCACGCCCCAGATAGCCGCTCAACCCGAGTGTAAGCTCAGCAGCATAGCACAGGAGTTTAACACAAAAACGCAGCTAATAGAAAAGCTGAAGCAGCAGCTTAAAGCCCGAAACGAAAGCATGGACCTGGCCAAGCAACGTTTCGACAAGGAACTGGGCCCCCTCATACTGCAGATTGTTGCGCAGCGTGTAGCCATGGTGCAACTGCTAGACGAAGCCTATGCACTTCCCTTCTTTAAAAGGCGCGAAAAGGGAAAGCTTGCCACCCTGTTGGTCTCCATCAGCAAGGAGTTGATTACACGGCACAAACGCCACGACATGATCGCTTACTACAACAGGTATGCTGAGGTTCCTTTTGCTGACAGTATGCCCAAAACCGACAAAGCAACGGTACCTGATGCAAATGAGCCCATTGCCAAAAGCGAAGCGTCAGCCCCTGACCAGGATAGTGCAGACACTTTTGTGGATTACCAGGCCCAGCTGGACCGGGAGATGGAGCAGCGCGAACAGGAAAAGCAGCACCGGCAGAAGAACCGCAAAACCAAAGCGCAGCAAGCCAAAGCGGCGCAGGCCAAGGCAGAACTAAACAATATCAGCAAAGCCAGCAGACGCGTGTACACGGCCCTGGCTAAGCAGCTGCACCCCGACAAGGAACAGGACGAGCAGGCGCGCTTATGGAAAGAAGAGGTAATGAAAAAAATAACCCAGGCTTATCACCAGGACGATTTTTTTGAACTGCTCCGGTTACAGATGGAGTACTTGCAGGAGGCGGCTTTACAGCAACTACCCGAAGCGCAAATAACCTACTATGTTCAAATCCTGACCGACCAGGTGCACGCGTTAAAAGCTGCGCTTGCTAATTTCAACAACAGTCCGGATGCAGCCTTTTATGACAGCTTCTGCGGCAGCCCCAGGCAAATGAACCACAAGTTTAAACAGGCCAAAGAAGACCTTGCCCTCGAGCTCCAGCACCTCAGGCTTACCCTGCGCAGCCTGCAGGACCCTCAGGAGATCAGAGCACTTCTAAAAGCTGCACTTTAGCGGAAGTATAACAGCATTAAAGCTATTGCTGCAACACCAGCTTTCTGCTTATCATGCTGCCGGCCACCTCAATCCGCAAAAAGTAAATACCTTCGGGCAGGCCCGCCGTTGAGAGCCGCATACCCGACTGCAATTGCCCTACCTGAGCGGTTTGCTGCGCCACGGTCTGGCCTGTGCTGTTGCTCAGCGTGAGGTATATAGCGCTACTTCTGGCTTTTAGGTCGGTGTAAACCAAGTTGAAGCCACCCTTGCTCGGGTTAGGGTATACGATGAACTTCTGAGCCTCCGCTTCCGGCAAAGCCGAACTCAACGTGCTTGCATCTACCTTAATTACCCAGTAGTCTTTGTTTCCGCGAAGCGCATCTGTCTTATCGCCTCCTGCCTCAGAATCAGAAGCCCCTCCCAGTAAAAAGCCGCCGTCGGATGTGAGGGCAACCGACTCTAACCAATCATCGCCGCTTGCTCCATAGGTTTTATCCCATGCCTTGCTGCCATCTGCATTCAATTTTACGACCCAGGCGTCAAAGCCGCCCTTAGAGGCCTCTGTCTTGCTGCCATTCGCCCCTGAAGCAGAGCCCCCTCCCAGTAGGTAACCCCCATCGGAAGTCGGCACCATGGAAGCCACCCAGTCGTTCAAATTACCGCCATAGGTCTTGTCCCATACTTTGCTGCCGTCGTTGTTCAGCTTCACCACCCAACTGTCTTCCCCTCCTTTAGAGGCTTCTGTTTTGTCGCCGTTAGCCCCCGACTTAGAGATGCCCCCCAGCAGGTAGCCACTCCCGTCTGTAGCCGCTGTAAGTGTCCGGAACTCCTCCAACCCGCTTCCACCATAGGTCTTATCCCATAATTTGTTGCCGGCTGCGTTCAGCTTTACTGCCCAATAGTCCCTATCACCTCTGGGCGCTTCAGACTTGTCGCCACTTAAACTAGAAGCGGAGGTACCCCCTAGTAAATACCCCCCATCTGAGGTAACCAGCACCCCTCCCAGCCTGTCATAGCCCGCGCCGCCGTAGGTCTTGTCCCAGGCCTTGCTGCCGTCGGCGTTCAGCTTCACCACCCAGTAGTCCCGGCCGCCCCTGGAGGCCTCGGTCTTGTCGCCGCCCACCCCGGACTCGGAGGTGCCCCCCAGCAGGTAGCCGCCGTCCGGGGTCGCTATAACAGATACAAGGTAGTCGAACTGACTACCACCATAAGTCTTGTCCCATACTTTGGTGATAGATGTTTGGGCCAGCAAGGCATGCGACGTAAACAGCAGCGCGGCAATCAATACCAGGATGGCAGGTAGCTGCTTGTTTTGCTTTTTAAGGGTAAATGTTGAATTCATAAGAGTGGTTTTAAGATACGGGAATAGTTAACTGTAAAGCAAGGATCCTGCAGGCGCTCGAACCTTTTTAAAAGGCTATTCACCCATAACGTAAGGCTGTTTACCCTATCTATACGACCGTTAATACTAATAGTTTATGTAAAAAAAGTTACATTGGAAAACAACTACACAATCTGTGAGCTATAAGACGTCTGTTAAAACGTAACCAGCTGTTATTGAGAATTTTGCACACAGATTTTTTTGGAAAATAATAGCTAGTTACATGAAAAGGAAGTATGGATGGAGGATAGGCAGGCGACTTCTAAACAGGTAACAGGATGCAATAGCGAAGGGAGGTTTCGGACAGAGAAGCAAGGCGTTTAGATCCTACTTCACCACTTTTCGGGTGCGGTATCTCAGCAATGATAACCTGAACTTTTGCAGGAAGAACAAGGAGAAGAGAAAAACCGTGAGTGCGGGCCAAAGTATGATGAAAAGCAACGCGTTTATTTCATAATAAGACAGTCCCGACAGGTTTGCCATATTGATCACAAAATCAGTGCAGTACCTGTAAACGAACAAGGCGAAATTGCTTAGTATGTCGATCATGACTTCTGCTTTAACAGGCTGATTTGCTGCTGCATGCGCATGGTTCTCACCAGCAGGTACGACAGCGCCGAGGGCCACAGCACCACCAGGAAAATCAGGTTCGCCCACACGTAGCTCCCCATCGTACTGAGCACAGCGATCATTCCAGAGTAAAAAGGATCAACAAAGAAAATATATTTCCTGAGCCCTTTTACATGGTGCTCCTTGCAGTAACTGGTGTCGTTGTGGCAGTTCCAGGTACAGGCATCCGGCGTAGCAACTGCAGCGTTTATCTTCATCAGTCCATCGCTGTTCTTTAAACTTTCGTTTATCGTCAGTCTGCTGTATTCATTCACCCCAATCATCACGGCAAAAGCCATGAGCAGCGGTGTGAAGTATAGGAGGAGCTTTTTCATCAGTTGCAGTTTATACTTCCGGTTTGAGCGAAGCGGTAAAGGTGGTTGAGTAGGGCAGCCAGTTTGTAAAAGGTGTAAGTATAACTTAAATGTAACGCCTTTACAAACTGGCTTATGCTCTTTCGGATTTTAAAATCCGAAAGAGCGGATGCGCTGGTTTAACCAATACCGCACAATGCCATCCTGTTTACCCACCTTAATGCTGTAAATCCTGATTCAGACTAAAACTGCAACCTCCTCCCACTCCCAACAAAACATTTACTTCCGTATCTTTGTAAATAACCATCAGCAGAACGCGGCTAAACCATAAGCCTTGTGTTCTGCCTTTGCTGTTTTGTGACATTTAGAACGGAGTACCCTTGAAAGTAAAAGATTTTTTAGAACTGTACCGCCTCGACAGCGTGGTGCAGACCATTGCCGAACGCCTGAAGTCGGTGGCATCTTTCCGCCTCCAGCTTAAAGGTGTGGCCGGTAGTCAGGATGCCGTGCTGGCCTCGGCGGTGTACACGCTAAACAACCAGCACCAACTCTTCGTTTTGCACGACAAAGAGGAGGCGGCCTACTTTTATACCGATCTCAAAAACCTGCTTGGCGACACACAGGAAGTGCTCCTTTTCCCTACCTCCTACAAACGCCCCTACAGCTTCGACGACACCGAGAATGCCAATATCCTCATGAGGGCCGAGGTGCTCAACCGTCTCAACCAGAAAACCGGCAAAGGCGAACTGATCGTGACTTACCCCGAGGCGCTGACGGAGAAGGTGATCAACAAAAAATCTTTGGTGGAGAATACGCTGGGGGCCAAAATAGACGAGAAACTGGACACCGCCTTCTTAAGTGAGATGCTGGCCGAGTATGGCTTCGAGCGTACCGAGTTTGTGTACGAGGCGGGCCAGTATGCCGTGCGCGGGGGTATCGTGGATGTGTACTCCTACGCCAACGACCTGCCTTACCGCATCGAGCTTTTCGGGGACGAGATCGAAAGTATACGCACCTTCGACCCGGACACGCAACTATCGGTGGAAACCAAGAAAAGCATCTCGATAATACCCAATGTGCAAACCAAACTACTGCAGGAAAAACGCGAGGCTTTCCTCGATTTCCTGCCCGAAAACACCACGCTTTGGTTCAAGGACATTCGCCAGACGCTGGATATTATTGATGAGTACTTCGATAAGGCCGCGCACAACTTCGAGAAGTTGATGGCTGGCAGCGGCGGTACCCAGATCGTGTCGGACCCGGAGCAGCTGTTCCAGACGCAAAAGCAGTTCAAGAAGCTGCTGGAGCGGTTTAATGTGGTGGAAATGGGCAAGCGCTTTCATTTCAAATCGGCTGAAGTGATTCAGCTGCAGGCCAAGCCGCAGCCTTCGTTTAACAAAGATTTTAACCGGCTGGTAAAAGACCTGCACGAGCAGCAGGGTGCCGGCTTTGTGAACGTGATCGCCACCGACTCGCCACGCCAAATCAACCGCCTCACCCTCATTTTTGATGAACTGGACCACGACGTGCGCTTTCAGCATCTGCCCATTTCGCTGCGGGAGGGGTTCATCGACCAGACACTCAAAATAACCTGCTACACCGACCACCAGCTATTTGACAGGTTTTATCAGCACAAGGCCAAGGAAGGGCATTCCAAAACCAAGGCCATGACGCTGAAGGAGCTGCGCTCGCTGCAACCCGGCGACTACGTAACGCACGTCGACTATGGCATCGGCCGCTTTGCCGGTCTGGAAAAAGTAGAAGTGGGAGGCCGCCTGCAGGAGGCAATCCGGTTGGTGTACCGCGACGATGACCTGCTATACGTCAGCATCCACTCGCTGCACAAAATATCAAAGTATAGCGGCAAAGAGGGCGGCCCGCCAAGTATGAGCAAGCTCGGCTCGCCGGAGTGGGAGAACAAGAAGAAGAAGGTCAAAAGCAAGGTAAAGGACATCGCCCACGAGCTGATCAGCCTGTATGCCAAGCGCAAGGCCGCGCCGGGCTACGCCTACTCCAAAGATGGCTTTTTGCAGGCCGAACTGGAGTCGTCTTTTATCTACGAAGACACCCCCGACCAGGGCAGGTCCACGGAAGACGTGAAGGCCGACATGGAGCAGCCGCACCCCATGGACAGGCTGGTGTGTGGCGATGTGGGCTTCGGTAAAACGGAGATCGCCATTCGCGCCGCCTTTAAAGCCGCCTGCGATGGCAAGCAGGTTGCCATTCTGGTGCCCACCACCATCCTGGCCATGCAACACTACCGCACCTTCCGCGACAGGCTGGAGCAGTTCCCGGTGAGCGTGGACTACGTGAACCGCTTTAAAACCACCAAAGACACCAAGGAAACCCTAAAACGCGTGGCCGAGGGCAAGATCGACATCCTGATCGGCACGCACCGCATCGTGAGCAAGGATGTGAAGTTTAAAGACCTCGGCCTGTTGATTATTGACGAAGAGCAGAAGTTTGGGGTGAAGACCAAGGAGAAACTCAAGGAGATGCGCATCAACGTGGATACCCTCACCTTAACGGCTACGCCCATCCCGCGCACCCTGCACTTCTCGCTGATGGGCGCACGCGACCTTTCGGTTATCGCCACGCCGCCACCAAACCGCCAGCCGGTAAAAACGGAGCTGCATGTGTTTGAAGAGGAACTGATACGCGATGCCGTGGTAAGCGAGATGAAACGTGGCGGCCAGGTGTTTTTTGTGCATAACCGCATCAAAGACATCGAAGCCATGGCCGACATGATTCTGCGCCACGTGCCCGATGCGCGGGTAACCTATGCCCACGGGCAGATGGAGCCCGAGAAGCTGGAGAAACGCATGATGAAGTTTGTCAACGGCGAGTACGATGTGCTGGTGAGCACCAACATCATCGAATCGGGTCTGGACATCGAGAACGCCAACACCATCATCATCAACCGGGCCCACATGTTCGGCCTCTCAGACCTGCACCAGATGCGCGGCCGCGTAGGGCGTTCCAACAAAAAAGCCTACTGCTATTTGTTAACGCCACCCGTTGCCGGCCTCCCTTCCGATGCCCGCAAGCGCCTGAGCACCCTGGAGGAATTCTCTGACCTGGGGGAGGGCTTTAAGATTGCCATGCGCGACCTCGACATCCGGGGGGCCGGCAACCTGTTGGGTGGCGAGCAGAGCGGCTTTATCACCGACCTGGGCTTCGAGATGTATCACCAGGTGCTCGACGATGCCATTAAAGAGCTAAAGGAAACGGAGTTTAAGGACTTGTTCCTGGGCGATAACCTCGGGAAATTTATAGAGCCAGAACGCGACTGCAGCATCGAGACAGACATGGAGGTGCTGATTCCAGAAACTTACGTGAGCAACATATCTGAACGCCTGAGCTTGTACAGCAAACTAGACAATGTTAAAAGCATGGAAGAGCTGGAGAAGTTACAGGCCAGTATCATAGATCGCTTCGGACCCATGCCGGATGCGGTAAAACAGCTGGTAGAGATTGTAAAACTCCGCTGGCAGGCGCAGCAGCTCGGGTTCGAGAAGCTGACCATCAAAAAAGAGGTGATGAAAGGCTACCTGCCCAGCGAGAACAACGACGCCTATTTTCAGTCCGACACCTTTGGCAACATTCTCAAGTATGTGCAGCAGCACTCCCGTAAGTCCAGGTTAAAAGAGGCCAAGAACAAGCTGATCGTAATTGTGGAAGATATTGAAAGCATTCAGGTAGCGAAGGATGTGTTCGAGGGTTTCGGGGTACAAGCAGCTATCTCAGCGTAAGCAGCGCCTCCGTGATGGGTTAATGTGCGGGGTAAACGCCTGGTCTGGATAAAATTAGGCGCGATATGGCCTTGTTAATTGCTTTATAGGGTGCCTTTGCTTACTTTGCATGTACACATCTCACTTAATTACAAAGCTAATGCTCGAAGCAACGCCGTTAACTTCATCGGCATTAGGACCTGTATTCAGGGTTCTTCCCGGTTTGTATTTGGTACTTCAGCCTGACCTCACGATAATAGACGCCACAGATGCTTACCTGGAAGCCACCCTGGTATCGCGCGAGGAAATAACAGGCAAATGCATCACGCAGATTTTTTTAAATAACCCTTTCTCCCCTTACCATAACTACCTGCGCGAGTTTGAGGGCTCCCTGCGCGCTGTGTTACAGCAACAGGAACCCCACACCATGCCTCTACTGCGCTGCGACATGCCTGTTAGCGACCAGGATCACCATGCCCATAAAACCCGCTACTGGAGCCCGGCCAATTCCCCTGTTTTTGATGAAACGGGCCATGTTCGTTATATCCTGCACGAAATACGTGATATAACCGAAAATGTGCTGAAGGAGAAATTGCATGAGCACCACAACGAGCGGCTTTTGTTACTCACCAGTGCCCTGAATGCAGTGGCCTGGGAGTATGATATGGAGCACAACAAACTAACATGGGGCAAAGGGCTGAAAGAAGTGTTAGGCTACACCCCCGAGGAAATGAGCTCCGGCGGAGAGTCGTGGGACAGCCGCGTGCACCCCGAGGATTTTGAGAACCTGCAACAAAGCATTTCCAACGCCACCTCCTCGGGCCATAAGATCTGGACAGGAGAGTACCGGTTAAGGAAAGCCGATGGCACCTATGCCCATGTGCTGGATCAGGGGTATATCATTTACGATGATAAAAAGCCCATCCGCACGTTCGGCTCTATCATCGACCTTACGTACAGTAAGCGCATAGAAGAGGACCTGAAGGAAAGCGATGCCCGTTTTCGCCATTTACTCGAGAACCTGCCGCACATGGCCTGCACCTCCGACCCGAAGGGAAAGATCTTATACTTTAACGACAACTGGTACAGCTATACCGGCATGAAGCCCCGGCAAACCGAAGGGTGGATTAACACCGTTCATCCCGAGGATTCAGCCGATGCCCTTACGGCCTGGCACGTGGCGCTTCAATCGGGGCAGCTCTACGAATCAGAGTACCGCATCCGGGATTGTATTGCCGGCAGCTACCGTACCTTTCTAAAACGGAGCGTGCCCATGTATGACCAACACGGAAACGTGAAACTATGGATCTGCACCTTCACCGATATTGAGGAACAAAAGCAAACCCTGGAAAAAATACGCGCCAAAGATGCCCAGATTGAAAAGCTGCTGATGCTCTCCCCGGCCCACATGTGCATGCTGGAAGGACCGGACCTTGTGTGCCGCTATGTATCGCCGGGCTTGTATAATATTTATGGCAACAGGAGTTATATCGGTACGCCTGCCCGCCTGCTCTGGCCTGAATTCGATTCGCTTGGTTTTCAGGAACTGCTGCAGCATGTGTATGAGCAGGGGGAGATTGTGCAGGTAAAGGAATTTCCGGCCCTTTATGACCGCCTTCAGAATGGCAACCCGGAGGAGGCCTATTTTAACATCAAGTACCACCCTATTTTAGATAATGAAGGCAACTCCGAGGGAATACTGATTTCAGCAATAGAAGTAACAGAGGCTGTAGAAGCTAAACGTGCAGCCGCCCTGATGGCCTTAAAGCTTCAGGAGAAGGTATAAGCCAGGGCTGCTTTAAAGGATCTAATGCACCCTGTGGACGTTCGTGCCTAACCTCTCGTTTTTCGCATTCGTATTCGCCCTGGGAAGCCAGGTTTAAACACATGTAACTTATGAAAAGCAACCCTGCTTTACTTAGCAATATTAATTTTGAGCAAATATTTCATGCCTCCCCAGGGTTGCTTTGTGTTTGTACGCCTGATCTGACTTTTGTCGCTGTTAGTAACAGTTACCTGAACGCAGTTTATAGAAAGCGCGAAGAGGTCATCGGCAAGTATGTATTCGATGTTTTTCCTGATAACCCTGCCACACCCGACATAAAAGCCCGACAGTCGGCAGCAGCGTCTTTTAATCAGGTGCTAACAAAAAAACAGGCAGTTACGAAATCCGCTACGCGCTACGATATTAAGCGGCCCGAAGAGCGGGGAGGTGGTTTTGAGGAGCGATACTGGGAAAGCACCCTAACGCCCGTGTTTGGCGACATGGGCGAGGTAGCCTATGTTTTGCAAGAGTTGCGCGACTGCACCCCACAAGTGCTGGCCGAGCGGGAAGTTGAAAAATCTTTCAGGCACCTGCAAATGCTGACCAAGGAAGTGGGCGGCATCATGTGGGAATGCGACATACCCAGGAACAAATTAACCAGGAGCGCCGAATATTCAGCCGTATTCGGATACCCGGCAGAAGAGTTAAAGACAACGCTGGATAACTGGAAAAGCAAAGTACACCCCGAAGATTACGATCAGATGAAGTCGGCCCTGGACCATGTAACAGCCAGCAGAGGCAAAACGTGGAGTGGGGAGTACCGGCACCTGCGGGCAGATGGCACTTATGCCGATGTGCTGGACCACAGCTACTTATTCTACAACAAGGCCGGAGAATTGGTGCGGATGCTGGGCTCCATGCTTGATATTGGTCAGCAAAGGCAACAGGAGCAAAAGCTGCGGGAGAGCAACGATCGTTTTGAGCGGATAGCCAAGGCCACCAACGATGTGATCTGGGACTGGGACCTGCGGGACAACACCCTTTGGTGGAACGAAGGGCTACATACCCTGTTCGGTTACAAGACCCACCCGAATTCAATCGATTTCTGGAAGGAGAACATTCACGAGGAGGACCGCCTGCGGGTAGACCTAAGCATTCGCCAGGTTTTCGATTCAGAAGCGTCTTACTGGGAGCAGGAGTACCGCTTTAAATGCGCCGACGGAAATTACAAATCAGTATACGACAAAGGGTATGTGATTCAGGATGAAACCGGCCATCCGATCCGAATGATAGGCGCTATGCTGGACATTACCGAGAAGAAGAAATTGGAGCAGGAACGCGAGAGCCAGTTGCAATGGATGCAAAGGCTGCTTAACTCCCTGCCGCACATGACCTGGACCGCAACACCTGACGGGGTAACAGAATACTTTAACGAGCGCTGGCAAAACTATACAGGCCTTACACAGGAGGAGAGCCTGGGGCACGAGGCCTTTTTAGAGGCCATTCACCCCGATGACAGGGACGCAACTTTTGAGCGCTGGCAATATTCCGTGCAGCACGGCGCCTATTACGAGATGGAATACCGCATACAGAACGGCCGGAATGGCGCTTACCGCTGGTTCCTGGGCCAGGGCATACCGCTACGGGATGAAAAGGGGGAGATACTGAAATGGATAGGCACCTGCATTGACATTGAGGACCACAAAAAGGCGGAGGAAGGGCTGGTGGAGAAAAACCTGGAACTCGAGCGCAGCAATCAGGACCTGGATAGTTTCGTGTACACCGCTTCCCATGACCTCAAACTACCCATCATCAATATGGCTGGCATTTTCCAGGAGCTTATCCAGGTGGCTGAGTTTAAAGACCCCGACGCCTACAAAATGATCGGCATGTTCGACAAATCGCTGGAGCAGTTGCATACCACCATCCAGGACCTGTCGGAGGTGGTAAAGGTACAGAAGGTAAAGCGCCGGGAACTGGAACAGGTACCCTTCAGCGAAATAGTGGAGGACGTGGAATTAAGCCTGCAAAGTATGATCGATGAAACCCAAACACAGGTCATCACAGACTTTTCAGGCGCTGCCCTGGTTCCATTTACAAAAGGCAACCTGAAAAGCATACTTTTTAACCTGATCAGCAACAGCATCAAGTACCGGTCTCAGGAACGTACACCAGAAATAAGGATAAGCACAGAACTAAAAGGTAACTTTGTAGAGTTAAAGATACAGGACAACGGCCTGGGCATTGACATGAACAAACACCAGAACAAGCTGTTCCAGATGTTTAAGCGTTTCCATAACCATGTAAATGGCTCCGGCCTGGGCTTATACATCGTAAACAGGCTGCTCACCAACTATGGCGGCTATATCCATATTGAGAGCGAATTAGGCACCGGCACCACCTTTTACCTATACTTTAAGCAAAAGCAAGTTTAAGCACAAACAGTAAACAAGGCATGAAACCAATCAAAACCATATTGCTAGTAGATGATGATGAAACTACTAACTACCTGAACCACCGCTTGCTTACGCGCATGAAGATAGCCCCCGACATCAGGGTAGTTACCAATGGAGAGGAGGCCCTCCTGTATTTAAACAATGCTTTCGCGGGCGAGGACGGCTATCCGCGCCCCGACCTGATCTTTGTGGATATAAAGATGTCGGTGATGGATGGCTTTGAGTTTCTGGAGGCGTACCAGAAAATAGAGTCGCAGCATAAAGAGGAGGTTACCATGCTCATGCTTACCTCCTCGGCCAGCTTTTACGACCTTGAAAAACTGAAGCAGTTTCCGGACGTGCGCCAGCACTTTGCCAAGCCTTTAACTGAAAGCGATGTGCGCGAAGTGATGCAAACGTATTTTTAAGTTACTCCTAACCAGATTTCTGAGCGGCATTCCTTTCACCAGGGATGCCGCTGTTTTTTTGCAGCCCTTTCTCCTTTCAACTAACGCTGCTGCATTGCCGTACATAAAAGCCTGCACCTTAGGGTGTTTTAAATTGTAAATCATCTTAAAAACAAGACTATGGCAAACGACACACGAGATTACGGCAACCATGCGGAAGAGAACTGGCGCATGGGCCGTAAGCTTGCCCAGCAGGATAGCGATGCACAAAAGCGCTACGGATACCGCGGCGAGGATAACCGGAAATGGGACGAGGGCAATTACTTTCACACGGGGCCAAGCCCACGCGGCGCCCAGGACAAACCCAAGCAGAAATACGGCGAGAACTACCAGCACGACCGCAACAGCACCTACGCCCAGGGCCGAAACGCGCACTTGAGAGATCACTACGGCAGCCGCCCTGATAGCGCGTACCGGAACGAGCGCTCTTACCTCGACCACGGAGATCATTACCAGCACAGCCAACAACATAGCATGCGCCGCCCGCACCAGCAGGGAGATCCGCTACAAGGCAACACCACCGACAGAACCAATGACTACAACGATGAATGGCGCGAAGCACCCGGAAGCAGAAGCCGCTATAAAGAAGGTGATTTCAGGTACGGCAGCGGTTCGCATAACTGGTACCGCGAAGGCAGGTATACCGCAGATGAGGATCGAAGCCCACGCGACCAGCGCGGCTTTATGCATAAAGTGAAGGATACCTGGAACGACATCTGGCACTCCGATGACCCCGCTTACCAGCCGCACAACCGCTATGAGCCAAGGTCGGAGCGGATTGACCCCGGCAAGCGCCACGGCTCTGAAGTATACCGCAACCGTAATTTCGACAAAGGCTATGAAGGTGGCCCCCGCTGGGCCGACGAGTCAGACTCTGGCCATGATAATTACGATCATGATACGGATCGAAACCAACGCTTTCGCAGATAAGCCGTATAAAGGTTTGATTAGGTAAAATTGGTAGTAGATTTAATTTAGGAAGTAAAACAACAAAGCCGGCATTTGATGCCGGCTTTGTTGTTTTTGTGTGTTTTTTTGTTTATATTAATCACAAACATCCTGATTATCAGCGCGTACACCAAAGTATACACATACCAGGAACTGATTTCTCACCTAACCAAAACACCATGCAGCACGACGAACACGACCGCAGGCACCCCCGCCATCAAGATCACCGACACGCCCACAACCAGCCCCATGAACACCGGAACGACGCGAACTTTAACGATTTTAAAAGCCGCTGGGGTGAACCGAACCCCTATATACACCTGAACCACCAGGAAGATTGGCAACCGGAAGACTATGGCCGCTATGAAGATCAGGGCAGGTATCACCGGGAAGAGTGGCTGCCAAACCAGCAATACCGACAACACCATCAGCGGCATAGCGAACACCTGCAGCGCCACCCCGAGCAGGAGTTCTATCCGCAGCAAGAACCCGGTCAGCGACAGCGGGATGTACGCTTTGACAGAAGTAACCAACGCGTGGAAGACCGCTGGATGGAGAACCCCTTAGAGCCGCACCCTGAATCGCGCCGGCGCAGGCGTGACCCACGTGATGCTTACTGGGGCGAACAGAACCGCTAGTGTTGATCAGCCCGGGAAATTAGCCGTCTAGTAAAGTTTGAAGCCGGGCCTGGGGAGGCAAAACATAACGCCCTAAATCTCATTGCTGGAAAAAGACTAAACGCGCGCTTTATCACCCTTTATGATACACTACCCCAGCAGCAAGCTCCCTGATACGGGCACCAGCATTTTCTCGGTTATGTCGGGCCTCGCCAACCAACACGGTGCCATCAACCTCTCGCAGGGCTTCCCCGATTTCAACTGTCCGGAGCCGTTAATGCACCTTGTAACCAAGTACATGCACGAAGGCTTTAACCAATATGCCCCTATGGCGGGAGTGTTGAAACTGCGGGAAAAGATAAGCCTGAAAACAGAAAGTATGTATGGGTACACCCCCGATCCGGAGACAGAGATAACGGTAACCTCGGGGGCGACAGAAGCACTTTTTGCAGCCATTACCGCAGTGGTGCGCCCCGGAGATGAGGTAGTGGTACTGGAGCCCTGCTACGATTCCTATGCCCCTGCCATCCGCCTGGCCGGCGGGCATCCGGTTTATGTTCCGCTCGCGCTTCCTGATTTTAGCGTGGATTGGGAGAAGGTGGCAAGTGCGCGCTCGGCCCGTACCCGCCTGCTCATCATCAACACCCCACACAACCCGACCGGCGCCGTGATGACCCGCCAGGACATGGATATCCTGGCCAACCTATTGGAAGGAACCGACATCCTGGCGATCAGCGACGAGGTGTACGAGCACATGGTGTTCAACGGGCAGGAGCACTTCTCCGCGCTGCAGCACCCACAGTTACGTGAGCGATGCTTCGTGATCTCCTCTTTCGGAAAAACCTACCACACCACAGGCTGGAAGATCGGCTATGCCGTGGCACCCGTGCCCCTGACCGCTGAGCTGCGCAAGATGCACCAGTTCATTACCTTTTCATCGCCTACCCCATTGCAACTGGCAATCGCCGATTTTATGGATGAAACGAGCCATTATCTGGCACTCCCTGACTTTTACCAGGCGAAACGCGATTTTTTTGTGCAGCAGCTTCAAGGTTCCCGCTTTCAGCTTATCCCGTCGGCAGGTACCTACTTTCAGCTGGCAAAGTATAGTGCCATTACAGACGCTCATGACCTGGACTTTGCCCGGCAGTTAACAATGGAGACAGGCGTGGCTGCAATTCCGGTGTCTGCTTTTTACCATGATCAGACAGATAACCAGTACCTTCGCTTCTGCTTTGCCAAAAGCGAGGCGACACTGCAGGCAGCCGGAGCGCGCTTGGCTGGCCTTTAGGTAGTTCTAATTTGTTATTTTAAAGGAAGATATGGATTTACGCGTCACGATTGTACAAACTGAACTGCACTGGCAGGATGCCGCAGCCAACAGGCGCATGTTCACTGAAAAGCTGGCAGCTGCAGCCCCAAAAACCGACCTGATCGTGCTCCCCGAGATGTTTACCACCGGCTTTAGCATGAGCGCGGCTGGTTTGGCTGAAGAAAACGAAGGCCCCACCCTGGCCTGGATGCAGCGCGAAGCGGAGAAACACCAGGCGGTTATAACCGGAAGTGTGATCGTACAGGAAAACGGGAACTATTTCAACCGCTTGTATTGGGTAAGGCCGGATGGCAGTTACGCCACCTATAATAAAAAACACCTGTTCCGGATGGCTAAAGAACACCACACCTATACTGCTGGGAAAGAAAGGCTTCTTGTAACGCTGAAGGGCTGGAACATTAACCCGCTGGTTTGTTACGACCTGCGCTTCCCGGTTTGGAGCCGCAACACCGGCAATGCCTATGACCTGCAGCTGTACGTCGCTAACTGGCCAAAAGCGCGTAGCCTGGCGTGGCGCACCTTGTTGCAGGCGCGCGCCATCGAGAATCTGGCCTATGTAGTGGGTGTAAACCGGGTGGGCACCGACGGGAACAACCACCCCTATGCCGGCGACTCAGCCTTCGTTCACCCAAAGGGGCATCATTTACTGGCAACCAGCGAGGTAGAAGGAATTCATACTTTAACCCTGAGCAAGCAGGAACTCGATGACTTCCGAGCCGCTTTCCCGGCACACCTGGACGCAGACAGGTTTAGTTTTGAGTAATATTTACTACGGACTCTACGCTTCCAGAAACTGTTCCACTTCGCTTAACACATTCGCCTCTGCTACCTTTTTAAAATGGAGCTGCGGCCTTGCGGCAAACATGCGCTCCAGCCGGCCATGCTGCCCCAGCAGTAACACCAGGCGCTGCCCCATTTCAGAAAACACCTCTTCCAGCAAAGGCATGAGCGCCGAGATATCAGTTATACGCTCATCTGCTTTCATGCAAACGACAGCCTTGTCTGCCTCCCGAAGCAGGCGCAAGCCATAATGGCGCATCAGTTCACCCGATTTTTCATCCAGATCCAAAACGGCCACATGCGGCAAAGCCTCCTTAACTTGCTCGGGAACCGGCTGATGGAAATGGCCTGATCCCGTCAGGTCCAGGTACAGAAACGACACCATCAGTGCACCACCAGTTTGGCCGTGGCGTGTGCATCGCCCTCGGCACTGGCCCGAATCACGTACATGCCTGGTGCCATCTGACGGAGAGAAAAGCTATGCTGGCGGCTGTAGGTGCCGGCACTACGGTATACTTGCCTGCCTATGGCATCAAACACTTCCAGGCGCACAGGCTCCGTGGCTTTTACAGAAACAGTGCCATGCACTGTTTTAGCGGCAGGGTTAGGGTATACTTCCAGCTTCAGCCCTGCGTCCGTACCAGTGGGTTGGGCCATGTTTCCGGCAGTTTGCTGCAGCAGGTACACCCCGCCTCCCAAAGTACCGATAGCCGCGTAAAATTTATTTTCGCCGCCTAACGGTGCTACGGCTATACTGCCCCACTTACCGAACCGGGTTGCCTGCAGGCTTTGCGTCAACGTGTTTTCCAGTAGTTCGGTATCAGGGATAAACGCCTCTGGCGGCTGCTGTTTAAAGTTACGGTAAATGCGCAGGGTGCCGCTGTCATCCACTGTCAACAGATCCGGTGCGCCGTTGCCATCCACATCTGCCACAGCAGGGGAA
Organism: Pontibacter sp. GD13; assembly: GCF_058216355.1. Lineage (NCBI taxonomy): Bacteria > Pseudomonadati > Bacteroidota > Cytophagia > Cytophagales > Hymenobacteraceae > Pontibacter > Pontibacter sp. GD13. The sequence goes on from NZ_JBYZMQ010000006.1 coordinate 100,692, forward strand.
AGCGCGCGGCGCGCCGTGTTAAAGTTAAGCCCGCCAAAATGGTTGCTCTCCAAAGTATAAACCGGAGCACTGGCACTGCCGGTATTTTTGTAGAGAGACAAGCTCCCGTCAGCCATCCCTGCCAATAAATCCAGGTCGCCATCTTCATCAACATCCGTAAAGGCAGGCGAAGCGCCATCGGGCAAAGGCAGCACCACTTTCACATTTGTAAAATCATAGCTGGCCGGTTGCCCCTTTAAGGCTTTGTTGCCGATAAAAACAACGCGGGTTGTATTGGCATTGAGCTCTTTATACGTAAGCACCAGGTCAGGCACGCCATCGGCGTTCATGTCCTGGAAGGCAGGCTTGATAGCGAACAGCTGCCGGGCTTTTAAATCCAGGTAGTCGTCTGTAACAAGCTCGAAAGCAGGAGCCGTTTGGGTTCCGGTGTTGCGGTAAAAGCTAATGGATGCGCTGTACAAATTATCGCGGTAAGAAGCGAAGTTGCCTATCAGCAGATCCAGGTCGCCATCGCCATCCAGATCAGCGAAAGCCGGGTAAGCACCCTCACTTAAGTCGATCATCTGATCCTGTAAGAAGTTGTTCTTCACAAAAGTAAAGTCAGGCCGGTTTGCTGCGCCGGAATTGCTGTAAAGCCAGGACGAGTTCTTAAAGTCGATGTTCCGGAGGTCGTGGGTAGCCTGCGGCGCTACAAGCAGATCCGGCTTGCCATCGAAGGTTACGTCTTCGTAAAATGCTGCCGGGTAAACAGGAAAGGCAGCGGGTTTAGTAGCAGGGAAAGCAGGTGTAAAGCCTGTCATCACCGCATTCCCTTTATCCCCCTGGTTCTCCATCAGCAACAAGTTATCGCACTGCACAGCACCGGAAATCAGATCCTGGTCGCCATCGGCATCTATATCCAGTAACAGGAGCGCAGAGCCATCGTGGCCGGAATGCAGGGGAGCCGCTACCCTGCAAAAAGCGCTGAAGAGGTAGTTGTTACAGCCCTCGCACTCGGATATGCGGCCCCACCAGTCGGTTTGCTGCGTAAACTGCAGGCTGCCACAGGGCAAGTTAAGCTCGGCCTGCAGATTGATGTAGTGTTCCAATGTTTGCCCGCGCGAGAATTCGGAGATCAGGATATCCAGGTCGCCATCGCCGTCAGTGTCTGTAATGGCCGGGATGTCAGCGGTGTTCATCTGTATGTTCACTTTCCCGTTGTTATAAAACAACACCTCTTCGGCTAAGGCAAACTTCAACTTTCCAGGTTCGGCGGTTTCCTGTTTAAATACCCGGATCCCCAGGGGCGTGCTGGTGAAGATATCCTTCATGCCGTCGCAGTTATAATCGCGCAACAGCACCCAGTTCACCAAATCAGCCGGAAAGAAAACCTCGTAATCCGGGGCATAGGTGTACTGCCACTTCCCTTCCTGCCTGAAGGCCAGCCAGGTGTATACTTTTTTAAGCTGCCTGTCAAAAATAAAGAGATCCTGCTGGCCGTCCTTGTTCAGGTCGAGGGTAGAAAACTGCGGCGTGTTAAGCCCCCCGCTCCAGGGGTTTGCCAACTGCCCCGTACTTGTTGCAACGGGAACGTCCGGGCGATAGCGAAAAGCAAGCTTCTCGGCTTCCTGTGCCTGCACCTGTGCGCACAGCAGTAAAAGAAAAATAAAGAAAATGAATTTTATTCTCATATAGCCTGAGCTGTAAACCTTGAAATTGAACCGCTATAAGCTAACAAACAGCGGCGTCAGCCTTTGTTTACCTTATTTGCTGTTTTGGATGTATATTGCCAGTCGGGTGGCCAACAGAAACTGATAATGCAGTCTGCCACTTTAATAGCATTTATTACTGATAAAAATACGCATTTTATGCCAGCTAGCATCGAATTCCTGTACCAAAAATACCTGGGATGCCGCCAGGTAAGCACCGACTCGCGCGCAACCCAGGACCAAAGTATGTTTTTCGCCCTGAACGGACCCAACTTTAAGGGTGCCAAGTTTGCAAGGATGGCCCTGCAGAAAGGCGCAAAATATGCCGTAGTGGACGACCCGGCCTTGGCCGCTGACAACGTGTTTGTGGTAGAGGATACGCTGCAAACGCTGCAGGACCTGGCGCGCCACCACCGCCGGCAGCTCAGCATACCAGTGATCGGGATTACGGGCAGCAATGGCAAAACCACCACCAAGGAGCTGATCTATGCGGTGCTCAGCCAGAAGTTCAATACGCTGTACACGCAGGGCAACCTGAACAACCACATCGGGGTGCCGCTCACGCTGCTGCGCATAACGCCGGAGCACGAGATGGCGATCATTGAAATGGGGGCAAATCATATCGGGGAGATTGCCTTGCTCAGTAGCATTGCTTTACCCACGCACGGCATGATCACCAACATCGGCAAGGCGCATTTGGAAGGCTTTGGCAGCCTGGAGGGAGTGGCCAGAGGCAAGAGCGAACTCTATGTGCACCTGGATAACTACAAAGGCACCGTGTTCGTGAACACTGGCAACGAGCACCTGATGCGCATGAGCCGCCGCATTGAGCACAAAGCAACTTATCCCGGCCCTGAAGACTTCTATCATTCTGAGCTGCTGGAGGCCTCTCCATTTGTGGTGTATAAAGACGAAGAAGGCAGCGTGGTAAAAACGCAACTGGTAGGTAGTTATAATTATGAAAATATGGCTGCCGCTGCTTGCATCGGAAAGTATTTTGGCGTACCGCTAATTAAAGCCAACGAAGCCATTGCCAACTACAGCCCGGTGAACAACCGTTCGCAGGTGGTGCACAAAGGCAGCAACACTATTTTGCTGGATGCCTACAACGCCAACCCAACTTCTATGGCAGCGGCTGTGCGCAACTTCGGAAGTATGACTGCAACGCATAAGGTGGTTATACTGGGTGACATGTTTGAAATGGGTGCAGAAAGTGCTACTGAACACAAAGCCTTGGGCGAAATAGTGGCTTCTCAACCCATAGACAGGGTACTGCTTTGCGGCAAAGACATGAAGTATGCAGCAGAGGTAAACAGCGATTTTTTATACTTTGAGACGAAGCCGGAGTTACAGCAATGGCTACAGGACCACCCGGTAACTGACAGCTACGTGCTTGTGAAGGGCTCTAGGGGCATGGGGCTGGAAACGCTGCTGGAGGTGCTGTAAAATGGCGTACTGAAAAGCAAAGAATACTTACCAAAACCCAGAATACTTACCAAAACCCAGTTGGTGAGCGGTAATAATCAGGGGCAGGAGCAAAGAGCTTTCTGCCCCTGATTATTTACTCGCCGCTACTTTACCTCCTTAAACATCCCACTGTTACTTTTAACAGTCATTCAATTCATTTTCATACCCCAAAAAGCCACTCCATGCTTACCCAGCCAAATAAGGGGGGGGATAAAACATACCATTTACAGGCGTCACTTTTATATAAATAATTTCCTATATTTACTGCAGCCTATCACCTATTTTTACTAAAATTTATTCTTTTATGAAAACAAAGTTTATACTTCTCGCCCTGCTGCTGTGCGCCTGCTTCACGGCCTCTGCCCAGGCACCGGATTCACTTATCTCCTATCGCCATCACATCGGCCTGAACACCCGCGTGGTGCTCGATAAAGTTATCGACCAAAATAGCCAGACTCCCCTGCAGCTGTTTTACAAATACCAACTCTCCGCCCGCTCGGCCCTGCGTCTTTCTATGGAGGGTATGTATGTCAAGTCCGATTCATCCCAGTCCTTTACTGACCGACTGGACGAGGTTACCCACTACACCTGCGCGGGAAGCCTAGGTTATGAGCGGCAACTGCAACTGGGCAAAGTGCTCATGGTCTACTACGGAGCAGATGCCTTCTACCGCCGACAGGGAAAGGACATAGAGATTAGGAATAAGTTTCTAAATACTGACCAATTGTATGAAGAGGTGTATGTAGACGAAGAAAATACAACTAAAGCTCTTGGTTTACGCCCTTTCGCAGGGCTACGCGCTAACTTAAACAAGAGGTTTTACCTCTCCACTGAAACAGCATTAAGCATTAAAAGAGAAAAAAACACGCGAGATTATTATGCTACAGTTACTGTGATTACTACTGAAGGAGAAGGAGTAACTTATAACTATAGTGACCACTCTACTAAAAAAATAAAAATTACACACTTACCTATCAACTCAGTTAGCCTCTACTGGCTTTTTTAGAATTTAATTTAAACCCATATTAATTCAAGTCTATGAAACACTTTTTCGCAATTATGCTCCTTATTAGCCTGCCATATTATTTATTGGCACAAACTAAAATATCTCCTCAAGGTAATCTCCCTCAATGCCCAGGAAATATTGTTTCTTACTCCGCATATCCTAGTGGAGGCTCCGCAAGTGCCGATTACAAAAACTGTTCATTTAAGTGGTCTATTACCAAGGGCAAATTTTTTCTGACTGGTAACAGCAATGATTATATTACTATTAATAGTTCGGTTGATGTTATTTAGGATGACGTTACGCAGAAGGGCGAGCTCAAAGTCATTATAACCTCATGCAGCAATACAGCAAACAATGGCAGTCCCACCACAGGCGGTGTCATCATCAAATCCATTAACGGGGTAAACCCATCCCAGGTGAATGTAAATGGCACGGCTTACACCAGCTACAACTTAAACTGGTGCAGCACTAGTCCCCTTACCTTATCCATAGATAGGCTAAAGATACCTAACACACCGAGCGCCTCAGACCCGGTTTACAACACACAGCTGTACATCGACTGGTATGAATGGACGCTGCCTACCGGCTGGCGCACCAATGACAACCAAACGGGCACCTTTACTACTCAAAGTTACTCAATAACCGTTATACCTGAGGCAGGGCCAGGAGGTCTGGTAAAGGTAAGGGGCTATAACTACGAGTGCAGTGCTTACAGTTCTCCCAGAACACAATTTTTTACTAACTACAGTACACTTACCATAAACCGTGAACCGGTGCTGGGCACCATCACCGCCTCTAAAGCCAGCGTGAACTGCGCCGACACCTCTCCTGTTACGTTCAGCGTTCCTGCGCTGCCTGGGGCCGCCTACTATACCTGGTCTTTGCCAGCGGGGTGGGGCATATCCGGCACGGCGACTGGCAATACTATAACTGCTATTCCAAGCGGCACGGGCGCGGGTCAGGTAGAGGTATCTGCCACCTGCTCCAGCCCAGCCAAAACAGTAAACGCAAATCCTTTTGCCATTGGCTATGATCCACGAGTAGCAAAACCAACCTTTACGGCCGCAGATCCCTTCATCTGTACAAACAAAAACTTTGCTGTGGCTAACATACCAGGTGCCACAGGTTATACCTGGGAAACAACTGGCAGTTTGCTTATCAACGGGTTGCCGTCGCCTCAGTACAACATGCCAGCACAGGTTACCCTTACTGCAGGTTCTTACAAGGGTACCAGTCAGGTAAAAGTGTACGCTACAAACGACCAATGCCACAATAGCTAGGCTGTAACAAAAGATGTCTGGATAGGAAATCCCAGCGTTACATCTCCAGGCATTACCATAGATTACACAAAAGACTGCGAACAGTTTATGGGGCTTTCGGTGCAGAATGCGCCTGGTACCACCACCTACTTATGGTATTCCAATGTATCCAGCGACCCATACTACTTCAATCCCTCTGATGAAACCCTTTATTATGAGGGTTCTGCCACAGCACAGGAAGTAGAAATAGTAGGAATAGCAGGGTATTACAGGCGGTTTAGAGTGTATGCAAAGAACGAGTGCAATACGTTGATCTATATTGGAGAAAAAGTATACGAAATGCGTAGCCCCGGCGGATGCTACCCCGATGATGGAGGTTGTGATGGCTTTATCTGTGCAACGGCAACTCCTAACCCTGCCAACAATCAAGTGGAGCTAAATGTTAAGCCAGACAAACGCCACCCCGTAAAGCAGACAAATATTTCTTTTGTGTTATACAACAGCAGCGGAAACCCGGTTAAGAAAGGCAAGGTCATAAATGATAAAACTACTATACATACTGCCAGTTTAAAACCGGGCATGTACTATCTTTATATCTCTCACGAAAAGGGCAACATCAGAAAAACAATAATTGTTGAGCGTTAAATTTACTCAGCAATCAGTTGACAGGTAAAAGCTATACCTAGAAACAGTAAAGCCAGCAGATATACTTTGCTGGCTTTACTGTGCTGAAGAGGGTCTTCTTTCCCCTTAAAAAGGCGAATCGAGGTCGGGCAGCGTGGTTAGCACCTCGTCTTTGGGCGAAACAAACGGCTCCGCAATTCCCCAGTCTATACCAAGTGCCGGATCATTCCAAAGAATGCCGCCCTCAGCGGTAGGCTCATAAAAATCGGTGCACTTGTACAGGAAGGTAGTATTATCCTCCAGCGCAACAAAGCCATGGGCAAAACCCTTCGGAATCCAGAACTGGTTGTGTTTTTCCGCATCCAGCACACAAGCCACATGCTGCCCGAAAGTCGGGGAATCTTTGCGCAGGTCCACAGCCACATCAAGGGCTTTACCGGTGCTTACCCGCACCAGCTTCCCCTGCGCATAAGGCGGCTTCTGGAAGTGTAGTCCGCGTAAAACTCCTTTTTTAGATACCGACTGGTTATCTTGTACAAAATTGGGTTGTATGCCGAAAGGCGCAAACCACTTCTCGCTGTAGGTCTCTAAAAAATAGCCTCTGTCGTCTCTAAATACGCGTGGGGTAAACTCAATCAATCCTTCTATATGAAATAGCTTATGATCCATGTAAAGTAGGGTGCTTACTATATTTTTATACTATATATTTATACTTCAAAGCGCTTCCATAACGCTGATCAGGAGAAGCTACCGTTTATTTTCGCAGCTTCCCAAGCACTTCATCAGAGCTACACGCTTACCTGGTTGCTTACCTCCTCTATGGCGTGCAGGTACTTTTGTATCACGATTTTATCATCGAAGCGGCTGACGGCTATCTGCCTGCTGGCCTGCCCCATGCGCTTGAGGTCGGGGGTGCTGAGTTGCAGCAGTTGCATCATTTTAGCGGCCAGGTCTTCTACGCTGCGTGCCTGGCAGAGCAAGCCGTTCACGCCATCCTGCACCACCTCGCGGCAGCCCGGTACGTTGGTGGCCACCATCGGCTTGCCCATGGCCGCGGCCTCCAAAAGCGTTCTGGGTGTGCCTTCGCGGTACGAGGGCAGCACCACACAATCGGCCTCCGCCAATCTGCTGGCCACATCGTCGGTGGTACCCAGGTAGGCTAACACGCCCGTGGCCAGCCACTCTTCTAACTTATGTTGTTTGATACCGGAGCGGCTCCGCTCATCTACCTGGCCCAGCAACTGGCACTTCACATGCGGGAAGCGCTGCTGCACCAGCTTGCTGGCCTGCACAAACTCCACAATTCCCTTGTCGTAGAGCACCCGCGCTACCATTAAAAAAGTGAACTGCTCGTTTCGTTTAAAATCATCGGCGGGCACAAATTTTTGCAGGTCGATGCCTGAGCCTGGCAGCACCTCCGTTTTGCCGGCGCTCACCAGTTTGTTGCGCAAGAAAAGGCGCCGGTCGTCCTGGTTCTGGAAAAAAACCTTCGCCGGATACTGAAACGCGAATTTGTAGAGCTTTAAGGCAATGGCAGAAACGTAATCTCTGGTGATGAAGACCGTGCCCAACCCTGACACATTGTTGATAGCGGGCACGCCTGCCCAATGCGCGGCAAGGGACCCATAAATATTTGGTTTGATGGTGTAGTGCAGCACCATGTCCGGCTTTACCTGCCTGTAAGTGGTAAACAGCCGCCAGGCCAGGAGCATGTCCTTGAACGGGTTGGTGCCTTTTTCCATTTCTAACGGCACAAACTCACAACCAGCCTCCACCAACCTGTCGGCATAGGCGTCGTGGGGGGCAATGGCAATCACCTCATGCCCTTCTGCCAGCAAGGCCTTTATCAGGCTTAACCGGAAGTTGTAGATATTCCAGGAAGTGTTTATGACAATGGCAATGCGCATAATAGCTCTCTCGGCAGGCAAAGATACAGTTCTTTAGGTCATTTTCTAAGTTAGCCTTTTAGCAGCGGCATCAGAAAAATTAAAGTAAATTGCAGCCGCGCGAAAACCACTTGCCGGCTGATGTGTGGCACCTCCCCCACGCCTTCCATAAAATAGGCCTGGCTTGGCAGGAAAAACAGGTGTTAACAACAAAAGCCGCTGGGGCCGTATAAGTGTAATCGAGCATGCCTGCGGCTTGGTGCGTGGCCTTGGCCAAAAATGGGCCAAACAGGCAGCACCTGCAGCCGCAGCTTTAACCACCACGCTTAATAAACAATTAATGGGCAAAAAGAAATACTACGACACCGCCAAACCACGCGAAACCGCCGTGCTGGTTTCGGTGCCTGGCTACCGCCAAACCGACGAGCAAACCACCGAGTATTTGGATGAACTTGCATTTTTGACTGAAACCGCCGGGGCAGATTCTATAAAGCGCTTTGTGCAGAAACTAGACAAACCCGACCGGTCTACTTTTGTGGGAAGCGGAAAGCTGGACGAGATAAACGCCTATGTGAAGGAGCACGAGATCGACATGGTGATCTTTGACGACGACCTGAGCCCCTCGCAGGTGCGCAACATAGAGCGCGAGCTGCAGGTAAAGATCGTGGACCGCAGTCTGCTGATCCTGGACATTTTCGCTTTGCGCGCCAAGACGGCACAGGCACACGCACAGGTAGAAATAGCCCAGTACCAGTACCTGCTGCCACGCCTCACCAACCTCTGGACGCACCTTTCAAAGCAAAAAGGAGGCATCGGCATGAAGGGGCCCGGTGAGACGGAGATCGAGACTGACCGCCGAATTGTGCGCGAAAAGATATCGTTGCTGAAGGAGCGTCTCAAAAAATTTGAGAAGCAGAACTTTGAGCAGCGCAAAGCCCGCGCAGGCATTGTGCGCGTGGCGCTGGTGGGCTATACCAACGTAGGCAAGTCCACGATCATGAACCTGCTGTCTAAGTCAGAGGTGTTTGCGGAGAACAAGCTGTTTGCCACCGTTGATGCCACTGTGCGCAAGGTGGTGTTCGACAACGTGCCCTTCCTGCTTTCCGATACAGTGGGTTTCATCCGCAAGCTCCCCACCAAACTGATCGAGTCGTTTAAATCCACGCTGGATGAGATTCGAGAGGCCGACCTATTGCTGCACGTGGTGGATGTGTCGCACCCTTCTTTTGAGGAACAGATTGCCGTGGTAAACGAAACGCTGAAAGACATAAACGCAGCCGACAAGCCGGTGCTGCTGATCTTTAATAAGATTGACCAGTACCTGGAGCAGCGGGAGCTGGAGTTGAAGGAGGAGGAAGCCGATGTGCGCCCCTCCATCGCCGACCTGAAAGCCACTTACATGGCCAAAGAGCACGCTCCCGCCCTCTTTATTTCAGCCACCAACAAGCTAAACATCGAAGAGTTGCGCGAAGAACTGCACCGCCGGGTAGAAGCGCTGCATCTGGAGCGCTATCCGAACAACGTTTAGCGCACTAAGCTGCAAGTATAAGTTAAAAGGAGCCGCATGCGTGTGGCTCCTTTTTTGTTTCCCCCTTGCCATCGGGGCCAGTTCCGGCACGTTAGCACAACAAATTAGCCTTAGTTACAGTAAGTAGCAGAGCCACCCTTGTTGCTTGTTCAACATGGGTTCGGTTGCGAAAACTGAATTAATATGAAAACGCTATATATTCTCAGACATGCAAAATCGAGCTGGAAGTTTGATGAACTCAGTGACCATGACCGTCCTCTGAAAAAACGCGGACGCAAGGACGCACAGCTTATGGGCCAGGAACTGGCTGGCCGCGGCGCCAAGCCTGATATGATCGTATCAAGTTCAGCGGTGCGAGCGATCTCAACGGCTACCCTGGTAGCTAAAGAAATTGACTACGATGCCGATGCTATTGTGATAAGCGACGAGGTGTATGGCGCTGGCAAAGAAGAATTGCTAGATGTGGTGAAATCTACACCCAACGAAGTGAGGCACCTGATGCTGATAGGCCACAACGAAGCCATCTCTGACTTTGCCAACATGCTTACCGTGGATCATATCGCCAGCTTACCCACCCTGGGCGTTGCTGCGCTTGAGTTTAACTGCGACAAATGGAGTGATATCCGGAAGGAAAACGCAAAGCTGCTTTTTTACGATTTCCCTAAAAACTACAAGTAACCCTTACCCTGCGTTTTACCTGGCGCACATTTGCCCCGTGCCGCATAGCTCGGCAAAGGTACCACGCACATTCCCGCACAAATGGACAAACCAACCAAATCAGAGCAAGAAAACACCCCGGAGCTACCCCTGATCAACAGGGAGCTGAGCTGGCTTGCTTTCAACTACAGGGTACTGCAAGAGGCCAAAGACAAGCGTGTGCCCCTGCTGGAGCGCATTAAGTTCATGGCCATCTTCTCCTCTAACCTGGATGAGTACTTTAAAGTGCGCGTAGCCACCCTGAAGCGCCTGATCAAGCTAAAGAAAAAAACACGCCAGAAACTGGATGAAGACCCTGCCGAAACCCTGGGCCTGGTGATAAAAGAAGTACGCCGCCAGCAGGAGGAATTCGGAAGCGTTTTCCGGGACGGCATACTGGCCGACCTGCGGGAACACGACATCCACATGCTCACCGAAAACGAGCTGAATAAAACGCAGCAGACGTGGGTTACCAAGTACTTTCAGAAACAGCTGGCGCCTCTGTTGCTTCCCATTATCCTGGATGCGACTGAAACACACCTGTTCCTGAAAGACCAAACAGTATACCTGGGCATTATGATGCAGGGCCCCAAAGAGGGGGAGTTAAAGCCAAAGCGCTTTGCCATGCTTGAAATTCCAACCAAGAAGCACGGGGGCCGCTTTGTAAAACTGCCCACCGTGAAGGGGCACCGGTATGTGATGTTCGTGGACGATGTGATCCGCTTCTGCCTGCCCGCCATGTTCCCGCAGTACACCTTGTTTGATGCCCATGCCGTAAAGGTATCGCGCGATGCCGAGTTGGATATTGAGGAGGAGGTTTCGGGCAACCTGATGGCCAAGATCAGAAAGAGCCTGAAAAAGCGCGAGACAGGTTACCCCGCCAGGCTCCTTTATGACCCTGAAACCCCGCAGGAACTACTGGACCGCATGATGGTGCACACCGCTATAACAGAAGACGAACTTGTGGAGGGCAGCAAATACCACAACTTCCGCGACTTCTTTCATTTCCCGGATTTTAACCTGCCCGACCTGAAGTATGTTCCGCAACCCACCCTGGTGCACACCCAACTTGAAAAGGAGCCCAGCTTGCTGGCGGCCATGAAAAAGAGAGACTACCTGGTACACTATCCCTACCAGTCCTTTGAGTACGTGCTCCGCCTGTTTAACGAGGCTGCCGAAGACCCCAAAGTGACAGCCATGAGCGCCACCTTGTACCGGGTAGCCGAAAAATCGGCTATTGCCAAGGCCCTGGTGAAGGCCGCTAAGAACGGGAAAATGGTAACAGTAGTGGTAGAGTTGAAAGCCCGTTTTGATGAGGAGTCGAATATCTTTTGGGCGGGCAAGCTGCAGAAGGCTGGCGCCAACGTAATCTTTGGCCTCCCGGATTTAAAAGTACACTCCAAACTGGGTCTGATAACCCGCAACGAAAAAGGCAAACTGATTAACTACGCCTACCTGAGCACTGGAAACTACAACGAAGACACCTCTAAAATATACGCCGACCACGCCTTGTTCACTGCCGATCCGCGCCTGACAAAGGACATGGAGCAGGTGTTCGAGTTCTTTATTGACCGGCAACCCGACAAGGAGTTCAAACACCTGTTGGTAGCCCCCATTAACATGCGCCAGAGCTTCGTGAAGATGATAGACCGGGAGATCAGGCATGCTAAAAAGGGTTTACCCGCCCGCATGATCCTGAAGATGAACGCGCTGCAGGACGAGCGCATGATCAAGAAACTTTATACTGCCAGCCAGGCTGGCGTGCAAGTCGATCTGCTTGTGCGGGGCATTTGCTGCCTGCAGCCTGGGGTGCCCGGCATTAGCGATAACATAACGGTCAGGAGCATTGTGGACCGGTACCTGGAGCATGCACGGGTTTACATTTTCCATAACAACGGCCAGGAGGAATACTACATCGCTTCCGCCGACTGGATGACACGCAACCTGAACCGGCGGGTGGAAGTCGCTTTTCCACTTTACCAGGAAGACCTTAAGGCAGAGGTCAGGAACCTGATTGATTTCCAGCTAACCGACGACATGAAATCGCGCACCGTTGACAATGCTTACGTGGCGCCGTTAACCGAGGGGGCACATGTGCGCTCGCAGTACGAGAGCTATGCATACCTGCTTGGCCAGGTACCAGAGGGCATGCCCGCCGCCTGTGAAAATCAGGCCTGATAGCCCATGCCTCCAGTTTTTATACCTGAAAGCCGGCTGTTTACTAGCAAACAGCCGGTTTTCAAGTGTAAATTTTAAAGTATGAAAACAAATGTATTATCGCTTCCTTTTTTCCGTAAACCTGCGGGGCGGCACCAGGTAAAGCTCCACGTTTAGGTAACCCGCACCCGCCAGGTCATTTTTGATCAAAGGATCCCTGGAGCCCACCTCATCAAAGATTCTGTGCCTGTAATACTGCCGAAAGCCGCCTTCCACGCCAACCCAGATAAAGTCGTATATTTCCCGCTCTACCCGTAGCAGCCCTTTGATATCGGTACGTCGCAACTCAATTTCACCGAACTCCTGCAACGAGGTACTGTTAGCGAATATATCGTAGCTGGCCCCCTCTAACCGGTAACCGCCGTACAGTAGGGTTTTATCGCCCAGGTTGTAACGCACCCGGGCGTTGGCCGGAAAGATAGACTCCACGCCCCATTTATCATTAAAGGTTTTATTGAACAGCACACCCGGGTAAATGCTTTGGCGGCCATACGTGTAACCCAATTGCAAACCCACACCCAGGGCATAATCGGGGGTGCGTTTCCAGCCGTAGGCCAGATCCAGATTTACCTTCAGGTAATCGGGTATACTGATGTTATCCCGGGTATAATCTCCATTTAACTCCCCTTTCACCCTTATCAGGTAAAACCTTCTGCTGTCCATGGAGTGCAGGTAGGCTATCTGCAGCCCTATGCTCTTTAAATCCTTGTCCTCTAAATAGCGGTACAGGCTGTAGGTAGATGGCGTGATCGACTCGAAGTTAAACTCCTCTGTTTTGTAGTCTACGCCAATTATCACTTTGGTCTGGGGCTTGTTTACAAGTGGGGCAAAGGCTCGCACATAAAATTTATTGTGCCGCTGCACCCTACCGCTGCCGTCGCCAATCATCGGGTCATCCGACTTGGAGTCTATGTCGAAATTGGGCAGGCGCTCATATCCTACAATAATACCGCGGCTTCTGCCCATTCCCCGCACGTTCGGGGTGGCATATTCTTCCAGTACCTCTACTTCCGGCGACTGGGCCTGCGCTTGCTGCTCCTTAAAAAATACACATACTGCAATGAGTAAAATTAGCTTTTTCATAGTCTTTGTTTTCAGTGCTGGGCCAGAAGCACAGTTTAGTTGGTGGCTTATACTTTAAATAACGACAGGCTAAAAGAAGAATCCGAAATTCAGCATCCATAGTTTATCCACTTCACCTATTGTGTAAGAGAGCGATAGGACCGAGCTGTTAAACGCTTCCACCCAAACACCTCCACCATAGCCTGTATGCAGACTACGGAAAAAAGCCTGCTTTGGGTCTTCATCCTGGTAAACCCTGCCCAGGTCTAAAAGCCCTAACACGCCTAACTTGCCCGGCGCCAGGTATAGGTCATACTTCAAAAGCTCTACCCGGGCTTCTCCGTTTGCATAAATACTGCTGCGCCCCGCAAAGCGCGTTCGCCGGTAGCCCCGCAGGTTCTCTGTTCCTCCCAGGGTTTGCGCCTGGTAAAAACGGTAATCCCCAAAATTATGCGTCGCGCCTACCCTGCCTGCCCAGGTCAGCTGAAAAGGAAAATTAGGGCTTATGTAAAAGCTGAACTCAGAGCTTATACTTGTAAAGTGCAGTTTCTCACCGCCTAACTGCTGGTTATAGCTCAAGTTGTTATACCATTTCATGCCGATGTCGGGGTTGGCCAGGGTGCCTCCCCCACCCAGCACCTCGAGGTTGGCGTAGGCCGAAATGCCCCCATAGTGCTGCACGTTAAAAGCATCTGCAACAGGGTTGTAAGTGCCAGGCAACAGGTTTCCGGCCCGTGCCTGTTTCAGCAGGAAAGTCTCCTGCCCTGGCTTGTCTGCCTTAAAGCGGTCGTAGGTGGGGCCTATGCCAATTTTCACAAATGAGCTGATATCTCTGTAAAGGGAGGTTTTAAGGGTAAGGCGCTCAAAACGAACCCGGTAAAACGCATCGTCCACGTCGGAGGCCTGCTCTGTTTCATTGCCAAGGCCATAGAAGTTGCGCTGGTACTGCGGTGCCTGCCAGTTGGCATCCAAAGCCAGGTGCCAGTTTTCCAGCACATCCCGCACATCGCTTGTATACCGGATATTAACCGACTTGGTGAGGAAAGCGTATTCCGCTTTCAGGAGATGCTCTGAGGCGTAGGGATTTTTGCGGAACTTATGTGTGCGCAGCAGCGCCCCGGCACCCAGCAGGATTCCGTCGTCCACGTTATAAGCTGCTGAGAGCCGCGGGCCCAGGTAGGGTATCTTGTAATTGTCGCGGTCGTATTGGTTCACCTCCGGGTAGGGCTGTGTCTTATCCTTGGTTTCGGAGCTGAACCGGAATTCGTTTCCTTCCTCTGTGTCGTACACAAGGGTGTGCCGCTTCAGTCCGCTCACATGCGAAGAGTCTATGATCACATCCTTGTCGCCGCCGCCAATGATGCGCACCACAATACTCTTGTCCACATTGCCCGAAACCACGAACTGGTCCTGCCCATCCATGCCATAAAACCGGACTTCCTTGGTTTGGCTGGTAAGGAAAGTGCGGTTGTAGATCGGCTTCAGCATCTCACCTTCTTTGGAGATCTTGTAGCCCTTCACCTCCATCTCCTCATTGTTCAGCCGGTTTATCTCGAAGCGTTCGTGCTTGTCGCTTCCGGAGATATCGACATACTGTACCAGAAAGTCAAAATACTCCATGGCAGCCTGGGGCAGCTTGTCCCTTCTTGCTTTAAGCTTGGCTACAATCTCCGGCCCCGAGAGCTCCCTGATCTCGGCTGGCCATTGGCGCACGGCATCTTCTATTACGGCATCTGTCACGCTTGCCTTCATATCCGTTGCAATGCGTTGCCACTCCTCCCTGGTTACCCGCGAGGTGAGCGTGCGGTCCAGGGTCAGGCCATTTAAGTTCAGCCCGACAATGTCCCGGAACTCGTACCCAAAATTCTGCACGTTTCTTACGCCCCACTTCCGCGTGACTAACCACGGCACGAGCCCGTCGACCTTGAAAAAAGCCTGGTCACGGTCTTTTGGCACCGGCGTGTACAATTTCCCTTTATCGTCCTTTTTCTTCTCTTCTACCCAGCGCCACTGCCCTTCGTGCCGGTCCCAGTCACCGATGAGCATGTCGAAAAGGCGGGCGCGCACATAGGCAGGCTGGTCTACTTCGTTGTCGTTGTCCTGCTCAAGTTCTTCCAGCAACTTATCCGTGCCCACCAGGTTTTTGGCGAAACCAAGGCTGGCTGTTTCTTCATGGTTCTCGTCTGCATCTTCCTCCAGAAAGGCCAGTGTGTTACCAAACTCATCCCTGTATTGCCGCAGGTTGGTCGTGTTTGGGATATACACCAGTTGGGGGTTTGTGTGCAGCACCCCGGCGGCATCGGCCAACGGAGGCACGATCAGGGCCCCATAGGGGTGCTGTGCCGAAACCTGGTCCTGCAGCAGGCTGCGCGCAACTGTTTCGCGCAGGTACTCGGGCAGGGCCAGGGTGGGATCCTTATCTACTGTGCGCAGGGCATATTCTGTTGCGTCGGGGTTTCGCACTTTTAAAGAGGCCGTCTGTTTGCCTCCTCCCTTCTGATAAGGGGTTAAGCCGCCGTACACATTCTTCATATCCAGCAGAGGCACCTTTACAGGTGTTGCCCACTCCTCTCGGTAATGGTCGCCTAACAGGAGTTTACTTAACCCTCTGGTTTTGTAATCGGGGTTGGCCGCCAGGGTAATGGAACTGTCGGCGTAAGGGGTTTTGTCCTGTACAAACGGTACTTCTTTACGGGGCTTCTTGTCGTAAACGCGTGTTCTGTAAGCCACCTTACCGGATTCTCCTTTGCCTTCGGGCACCCAGAACTCGGTCCAGACTTCCCCATTCTCGTAGTAAAGCAGTTTTGCAAAGCCCTTTACCGACTGAATGTAATTGGTGTAGTCGCCTCCCTCCTTCAGGTACTGCGTTTTACAGCCGGAGCCGCTCACAATCAAGGGGATGTCGTTATACTCAAAGTACTCCAGCCCGTGCTCGTGCCCGGCGGCATACACGATGTTGTCGTATTTTGAGAAGATATTGGTTAGTCCTTCAATATAGGCCTGGTAGCGCGGGTGCGGAATATCCTGCAGGATACCGCCATACTTCCTGGCAAAGGGGTAGATAGAGCCTATAACCGGGAATGGGAAATACATCCAGTCGCGGAGCATTGTAAGCGGAAAAAGGTGATCGGTAAGCGTAAAAAAGCCCCCGTGGTTGCCGCGGGTTACCAGCGGATGGTGGCCGACCACCAGAATATCACTCCCGCTGTTTTTCTCGATAATGTCTTCTAACTGCAGCAGGAACTCTACCTCTGTTGCAGCGCCACAACTGCTGTTGTCGCCGTAGGGGCGGTTATAGGGATGCAACCACCATTCCGAGTCCACGGCAATCAGCACCAGGTCGTCGCTGATCTTCACCTCGTATGGGCCAGGACAACCGTTGCCGGGCACATAAAAGTCGCTACCTACTATGATGTTTTCGTCGGTCAGGTACTCGTTCACATAGCGCTCTTCCCGCACCACGGCGTCTATCCCACCACGACCACTGTGGTTCCAGTCATGGTTCCCGGGAATCATGTATTTCTCGCCGGGGTAGCCTTTCAGAATATCCAGCTGTGCGTTCAGGCGCTTTTCTGACACTTCGCGGTCAAACCTGTCAACAGGCGGCAAACCGTTGTAATACACGTTATCCCCCAGGAAAACAGTGGCACTCTGCATGCCTGCCTCTTGCATTTGTTTGCGCATCAGGATCAGGGAGGGTTCCCCGGTTTCCAGGTTTGGTGCCCCCACGTCGCCGATCAGGAATACGGTATACAGTAGTCTGCTTTGTTGGTTGGGTGCATCCTTTTCCCATTCGAGGCCTTTGCCACTATAGTAGGGCTCCGTAGACACACAACTTACCAATAGCAGAATGGGCAATAGCAGCCAGCCGTGCCTATGGCCTGCCTGATATTGTTTGAGTAGTTTTTTAACCATATATTTTATCATACGCTTCCGCTGCACGGCCAGGTCCAGCACACCGGAATAATATCTTTATGCCCCAGGGGTTCGTGTCCCCGACAGCGTGCAGAATAGGGCAATATGTTTTTTTGATGACACAAGACAGTGCAGTGGCGAAACCGGGGCTCTCTCCAGCTGCTTCACGCCACCTGGGTGAGCGGCGGGATCGGAATTGATAAACGAGAGGAAATTGGTTTTAGTTGTTCCCGATAAAGGCAGGCGTTCCCACACCCGTTAAGAGCTGCTTAACTAACAAAAAGCCATTTTCCATCGTAACCGCAGAGACATGTGCATCTTGTACATTATACTTTACGCTGGGTAAGAGCAAGTTTTTTTGCCCCGCAGTACAAATACTATGAAAGACGATAAAATTGTAAAGCAGGCCAGTGAGTTTGTCTTCAGGCTTTTTAAGGAGAACCTCTCCCAGAAGCTTGTTTACCATAACTATAAACACACCTTCGAAACCGCTGCAGAAGCGGAGGAGTTGGGGAAGCTGAGTGAACTGCCGGAGGATGAGCTGCAGGACCTGCTGCTGGCTGCCTGGTTCCACGATACCGGTTACTTAAATACGTACACAGGGCATGAGGAGGAAAGTATAAAAATTGCAGCGGAATGGCTTCAGAAAAGGGAGTATCCGCAGGAGCGCATCCAGCGAATCAGCGATATTATCAGCGCCACCAAACACAAGCAGGAACCGGAAGGCCTTTTGCAGGAGCTGATGGTGGACGCCGATATGGCAAACATTGGCAAGGAAACCTTTTTTGCCAACGCGGAACTGCTACGGGTAGAGTGGGAAATTTTTAAGGACCAGTTTTTCTCTAACCCGGAATGGGCACAATTCCAGATGGATTTCCTACTGTCCACTACCTTCCACACGCTACAGGCGCAGCGCAAGTTCGCAAGCCAGTTAGGCATAAACATACAGGAGCAACGCAGCCTCTTGGAAAAAGAATCGAAGAAAAAAAAGAAGTCGGATAAGAAGCAGCGCGAAACACTGGCCCAGCCCAAGCGCGGCATCGAAACCATGTTCCGCAACACCTACCGTACGCATCTTGACCTGAGCGGCATGGCAGACAATAAGGCGAACATGATGATCAGTATCAACGCCATCATTCTCTCTGTTGTGATCACGTACCTGAGTGCCAAATCATCTGTTACGGGCACCGAGTTTGCACAGCACCGAACACTCATCATACCCATTGGCATGCTTCTGCTCACTACACTGGGGTCTATTGTGTTTGCTATCATTTCGGCACAGCCCGAGATAACAAGCTTTGCTTTTAACAAAAACAGGATCAACAGCCGTAAAGTAAACCTGCTCTTTTTCGGTAATTTCACTAACCTGGCCCTCGACGAGTTCCAGCATGGCATGCATGAGATCATGCGCGACAAAAAATCGCTCTACAATAACATGATCACTGATATCTACTATCTGGGCGAGGTTCTCAGACGTAAGTACAGGATCCTGCGCATCTCTTATACTATCTTTATGGTGGGTTTGGTGCTGACTGTAATTGCCTTCACCATTGCTGTTTTATACTACGGACCTTCACATTAAAAGCACTCCGACGTTATTTACTATTGTACAGTTCCGAATTTGGCTTAAATTTGTCCTGCTTACCTTTTAACAAGGCCTTGTAGTTCAACGGATAGAATAGAAGTTTCCTAAACTTTAGATAGCAGTTCGATTCTGCTCAAGGCCACAAAGGGCACACAAATGCCGACATTTCAGATACTGATTCCTGTTTCTGAAACCTTTTATACACCTATCAGCATATACGTAAAACTATATGTTTACTCTACGCTATGAACAGACTATTGAACGTGTTACTGATTGGCGTGCTGCTTGCAGCCCCAGCTTGCAGGCAGCGCGGTCGCGAAGCAATCGAAAAGGACACCTCCCAGGCTACTGTGGCCAGCGAGACAGGTGTAGACGCCCCTCTTCCCGCCGACGTGCTGCTGGTTACCAAGCCCCTGATAAATGGGCAACTTTACACTAACCCGGCCTTTGAAAGCCAAGCTATCACAAACTTCGACACCTCGCAGCAGATACAGGTGCTGGACACCCTGCACAGTATTTTTGTTCGTGCCAGAATCAGGCAAGACTCGATTTCGATGACAGGGTATATCCCTAAAACTATACTCCCGGAAAATTAACAGTTAAGCGCCTGCACTAGTAAAATACGGTTTCCTGCAGCAGTGTTTTATCAGCCTGCCCCTTCACCACCATTCTCACCTGCACCGGTTTTTTTGTCCAGTCAAACTGCAGTATTCCAAAGTTCAGTTCTTTTACCAATTTGCCTACCCTAAAGCGGTTAGGCTCCACCTTATCGCCGCTGTACACGTGCGTCAGGCCGCTGCTTGTAATCTCGTAGAGCGGGTAGGGCATGCCCGGCAGGTTGACTTTGGAGATCTCGGCAATGTGCCGGTCCCCGCTTAGCAGTATCACGCCCTTTGCGCCCGAGGCGGCAATCAGGCGTAGCAGGCGTTCGCGCGATGCCGGAAAGTTATCCCACTTCTCATACGCCTGCTCCTGTGGAAGCACCTGAATGCCGTTGCCGATCAAGTTAATAGATGCCTTGCTATTCCGGAGTTCCTCCTCCAGCCAGGCCCATTGCGCCTCTCCCAGTATATCGCCGGTCTTGTTTACCTGGTACACCCCATTAATGCGCGCCAGGGAGTCGCGGTGATAGCGGCTGTCCAGTAGGATAACCTTTACCTGCTTCCCCGCCGGGCCGTAGGTATGCGCGCTGTACACCCCCTCCTGCTCCCGACGCGGGCTGGTGGCCGGCTCGCCTATAAAGTCCCAGAAAAGTTGCTCGCTCTCCTGCTTCTTGGCATACTCTTTACCGGCGTCGTTTTTCCCGTAGTCATGATCATCCCAAACACCGATTATCTTTGTGTTGGCCTGGAGTTGCTGATAGCCGGGCTCCTGCAGCACCATGTTATACTTGCGCTGCAGCACTGCCATGGTATCGGAGTCGCCGTAAATGTTATCGCCCAGCCAGACCCAGACATCCGGTTGGTTGTGGTTAATTGCCGACCAAAGCACCTGCGGCAGGTCCTGGCGGTTGCAGGAGCCGAACGCCAGTGTTTTGATCGGCTCTGCCGTAACAGCGGACGACGCAGTGTTGGGCTGCCGGCAGGCGGCCAATAAAAGCAGCGGCCCAACAAGTAGTTTTAGAAGTTGTTTGGTGTGCATGTCGTTTTTAAAAGGTCTTTTCTTTTACCAAATATACAGAAACTGCCTTTACCCATAAGCAAGTTGGCCAATAGCTTTTCAACGCAAAAAGGCGGCAACCTTATTATAAAGTTGCCGCCTTTTTGCGTTGAGATGTTGAAATACTACTTAATTACTACTCTGCGCACAGAGCTGAAATTGTCCGTTTCGAGTTTAATGTAGTAAAGCCCCTTCGCTTTTCCGCTCAGGTCTATTGTTTTAGAAAACTGCCCTTCCACCCGGGTCAACGTTTCGTGGTAAATCTCGTTACCGATAACGTTTATAATGCGCAGTTCCGCTTTTTTAGCTGACAGGTTAGCAATAGAGATGGTGAATACGCCATTGCTCGGATTCGGGTAAATAGCCAGCTCCTTGTCGTCTTGTTCCTGCACCTGTACCTTCTCTGCTACCACAGACTGGCCTACCACAGGGGTTCTAGCCTGTGCCTGCGTTAAGAGCACCGAAGTACAAGCTAAAAGGGTAAGTATAAATTTTTTCATATATCGTAAATCGCGTAAAGTCCTGGTTCAAAATTACAAAAGTCGTTCCACTTATTATGAACGACTGAAAATTTAATTTGTTCTTGTATTTTACACAATAAAACAGTGGTATTCACTAACTTTTCAGAATTTAATTTGTACTTAAAGTATATACATAAAACTTATATTTAGTTGGAGGACATAATAATCGCAGGAGGTGGCCTGGCAGGGCTCACCAGCGCCCTTGGCCTGGCGCGGGCGGGTTTGTCGGTTACGGTAATTGAGAAAAAAACCTACCCCTTTCACAGGGTGTGTGGGGAGTATATATCCAATGAGGTGCTGCCTTACCTCCGCTGGCTGGGCGTGGATGTCGGCTCGCTGAAGCCTGCCCGCATCACGCATTTTCTGCTTTCCTCGCCCAAAGGCAAAACCCTGGAAGCACGCCTGGACATGGGCGGCTTCGGGATCAGCCGCTTTACTTTAGATCATCACCTGTACCAACTGGGGCAAAAGCAGGGCGTAAAGTTTAAGCTGCAAAGCACCGTGCAGCAAGTTGACTTTGCCGATGATGCCTTTACAGTGCACCTGAGCGGAGGAGAACAGCTCCAGGCCCGCGTCGTGTTGGGCGCCTATGGCAAGCGCAGCACCCTGGACCGCCAGCTGGAACGCCGCTTTTTCAAATCCCGATCACCTTACATTGGCGTTAAATACCACCTCAAGTATCCTTTTCAACCCAATGGCCAGATCGCCCTTCATAACTTCACAGATGGCTACGCCGGCATCTCCGCCATCGAGAACGAGCAGTCTTGTTTCTGTTACCTGACTACACGCCAGAATTTACGGCAGCATGGCACCATTCCTAAAATGGAACAGGCGCTATTGTACCAAAACCCGCACCTGCGCCACATCTTTCAGGAAGCCGAGTTTCTGTACGAACAGCCCGAGGTGATCAACGAAATATCCTTTGCCACCAAAACGTGTGTCGAGAACCACATGCTGATGTGCGGCGACGCTGCAGGCATGATCACGCCGCTGTGCGGCAACGGTATGGCCATGGCCATGCATGCAGGCAAGTTGGCAACCGATCAGGTTATCCGTTTTTTTAAGGAGGGTTACAGCCGCAGCGAGATGGAACAGGGTTACCGCCAGGCCTGGTATAGGAAGTTTGCCAGGCGCCTGCAAACCGGCCGCACGGTGCAGCAACTGTTCGGGCACCCGCTGCTCTCTGAAGTGGCAGTAGGCACGCTCCGGTTCCTGCCGCCTGCCGTGCGCCTGATCATGCAGCAAACCCACGGACAGCCCTTTTAAGCTTGGTGCTGCTTGTGCAGGCTATATCCATTATGCCCCAGCATGCGTACGTAGCCATACCCATTGCCTGTACGTATAGCATGGCAGCTTCAGAACCTTCCTGCCTGCTGGCTGTTCTTCTCAAACCCGATACTGGGCACGTACTACAAGGAACAAGAAACGCACCTTACCACATGAAAAGCTACATTTGCGCCATAGGCACTGCAAACCCACCCTTCAAGATCCCTCAGATGCAGATAGCCGATTTTATGGCCAAGGCTTTGCAGTTTGATGCGCCACACACCCGCAAGCTGAAAGCACTTTACAGGCTGTCGGGCATCGGACAGCGCTACAGCGTGCTGGAGGATTATACCCTGGAAAACGGCGACTTCACTTTTTTCCCAAACACCCCTACGCTGGAGCCTTTCCCCACAGTGCAACAGCGCATGGAGCTTTACCGAAAACATGCCGTTGAGCTGTCAGAAAATGCAGTGCGCAACTGCCTGGAAAGCTCTGCTGTTGCCCTGCCCGAGCTCACGCACCTGATCACGGTTAGCTGCACGGGCATGTACGCCCCCGGCCTGGACATTGAACTGGTGGAGCGCCTGCAGCTCTCTACTTCGGTGCAGCGCACTGCCGTGAACTTTATGGGTTGTTACGCCGCCTTTAACGCCATTAAACTGGCCGACGCCATTTGCAAGGCTACTCCGGAGGCCAAGGTGATGCTGGTATGCACCGAGATCTGCACCATCCATTTCCAGAAACACGCCGAGCAGGACCACCTGGTATCAAACGCTTTGTTTGGGGATGGGGCCGCAGCGGTGCTCATGCAGGGGCAGCCTTGCCCGGATGTGAGCCTGGAATTACAGTCGTTCCACTGCGACCTGGCGCCCGCCGGCAAGCGCGACATGGCCTGGCACATCGGCGACACCGGCTTTGAGATGACACTCTCCTCCTATGTGCCCGACCTGATCAAAAAAGGGATAAAAGAGCTTACCGACAGGTTGCTGCAGGGGCTTAAAACCAAGATCTCTGAAATTAACCTGTTTGCCATACACCCCGGCGGCAGGCGCATACTGGAGGTGATAGAGCAGGAACTGGGCATGACCCGCGACGACAACCGCTTCGCCTACCAGGTGCTGCGCGAGTTCGGAAACATGTCGTCGGCCACGGTGCTGTTTGTTTTAAAGGAACTGATGGATACCCTTACCCTGCAGGAGCAAAACGAGCCGGTGCTGAGTTTTGCCTTCGGCCCCGGCCTTACCCTGGAATCGATGCTGTTAAAAGTGCATTATGCTGAAGCTACGGTCTAACGAGCTCGAATTGATGGACGACCTGACCCTGTCAGGGGAAGAGCTGCGCCAGAACCTGCAAGAGCTGGAGGTGATCAACCATTGGCTCGGGGGGTATAAAGTAGTGTTGGATGCGCTGGAAAAGTTAGATGTGCCCCAAAACCATACCTTACGCATAGCCGACATTGGCTGCGGCGGCGGCGACACGCTGCGAAGTATTGCCCTGTGGGCCCGGCGCAAAAAGATCAACGTGACGCTGGAAGGCATCGATGCCAACGATTTTATGGTGCAGTACGCCCGAAAGCGCTGCCAGGATTTTCCGGAGATCAGCATTACCCGGCACGACGTATTTTCGAGGGTTTTTGCCACGCAGCAGTACGATGTAGTGGTGTGCAGCCTGTTCTGTCATCATTTCACCGACGTGCAGCTAACGCAGCTATTCCAGTTGTTTTACAGGCAGGTGAGCACAGCCGTCATCATCAACGACCTGCACCGGCACTGGCTGGCGTATTATTCCATCAAGTATATTACGGCGGCTTTCTCGAACTCGCGGTTGGTAAAGAACGACGCCCCGCTTTCGGTTTGGCGCGCCTTCAAACGCCACGAGCTGGAGCAGCTGGTACGGCAGGCAGGAATCAAAAAGTATACGTTGAAATGGATGTGGGCCTTCAGGTGGCAGTTGGTGTTGCAGAAGCCTTGAAACAGGCAGCTCCTTCGTTATCCTCAAGCACAGGATAGCAAGTTAGGCACAGGCAGCTGCTAAAAAAAAGTAACTGGTGCCATTTTACTTTATCGGAAAAAATCTATCTTGAGCTATGAACACTGCCCTTAATCATGGCTAAAATTAATTACCCTTACCTGCTGTCAGTAGTAGTGGCAACTCCTGTGCTTTACCTGCTCTGGACAAAAGTGTCTCTTTCACCTGTTTCCATCCTGATCCTGCTGGCGCTCCTTCAGCCGGCTTTATACTTCGCCGCTAAGTTTGTGGCCCGCAAACTACACCGCTAGGCTTTGCGCAACCCCAACGCTGCCGATGCTCAACCATAATGCAGTTTTTCGGGTATAGCATTGATAACGGTTGATCTTAAAGCATTGCCCCTTGCCTGTATACATTATGACAAAAGACAACATCAGATTCTGGCTTATCTTTATCCTGTCGGTTGCGATCTCTGCCGTGGTAATCGCCTTTTTTGTGAAGGCGCTCAAAATCGTGATTTACATCATACTGGTGCTGGCCCTGGCCCCGATTATTTACATCGCGCTCCGCAGCATGATTCCAGGGCGTAAAAGCGAGGACGACAAACTTAAAACGAAGGAGTAAATTCTTGCGGGCACTAAACTCAGCTACGCTACTCTAAAACCAAATGTGCTGGGCCAACCTGAACGTGTTGGCATGGGCCTCTACTATGTGGGCAATCTGTTCGGAGTAGCCCCCACCCATACTTACGGCAACAGGCAGCTTGTTTTTATGGCATAGCTCCATCACGGTTCTGTCACGCTCTCTGCAGCCTGCGATGCTCATGCCCAACTTGCCCAGTTTATCGGTGGCCAGCACATCCACCCCCGACTGAAAGAAAACAAATTCCGGCTGTTGCTCCTCAACCAGGCGCGGCAAAGCCGCTCTCAGCAGTTTCAGGTAGGTGCTATCATCGGTGCCCCCGGCAAGCGGAATATCCAGATCCGACTGCTCTTTATGGAAAGGGTAGTTGTGCCCTCCGTGCATGCTGAAGGTAAACACCCGGGACTCTTCTTTAAATATTTGTGCCGTACCATTGCCCTGGTGCACATCCAAATCCACGACCAATACTTTTTTTATGCCTTTATACCTGAGCAGGTAGTTGGCGGCAATAGCGATGTCGTTGAGCAGGCAAAAGCCCTCCCCTCTGTCGGTAAAAGCATGGTGCGTGCCGCCGGCAATGTTCATGCCCACACCATACTGCAAGGCAAACAAAGCGGCCTGTAGAGTGCCATTCATGATTACCACCTCCCGGTTCACCAGTTCCGCAGAAAGTGGGAAGCCCGTTTTCCTGATCTCAGAAGTTGTAAGCTGCAGGTGCTGGAGCCGGTGCCAGTAGCCAGCCTGATGGGTATCCAGAATAAACTCCTCCTGCAGCGGTGCTGGCGCAAACAGGTTACCCGCTGTAATAGTGCCCTCATAGAGCAACTGCTCCGGCAGCAAATCATACTTAGCCATCGGGAAACGGTGGCCCTGGGGCAGGCTGTGGGCGAATATCTCGGACCAGGCAATTTTAAGCATATCACAAAGCTAACAACAAACCCTGAGGTCAGGTTTACACAATCTATTTTTGATATACAAACACATGGGTGCTGCACCGGAAACAGTGCAAAAACTAAATATTTTAGCAGCTGTTTTTAACCTGGTGGATAACTAAAAGAAATAGGCCAAATCAACTAACCGTTTAATTTATGGGTTGTGGATAAATGTGGATAACTATGTTCATTACCCATAGTTATCCACTACCTTCTGTTAAATATATGTTACCAAAAGTATATTTTATTCAAAATTTCATATTTCCGTATTAAATAATCAAATTTTATTAGCAAACGTTGCTAATAAAATTGTCGGGCCCTGTTAAGCTTGCACACGCCTTTAAAATCGCTGACCAAGGGCTGTAGTATATTTCCCGGCCCTGTAATTTCATCGAAGTAAATCTTAAAAAAAGTAGCGAAAGCAACTTTATATTCCGCCTTTGCAGTATATACCTCACAGGCAGACGCTGCCAGGAAACGTAGGGCGGAAATGGCTGTTACTTAAACCTCATGAAATGAAAAAATACATCTTTGGTTGCTTGTTTATACTTTGCTCGGTTGCTGCGCAGGCACAGGATGCAGACTCTACAGCGGTGCCGCCTGAGAGCCTGTATAACTCGTGGTTCGGCGTGAAAGGAGGAGTGAATTTCGCTGACATCTATGGAAACGATAAGGATTTTTTGGGTAGCTTTGATAACCTCAAAAGTTATCATGCCGGGGTTTTTGCTCAAATTGGCTGGAGCAAGCATTTCGCTGTTCGGCCTGAGTTGCTTTATTCCCGGAAAGGGTACGAGCACGCTGACTCCGTTTTCAGGTTCGATTACCTGGAGGTACCCTTGCTGGCGGTGGTTAACATCACAGAGAACCTTAGCCTGCACGTGGGGCCACAGGTAAGCGTGATGGTGTCGGCGACACAGGAGGGCAAAGAGGTTACGTTAAAGGATTATAACACGTTTGACTATGGCGCAGCGGCTGGATTTGAGGGCAGGATAAACAGGTTTATTGCAGGCGCCCGCTACAACCTGAGCTTTGAGAACCTGGTAAAAACCGGTAAAACCGGCAGCAGTGCAGAGCTGGCTATCCACCCCAGAGTGGTACAAGTATACTTAGCCGTTGCCTTTTAACGTTACAAGCCTAACACTTTACACCTAAAAGCTACCAGCAGGTGCCTGCAACACCACGATGAGAACCATACAGGACGAACATGCTTCAGCTGTTGCATTGCAAGGCGACTTTCATTTAACGATCATCTCATGCGCAAACAAAACACACATACACTGTACTTTCTTTTTAGCACCCTTCTCGCCTGCCTTGTGGCACTAAGTGCCTGCGATACTACTGTAAAAACGGATAAGGCAGAGGTAGGGGAAGCGATTAACAAGCAAAACAAAGCAACGCCTTCCGAAACATACCTGATAGACACTACCAAAAGCCAGGTGACCTGGATTGGGGCGAAAATGACGGGCCGGCACAACGGCTATTTTAAGATCCGTGATGGCGAATTGCATATGAGCAATGGCCTGCTGTCTGACGGCAACATCGTGATCGACATGGCCACCATGCGCTCTGACGATAAAACAATAGACCAGGCCAGCAACGATAAGCTTACCAAGCACCTGAAATCCGTTGATTTCTTTGATGCCGAGCTGTACCCAACAGCTGTTTTCGAGCTAACAGGGGTAGCCCCTTACGACAGCACCGAAGCCACGCCTACACCCGCTTCAAAAAGTACCGCTGATAATAAGCTGCGCGTCAAAAACCCTACACACCGCGTTACCGGCAACCTTACCTTAAAAAACGTGACCAAAAGCATCTCATTCCCGGCAAAAGTCACCCTGGAAGAGCACGTGCTGAGGGCAAAGGCCAACTTTAACATCGATCGCACAAAATGGGGATTGGTGTACCGTTCCGATAACTCGCTAGGCGACCAAACCATTTACCCGGAAGTGAATATTGGCCTGGACATCGTGGCTCGGCCCACACCCGCTCAACAATAAAGCCGCCCATACCACCCAGGCTTTTTCCGTTATTCTTTGCCGGGCCGGTTCTGTTAGTTAAGGCCCACCAGGGCAAACGTGCTGGCAACAATAACCATGTATATGAGAAAAATTTTCTGCCTGTCTGCTTTCTTGCTGTTGAGCTGCACGGCCATGGCCCAGAGTGCCCCGCTGCAGGCTTTTAACGTAAGTCAGGAAAGTATACTTCGGGCAGGGATGCTGGTACTGGGAGGCTGGGCGATACTGAATATCCTGCTAGGCAGCTTCAGACTCAGCAACTCTACCAGGTCGAGCAGGTATTTCTTCCAGATGAACCTTTACTGGAATGTGGTAAACCTGCTTATCGCTGGCGCTTCCCTACATTTCATATTTTCGGATAACGCCCTGACGCGCACTCTAACGGAAAGTGTACGGCTGCACAGCTGGTACAAAACCATTTTATACCTGAATGTGGGCCTTGATATTGGCTATACCTTTTTAGGAGCTTACCTGAAGGCCCGTGCCAGGAACAACCTGCGGCCAGAGCGCCTGCTTGGATGGGGTCAGGCCATTATCCTGCAGGGGGTTTTCCTGTTCATGCTAGACCTGGTACTTACAATTTTGCTGGAGTATCATGCCGATAAGCTTTTCAAACTTATACCGGCTGGCTGATAAACTGCAGCAAACCACTAAAGGCCGCACAAATAAAAGCCGCACTGCCTTTAAAGGGCGGCGCGGCTTTTATAAGTATGGTTCCGCTTATTTATCGGTTGTGCCTGCCTTCGGCAAACTCTTCTATCATCTTTTTGTTGAAAGCCGGAATATCATCCGGATTACGGCTGGTCACCAGGCCATTATCCACCACTACCTCCTGGTCTACCCAATCGGCGCCTGCGTTTTTAAGATCGGTTTTCAGGGTATGGTAGCTGGTCATTTTCCTGCCCTTTACCTTGCCCGTTTCAATCAGGGTCCAGGGGGCGTGGCAGATGGCAGCCACTGGCTTACCCGATTCCATAAACTTATTCACAAAACTGACGGCCTCCTGGTTGGTTCGGAGCTTATCCGGGTTCATTACGCCTCCGGGCAACAGCAAACCGTTGTAGTCATCGGCGCTTGCCTCGCTTAATTTTTTATCCACTTTAAATTTATCTCCCCAATCGGTGTGGTTCCAGGCTTTTATCTCCGCGTTTTTATTAGGCGAGATAATGTGTGCCTCCGCGCCTTCTTCTTTTAAGGCCTGCAAAGGCTTGGTGAGTTCTACCTGTTCAAATCCTTCTTCTACTAATATGGCAATTTTCTTACCCTCTAATTTATTCGGCATGTTAAGTTTGTTTTAGTGTGGTTTACAGTTGATTTCTATAACAACAACGGTTCAGCGGCTAAATTGTTAACGGCTCTGCATGGCCAATGGCTCAGGATTTCTCTTTTGTGTCGCCGGGCAAGGGCAGGCCGGTTGGGTCTAGGGTGGCGCCGGCCCGCTTGGCAGGGTGCATGTGCCGCCGGTGCTTCATGCCTTCCAGGCGGGCTTCCACTTCATACTTGTTGTTGTAGTAGCCCACCCGCATCGTCTCGTGCAGGTAAAGCCACAAAAACCGCAGGAAGCCGTGCTCCTGAAACTGCCTGATGTGGCACAGCTCATGTGCCACCCACCCCTCATCGTTCAGAAAGGCGCTTCGTTCAACCCCGCTTAAATGGATTGTTTCCCCTAAGACCATGGCAACGTTCTTACTCTTTAAAACCATCCGTGCCACCCTGGCAAACCAGGAATCTTCTACAATTTTATAGTTCATTGCTGCGCTTTTTAGCGTGTATTCCTCATTCCTTAAACTGCCTTTTGCTGCACCCGGATGTGCTATTTGCCTGGTAAAAAGGGACAGATGGGTCACGCTGCCAGAAAAACAGCACAAAACAAGTGTTTGGGCGTTTGGAATTTTGTCATTATTTTTGTTGGCCTTCTTGCTGGCTAAGAGTTGTTTAAGCCAGACAGGGGCAATTTCAGTGCAATTTTATAGCTGCTTTGCAGCACAGGTGAAACTGTTAATGCCTTTACAGGCCGGCAACAAGCTAAACCTTATGACAAAAACCATTATTCTCACTGTCCTCGCGATTTTTTCGCTTACGCTGTCTTACTTCTACGAGGTGGCGCCGGCAAAAAAGGCAAAAACAACTCCCCCAGCCACTGCATTCGCTATTACGCCATACGCCATTAACTCCGGCGAGGATATGGTTCGTAGCCTGGAACTGTACGAGCCCATAGCAGCACCAGAAGCCAAAGAGGAGGAATATTATTCCAGAAAGCTGAACATGCGTTTCACTAAGCCCGAGAACTGGCAGTTAGCCCAATCGGTTGCCCGCTGGCTTGGAACACCCTACAGCTATGGCCGCAGTTCTAAGAAAGGCACCGACTGTTCGGGCTTTGTTTCCAGCATTTTCCGGGAGGTGTATGGGGTGAAGCTGAGCCGCAGCTCCCGTTCTATGTTTCAGCACGTACGCCATATTCAAAAAGGGGAAATGAAGACCGGAGATCTCGTTTTTTTCCGCCGCGGGCCCAAGCAGCCGGTTTTCCATGTGGGCATTTATCTGAAGAACAATAAGTTTATACACTCCGCCACCAACGGGGGGGTTATGGTGAGCTCTCTTAACGAGCCGTATTACCGCAATTACTTTTATGCCGGGGGCCGTGTAAACTAATCCGCTAGCTACTTTATCAGAAGGCCCTGCATTTAACCTGCAGGGCCTTTTTTGTTTTCGTTAAACCCAAACAATTTTACTAACAGCAAGTATAGGTAGGTTAGTATTAATTTCCGCACATTGCAGCTGTTCCTGCAATAACCTGATCTTGGTTGCGGGGTTATCAAAAGCACAATATCAAACACAAGAAGTATAAGCACGTACACAATTATGGAGAACCAACAACCTGACGGAAAAAACATTGCACAAAGCCGGCTCTTTAAGAAGATACTTGAAAAAGCTGAAACGTACCTGAAACACCCTTCTAAAATTGCCAGGCTATTGAACGACGCTTTTAAGAAAGCAACAGCCAGCAAGGGAGTGGGTGCACTGGCCGGCGAAGTATGGGAAAACCTGCAGCTTTTGTCGCGCTTGATCAAATCGGCCACCCATGGCGATTACAAGGGCATCCCGACCCCAACGATTGTAGGCGGCATTGCCGTTATCCTCTACTTCCTGTCGCCTATCGACCTGATTCCGGATATGATCCCGGTGATCGGCTTGCTGGATGATGCCACCTTACTTGCCTGGTTCATGACCAGCATCAAGTCTGAGCTGGACAAGTTTAAGGAATGGGAAATGCAACACGCACCAACAGAGCAGCATCCGGCGCATACCGAGAATGTGCACAACGCCGATACCTCGTTTGGTACGCCAAAGTATAGCAACCAGACAGAGGGCACGGTGCAGATAGAAACAAATAACCAAGTATAAAACCAATAAACAAGAAAACTATGGAAACCAACAAAGGACAGAACACCGACAAAAAAGACTGGGAAAAAACAGCAGAGGACGCAAAGGGAGACCTGAAAACAGGCAGAATTCCTGATAAGCATACCGGCGAGCAATACCGCAACGTAAGCGACAAGAACCGCAATGACCCAAACCCCGCAGAGGGCGGGGAAAAGAATAAAGAAGGAGACAGCAAATAAAAATCAGCTGTAAATTGTTAACCGAAAAGAGCCGGCCAGTTATCTGACCGGCTCTTTTTTTGCACTATTTCTGCTTTCAGGGCCCTTACAGGCTGTAGCACGAATACCTCATAATATTAAAATATAGTACAATATTAATACTAAAATTTATACAAAATCCCATAAAAGCGAGGTTCTCTATAGTTTTGTAAGGAAATTATTCTTTATATTTGGCCAGAGGATTTTGTATTTTAACTTTTAGCCAAAGTAAAGTGTCTTCATCATTTTTACGACTTACATCCGTCAATGTCCATATTGACGGTATCGGGAAAGTTCTTATTGAAAGGAGTGATAAAGCAAAGCGCCTTAGCATCAGCGTCAGGCCTTTGAAAGGGATACGTGTGGCAGTGCCACCCCATATCAGCTTCGAAAAAGCAGAACAGCTTATTTATACCAAGTCAGACTGGATAAAGGAGCACCAGACCCGCATGCAGCAACAGGAGCAGCAGCTAACCGTTTACGACGGCTCCTCAGAATTCAAAACCCGATACCACTCCCTGCGCCTGCTTACACATGCCCAGTATACCATGCGCTGCGTTATACAGAACGGCTATATCAGTGTTTTTTACCCGGCCCACAAAGATGTGTGCGACCCTGCTATACAGAAGTTCATTCGGCAGTCTATCGAGGATGCGTACCGCAAGGAGGCCAAACAATACCTGCCGCAGCGTGTCGCATACTTTGCCGAGAAGTTCGGGTTCGAGTACCAGAACGTATTCATTAAGAACGCTAAAAGCCGTTGGGGCAGCTGCTCCCACACCAACAACATCAACCTGAACCTACACCTGATGCGGTTACCGGAGGCGCTTTGCGATTACGTGATCCTGCATGAGCTGGCGCATACGGTAGAGAAAAACCACGGCCCCCATTTCTGGGCCCTCCTCGACAGTGTGTGCGGCAACGCCAAGGGGCTGGACAAGAAGTTAAAAGCGTACCGTATCTCCATCTTCTAAACGAAACACTATAGCAAAACTCTACTATCCATACTTACAGGCCCTTACTTGCCAGCAGGTAGCAGCCATAAAAAAACCCCGGAATTACTACCGGGGTCTTTGCTTTTAACTGTTTCCTGGCTTTAGCTGGCTTTACGCAAGGTATGCGTGGCCACAAAGTCCACAAAGTCGCCTACCGTATCAATGGGCACCTCATCCGGAATGGTGATCTGGAAGCTTTTCTCCAGCTCCAGGATAATATCCACCACATCCACTGTATCAAACCCGAAGTCGTGCAACAGCCTGTTTGCCTGTAAACGCTCTGCTTTTATCTCTTTTGTCTTGCTAATGATCTGGATAACCTCTTTCTCAATAGCGGTATGTGTAGCAACCATAGTCATTTAAAAGGTGTATTCTTCTCTAAATTTCTCATTAACCTGAGGCACTCGCTTTTCCAGCTGCCGCTCCTCACGTTTCTGCTTTCCTACTATTTTATCTTTCAGCTTCTCATTCAGCAGGTACATGACCGGCACCACCAGCAAGGTGATCAGGGTGGCAAACCCCAGGCCAAAGATAATCGTCCAGGCCAGGGGCCCCCAGAACGCCACACTGTCACCGCCCAGGAAGAAACCTGCCTCAAACGCGGTGAACAAGGTGTAGAAGTTGATATTTAAGCCAATAGCCAGCGGGATAAGCCCCAGTATGGTGGCCGTGGCTGTGAGCAGCACCGGGTTCAGACGTGTTTTACCAGCCTCCACAATTGCCTCTTTCAGCGTCAGGCCCTCTTCCAGCAGCTTATCGGTAAACTCCACAATCAGGATACCGTTTTTCACCACAATACCCGATAGCGCCACAATACCAACGCCCGTCATCACAATGGAGGCATCCATGCCAAAGATCGAGAAGCCCAGTAACACCCCGATAATCGAGAACAGTACTTCCGAGAGAATGATGAACGGTTTGGACACAGAGTTAAACTGTGTAACCAGGATCAGGAAGATGATCAGGAATGCCGCCACCAGCGCAAACAGCAGGAACTGCATGGTTTCCTGCTGCTCCTCCTGCTCGCCGCCCATGCGCACCTCATAACCTTCGGGTGTCTGAAAGTTCTGCAGCGACTGCTCTATCTGCTGCACCACCTCATTGGGGTTATAGCCGTCCAGCACGTTAGACTCCAGTGTAACCATACGCTTCAGGTCTTTGCGTTTAATGCCGCCATAGGTGGTGGAGTAATCGATACTTGCCACCGACGAGAGCGGGATCTGGCGCACCTGACCTGAGTTCATGTCGCGGTACGTAATGCGCATGTCGAGCAGCGCGTCGATGTTATCGCGGTAAGGTTTGGCGTAGCGCACCTGTATCGGGTACTCTTCCTCGTCGAGCTTAAACTTTGAGGCTTCCCTCCCAAAGATGGCCGTCCGGATCTCCTGCCCTATCTGCCCGGTGCTGATGCCCTCGCGGTTGGCACGCTCCCGGTCAATGTTCACCACTATCTCAGGCTTGGTGTCTTCCAGGTCGGAGCGCAGCTCCTCAATACCGGCAATATTCTGCTCATCAATGTAACGCTCCACCTGTTTTGATAGCGTGATCAGTCCCTCAAAGTCCTCGCCGGCAATCTCCACGGCGATTGGCTTACCCACCGGAGGGCCCGATTGCTCCTGCTCTACCGTCACCTCGGCGCCGGGTATTCCCTGCACCGCCTCTCTAATTTTTGTCAGGTAGTTAGCAGATGTCATGTCGCCTTCGCGGTCTTTGAACTCTGCAAACGAAACGGTTACCTTGCCTTTATGCGACTGCGGGGTTGTACTGCGGTCGTTCTGGTCGCCGGCTCCTATGGCCACGTTCGAGATCACCGATTCTATACTTGGGTTATTGTCTCCAATCACGTCGTACACGCGCCTTTCCACTATCTTGGTAACAGAGTCGGTTACGGCCTGATCCGTTCCGATGGGCATGTTGATGTAGGCGTACACATAATTCGGGTCGCCGGATGGGAAGAACACCACTTTGGGAGGCCGGATGGCGGTCAGGACAAAGGAAAAGATCAGCAGGCCAATCACGCTGAAGAACACGAACACGGGTCTTTTGCCCACCAGCATCCAGCGCAGCAGGTTTTCGTACCCTGCCATAAAACGAGGCAGCGCCGTGTGCTGAAATTTATAGATCAGGCCGGTAAACACAAACTTGTTCAGAAGGGCCAGTACCAGCACCAGCAAAATCAGGTTGGCAGTGCCGTACCAGGCGGTCACATAGCCGACAAGGACTGCCACAAACCCTAAGGCCACCAGTATCCAGAATCTTTTGCCGCTGCTCGTGGTTGGTTTGCTCTCCCCATCGCGCTTCATAAACGACACCGCAAACACCGGGTTGATCACAAAGGCCACCAGCAACGACGACACCAGCGTTACAATAAGCGTGATGGGCAGGTACTGCATGAACTTACCCACAATACCCGGCCAGAAAAGCAGCGGAAAGAAAGGGGCAATGGTGGTAAGCGTACCGGCCAACACAGGTATAAACACCTCGCCTGCGGCTGACTTGGCAGATTTGGTTATGCTTAAGCTGGTGTTATGGAAAATACGGTGCGTGTTCTCGATCACCACAATGGCGTCGTCCACGACAATGCCCAGTGCCAGCAAAAAGGCGAACAGCACAATCATGTTCAGGGATATGCCAAAGAAGTAGAAGGTGAAAAACGCCACAAACATGGAGATCGGCACCGATAGGCCCACGAAAATGGCATTGGTGGTGCCCATGAAGAACATCAGCACCAGCGTTACCAGCACAAAGCCGATGATGATGGTGTTGATCAGGTCGTTGAGGGTATGGCGCGTGCGCTTCGACTGGTCGTTGGAAATGGAGATCTTCAGATCGTTGGGCAGCACGGAGCCCTGCATCTCCTCGATGGTTTCGCGCATGTTGTCCGATGCCTCGATCAGGTTCTCGCCGCTGCGCTTGATCACGTTGAGGGTGATAACGGGCTGGTTGCCCAGGCGCGCGTAGCTTTCCTGCTCCTCAAACCCTTCTTTTACCTCGGCAATCTCTTTTAGCTGAATGTTGGCACCCGGCAGGGACTTGATCACAATATCCCCGATCTTGTTCGGGTCCACGTACTGGCCTACCACCCGCACCGAGCGCTTGGCCTCGCCTACCGTTATATTGCCCCCTGATACGGTGACGTTCTCGCGCGCAATGGCCGAGGCTATGTCGTTGAAGGTGACCTGGGCGGCCTGCATTTTGTAAAGGCCCACGTTTACCTGCACCTCCTTGTCCAAGGCTCCCACCATATCCACGCGGGTAATTTCCGGGAAGGCTTCCATCCTGTCCTGCAGTTCCTCGGCGTAGTCTTTCAGCTTGTCCAGGCTGTAATTCCCCGATACGTTCACAAACATGATCGGAATCTCGGAGAAGTTGACCTCCTGCACATTCGGCTCCTGGTCCAGGTCGGTGGGCAGGTCGGTGCGCGCTTTGTCCACGGCATCTTTTACCAGCTGCTTGGCCACGGCCACCTCTACGTCGGTGTTAAACTCTACGGTGATCATCGAGAAGTCCTGCACCGAGTTGGAGGTTACCTTCTTTACCCCGTTAATGGCCTTTATTTCCTTTTCGATGGGCCGCGTTACCAGGTTCTCCATATCGGAGGGAGAGGTGCCCGGGTAAATGGTGCCTACAAAAACCGTAGGGATCACAATATCCGGAAAGTTCTCTTTCTGCAGGTTGATATAAGAGAAGATACCTGCCAGCGTGATGATGACGGTTACGATATAAATACTGGTTTTATTATCGATAGACCAACTGGTTGGCTTAAACTGTTTCATAGTTTATACTTTAAAAGGCCTCTTACTTCCTGGTCAGGCTGTTGCCCTCAGTAAACACAACAGGCTGCCCCTCGTTTAGATTTTGATAGCCGGCGGTAATCACCTGGTCGTTGGCCGACAAACCGCTCAGCACCTCTACTTTGCCATCGTAGCTCATGCCAGTCTTCACTTCCTTCCGGACAGCCACATAGTGGTCGCCTTGCTTCCGGGCCACATACACGTAGGCCGATTTCTCGTCGTTTTGCACCAGGTTTATCGGCACGACAATCGTCTCTTCGTTTTTATAGTCCTGGATGCGCACCACGGCGATCATGTTAGGCCGCAGGCTTATTTCCTTGTCGTTCTTCAGGCGCAGCTCTACGGTAAAAGTGCGGCTGGTAGGGTTGATATAATTGCCAACCACGCCCACGGTGGTTTCCACTTCTTTTTTCAGGTCCGGGAAGTATACCATGGCAGCGTCTCCCTGTTTGATCATGGCCTGGTAGGCTTCTGACACTTCGGCCACTATTTTGCCGCCCTGTGTGTTCACCACGCGAATAATGCCCATGCCAGGTGCCACTGCCTCGCCAGCGTTTGGCATCACATCGTCCACCACGCCACTGATCGGCGACTTTACATTGAACTGATCGCGTTGCTGCTGCAAGGTTGCCAGGCTTCTTTCCAAAGCCTCTTTGTTGTTTTTAGCCGTCAGGTACTGCATTTCGGTGCCAATTTTCTGATCCCAGAGGTTCTTTTGTTTCTGGTAGGCGATGTTCGCCAGTTCCATGCGGGTTCTGATCTCCGCTATGTTTTGTTCCAGCACCTGGGCATCAATGGTAGCCAGGGTCTGCCCTTTCGACACACGGTCGCCGCGCGATACCCGCACGCTGGTCAGTACGCCGGGCACTTTGGCGCTCACCAGCACATTCTGGTCAAAATCCACTTTGCCCTGCACTTCCAGGTAGTGGCGGAAGGTATCCTGGCTTAAAGAGGCCACGCTTACCGGCACCGTTTTCTTTTCTGTAGCCACCGTGCCGCCCGCAGCTTTCAGTTCAGCTTCCAGCTCCTCGATCTGCTGTTGCAGGCTTGCCTCCTGCTCTTTCAGGTCTTTTAACTTGGCCTCTTTCCCGTTGTTGTTGCCGCCGCACGAGAGCAGCCCGAACAGAAGGGAAATAATGGATAGGGTTGTGATTCTTTTCATGTTGGCAGTAGCGATTAGGTGGTTTTTCAGTAGTTTTATTTAAGCAGTAAGGTTCCGGTGGCCTTCTCCAGGTTTACTTTGGCGATCAGGGCATCGTAAATGGCGGCGTAGTAATTGGTTTGCGCCAGGCGCAGGTCCGTTTCAGCGGTCACCACTTCCAGGTTGCTGCCTACACCCTCCTGAAACTTGATTTTGGACACCCGCGCTATTTCCTGCGCCAGCTCCATGTTCTCTTTCTGCGAGTCGAGCACACTAAGGGCGTTCGAAAGCTCGGTAGCCGATTGCTCCAGCTGCAGGTCTATACTTTGGCGCAGGGTCTCAAAGCCATACTTGGTGTTTTCGAGCGTTAGCTTTGCCTGCTGTATCTGGTAGTGCTTGCGCAGGCCATCGAAGATCGGCAGCTGCAGTTGCCCGCCCACATAGCCGTACTCCAGCCAATTTCCGGTTTTGGTAATCTCGCCAAAGGCATTGTTGGCTGCGTTGTACCCGTAGCGCGCATTCAACAGCAGCTTTGGCAGGTAGCCGGCGCGCTTGTTGCGCAGGTCCAGCTCGGCCAGGTCGCGCTGCGTTTCCAGCACCGAATACTCAATGCGGCGGCTGTAGTTAAAGTTCTGGGGCACCAGCTGCGCCATGTCTACTTCCACCTCGGCCAGGTTGTCTGTAAGCACCACCTGCTGGCTTTGCTCCAGGCCCATCTGAAACTTTAGCAGGCTCTCGCTCAGTTCTATCAGCCGTTCCGCTTTCTGCTTCTCAACCTTCAGGTTGTTAAGCGACACGCGCAAACGGTCCACATCCAGCTTCTCGGCCACGCCATTGTCAAACATCACCCTTGTCTGGAACAGCAGCGTATCCAGCCGGGTCAGGTTTTGGTTCAGCAGCTCCATGCGCTCGCGGTTCACCAGCACGCCGTAGTAGGCCTTGGCCACTTGCTCGGCCACCTCGATCTCGCTTTGCAGGGTATTTTTGTGCGAAAGCTCCGTAAAGGTTTTGGCAGCCTTCAACCCGATCAGGTAGCTCCCATCGAACAACAGCTGGCTGCCCGTTAAGGTGGCGTTACCGGCATAGGCCGGGGTAAACGTTACCGGAACGAAGGTGCCGGGTTGCGGGGAGTTGGGATCATCCGGGTCGTTGAAGAACTCGGCGGGCAGGAATGTTTTCTGCTGCACGAAATTATCGCCCACATCCAGGGTGCCATTAATCTGGGGCAGCCCCACGGCTCTGATCTCGCCTACTTTTGCTTTGGCAATTTTCTCTTCGTTGCGGGCGGCCTTCAGGCTGGCGCGGTTCTGCAGGGCATACTCTATGCTTTGCTGCAACCCAAACTGCTGCGCGCTTTGGCCTTGCGCCCCACAGGTAATGGTAGCCAGGAGGAACGCTAAAAGACTAAGGTAATTTTTCATAATTTTAATCTGGTAGTGGGAAGGTGGGATGCTATTCTTCTTCAACGCGGTGCTTGTATTCGTTTATCATTTTATGGCCCCTTAAGGTGGCAATGCCCAGCATGTAGTGCTCCAGCATGTCGAGCTGCACCTGCTGGATGCTAAACACATGCGAGGGGAACAGCTTGTCATCGTAAGCCACCTCCACCATGCCCAGCCGGATGCGAGCCATGATCTCCACATCCAGGTCGCCCCTGTAAAGCCCCTCGGCCACGCCGCGCAGCAGGTTAAGCTTTATCTTGTCCAGCATGAAAGCATACTTGTGCGCTACCCACAGCTGCCAGCTGTCCGGGTGGTACTTCTGTACATCATGAAAAACGGAAGGGTGTATGCGGGCTGCCAACTGCTTGGTCATCTCCATCAACCCCCACAGTTCTTCGATGGCGTTCCTTGCGCCCTTCATCGAACATTCGCAGTCTGTTTCCAGCGTAGCCAGAAACCGATTGCAGGAATGGTACACGATCTGGTCTTTGTTATCAAACCATTTGTAAATCGTTTTCTTTGACATCGACAGCTGCTGTGCAATGTCGTCCATCGAGACGCTTCTTATCCCTCTCTGGCAGAAGAGGTCAAAAGCCGCCTGCGATATCCTGTCTTTGAAATCTATACTTTCTGCCGTCTCCATTTCAGCGCAAAACTACGGAAACGTTTCGCGTAGCCAAAGTTTCCTGTGAGTTATTTTTGCAAATACTTTCCTCAAAAACACGCTCCAAGAGCTGTATATAAACAATATGCAACCCACACTTGTTTACACATCTACTCACAATTAGAGCCGATTCGGGGCCAACGCCTCAAAACAAACGCTAAAAGGCCTGGTTTGCCCGACGAAATGAATTCAGTGCCTTGGCAGCTTTCCACAGAAAATCATAACCCCAAAACAGCCCTTAATTTTGTGTAGCCACTTTTGCTCAGGGGTATTCTTTCGCCGTTTTTAAGCAGTGCCACATGGCTGTCTTTCTCCAGGGGTTCTATGCGCGTAAGTTGGGATAAGGCCAGTATAAAAGAGCGGTGCACGCGCACGAACTGGGCCGGGTCCAGGGTGCGTTCGTAGTAAGCCATCGTTTTCTTTTTGAGGAAGGTGCCCTCGCGCGTCTTTACTTTCACGTAGTCGTCGCAGGCTTCCAGGTAGAGTACCTCCGATATGGGTATGATCCGGATATTGTTGCCTACTTTCACCACGATGCGCAACTGCTCTTCCGGTTGCTTCCCAGGCGTGGCCTCTAGCTGTTGCAGTTGGCCCGCAGGCGCAAGGTTTTTCCTCTGCTCCTGCCACTTCTGTAAAGCGGCGTCGAAACGGGCTTTGCTGAATGGTTTAAGCAGGTAATCCACTGCATTTGCCTCGAAGGCCTTGATGGCATACGCATCGAAGGCGGTTGTAAAGATAACGGAAGGGGCATGCTCCACCAGTTCCAGCATCTCAAACCCATTGATCTTCGGCATTTGGATGTCCAGGAAAACCAGGTCGGGCTGGTGTTGCATGATGGCCTTTACGCCTTCAAAACCGTCGCCGCACTCCTGCACTACCTCCATTTCCGGGTGGCTTTGCAGGTATTCAGCCACGATGCCCCTGGCCAGGGGCTCATCATCAATAATCAGGCACTTATGCATAGTTTTGTGGTATTTTGATGGTTGCGGTAAATATTCCGTCCTGCTGCTGCGTGTTTAGCAGATCATGGCGCGCATACAGCAGGTAAAGCCGGCGCTTTACGGAGCTCAGGCCGAAACCGGTGCCCCGGCTGGCCTCCACTGTGTCCGGATCGTAAGGGTTCTGCACCTGCAGCTGCAGTAATTGCGCATTGGCCGTTATGTGCAAGCATATCCGGGTTTCGCCCATGGTGCCGTAAAGGCCAAATTTTATAGCGTTCTCCACCACAGGCTGCAACAGCAA
The DNA here is from genome assembly GCF_058216355.1 of Pontibacter sp. GD13. Lineage (NCBI taxonomy): Bacteria > Pseudomonadati > Bacteroidota > Cytophagia > Cytophagales > Hymenobacteraceae > Pontibacter > Pontibacter sp. GD13. The sequence goes on from NZ_JBYZMQ010000006.1 coordinate 141,547, forward strand.
AGCGGGCAGGCGCATGTTCAGTGCCTCGTCCTGCACGTGTATGGCCGTTTGCAGCCGGTGCCCGAAGCGCACTTTCTCAATTTCCAGGTATAGCTCCAGGTGCTGCAGCTCGTCCTCCAGCGCAACCAACTGCTGGTTATCGTTGCGGAGCGTACCCCTCAGAAAATCGGATAACTGGTGGATCATCGTTCTGGCTTGCTCCGGCCTGCCCCCTACCAGCGCACTGATTGAATTAAGGCTGTTGAACAGAAAGTGCGGCTGCAGCTGTTGCCGAAGGTTATAAAGCTCTGCCTCCCGCACCAGGTTTTCCGTTGTTTTCTTTCGGTCTTCGTCCTGCTGCCGGTTGCGGGTATAGAACCACAGCCAGTTCAGGAGCACCATGAGGAGCACCATGAGCCAGGCAAACGCAATGCGCACCGGCAAGGTAGCCTCCACAAAGGTCAGGTATCCGGCCTCTGCTTTAAAGACCCAGGTAAGCACCCCGTTCAACATCAGCACACAAATGCCCGCCATGCCCAGGCTCCAGCCCAGTAAAAAGGCGCCCTGTTTTATGTTAGGCTGATAGTACCGCAACCCAATCCCCATGGCATAGCCGCCCACAACCAGCAGCAGGTTGGTGAAAAGCGCATCCACCACGGCTTGTTGCACAGGCACCCCACCCGACCACAGCAACAGGGTCTGTACAGTGGCCCAGAGCAGCGCCCAGCCCAAATAAGCCAATATGATGCGTTGTGCAGACATGCGCCTTCAAGTATAAATTAGTAGCTCTTGATCTGAAGTCCGCCGAAAAGTGAGGTGCCTTTTATGATCAGCACTTTATTCGGATCGTAGCCGCCGGGCAAGATCGGGCGCTTGTCATCCATGCCGCCCAATATAGCCACGGCTTCGGATTTTACTTCCCAATTGGCAGGTATCACCAGCGTGGTGCCCCCGAATATCTGCGTTGCATCCAGCACGGCGGGCTGCTGCAGATCGGCCTGGCTCAGGTTGAGCTCTGTGCCTCCGAACACACTCACCACTTCGCCGCCCCTGAAATTCTTGGAGATGATATTTTTCTTAACTCCCCCGAATATGGCGGTGGCGTCTACATAATCCTCTGTCGAGGCGTCATTGCCAAACACGCTATGCCCTCCATCCTGGTCTGGTATGGCGCTGCTGGCATTGGTAGGTGCCTGTGGCCTTGCTATGTGCCTGGAGTAGCGGCCTTTTGGCTTGAGGATCACCCATAATCCGATGCCGATCAGCATGATCGGCCAAAAATACAACTTGAGGTTAAAACCGGTGACCAGGTCGTTGACTAGGAAGACCGTGCCAATAATGACCAACACCAGCCATGCGCTTTTCCGGAAGTTATGACGGAAACCGATAAACAGGCCCAGCACGATTAAAAATACCTGCCAGGAGAAAAGCCAGGAGGGCAAAAAGAAATAGTGGAGTTTGGCAGCCAGTATCACCACCCCGATCAGGATCAGCAGCAAGCCTGCCATTACTTTACCGGTGTTGCCGCCGCGCGGGTTGTCCCAACGGTCACGGTAGTTATTGCCTGGGTTAAAATCCTTGTTATCCATAGTGTGTTATGTTTAAGTTTCGATTCAAATGTACTCCAAAACGCTGCGCCGGTCCATTGTAAATAGGCAACCCCCGCCAAGAAGTCGGTAAAGGCGGGGGTTGCGTCGGTAAACATACAAACTATATAGCTTTAACGCTATGTGATAGCGGGGCTGTACGCGCTGCCCCTTATTGCCCGGATGAACTGTTACTGTAGAAATGAGGATGAAAACCGCCAAATTATTATCTTTGTGTATGATGGTGGAGAACATACAACGTGTAGCACAAGCGATAGAAGCGACCCAGCTTACCACTGCTGCTGAGCTGGAGGAGTTTCGTATTGCTTTTATTGGCCGGAAAGGCCGCATAGCCGACCTGTTTAATAACCTGAAGGATGTGGCAGCCGAGCAGCGCCGCGAGGTGGGGCAGCAGCTGAACACCCTGAAGACCCGCGCACAGGAGCGCTTCGACCTGGCCCAGGAGCAACTGCAAAGCGCCTCAACCGCAACAGAGGACTCCGGTTTTGACTTTAGCCTGCCCCCAGTGCCGAACACGCTTGGTACCCGGCACCCCTTATCCCTGGTGCGCCGCGAGATCGTGCGTATTTTTGAGCGCATTGGCTTTAACGTGGCCGAAGGGCCGGAGATGGAGAACGACTGGCACAATTTTTCTGCTCTTAACTTCCCTGAGAACCATCCGGCCCGCGAGATGCAGGACACCTTTTTCCTGAGCGAGGACAGGGATAAACTGCTGCGCACCCATACCTCTACGGTGCAGGTGCGCCTGATGGAGAATAACCAGCCACCACTGCGCAGCATTATGCCGGGCCGCGTGTACCGCAACGAGGCCATTTCGGCGCGGGCGCACATGGTTTTCCACCAGGTGGAGGGCCTGTACGTGAACAAAGGCGTTAGTTTTAAAGACCTGAAAGAAACGCTTTACTACTTTGCCAAGGAGATGTTTGGCCAGGGCACCGAGATCCGTTTCCGGCCTTCGTTCTTCCCTTTTACCGAGCCCAGCGCCGAGATAGACATTACCTGCTTCATCTGCAAAGGCGAAGGCTGCAACATTTGCAAGGGTAGTGGTTGGGTAGAGATCGGGGGCTCCGGCATGGTAGACCCCGCCGTGCTACAGAGCAGCGGCATCGATCCGGAAGTATACTCAGGCTTTGCCTTTGGTATGGGTATAGAACGTATCTCTATGCTAAAATACCAGATAAAAGATCTGCGCCTTTTCACTGAAAACGATGTGCGATTCCTGCGCCAGTTTGAGGGGGTTATTTAATTTGGATAAATGAGAAATAGGATGCGTGAGTGTTTCGCCGTACAAGTATAGCCAGGCATTCACTCTTCTCTTTTATAAGGAACCGTTAAAGCTATGAAGTTAGAGGACATTAAGACGATTGGCGTGGTAGGGGCCGGCACCATGGGGCAGGGCATTGCCCAGATCTGTGCCCAGGCGGGGTACAAAACTATCCTTTTCGATATCAATGACAAGGTACTGGAGAAAGCTAAGCAAACCATCGCCCAAAACCTGACAAAGGGCATTGAGCGTGGCAAGCTTACAGAGGCCGACAAACAAACTGCTTTGGACAATCTTTCTTTTACAGGAGAAACCCTGCAGTTGAGTTGCGATGTTATCATCGAAGCTATTGTGGAGCGTTTAGAAGTTAAAAAAAGCGTCTTTAGAGAGCTTGCCGACATCAATACGCCCGACACCATACTTGCCTCCAACACTTCGTCTATCCCTATTACCCAGATTGCGGCTTCCGTGCCTAACCCGGAACGTGTGGTTGGCATGCACTTCTTTAATCCTGCCCACATCATGAAGCTGGTAGAAGTGATATCTGGAGCTGCCACATCACCGGAAACTGCTGAAACTGTAAAGCTGCTGGCTGAAAAGCTAGGAAAAACCGCGGTGATGGCAAAAGATTCCCCCGGTTTCATCGTTAACCGTGTAGCGCGCCATTTCTATGTGGAGGGTTTAAAGCTACTGGAAGAGGGCGTGGCAGACGTGGCAACCATCGATCAGTTAATGCATGCAAGCGGCTTTAAAATGGGCCCCTTTGAACTCATGGACCTGATAGGTGTTGATACTAATTATGCGGTAACCACCTCCATGTTCGAGGCCTTCCATTATGATTCCAAATTCAGACCAAGCCGGATACAGCAGCAGAAAGTGGATGCCGGGCACCACGGGCGCAAAACAGGCAGGGGCTTTTACTCTTATGAGTAGACTGTGGCCCTTTCTGGCTGTTTTACTCCTGCTTAGCGCCTGCAAAAACAGCTATAACGGCCCAGCCATACCCGATGTGCCGGTAAGTGAACAGATAAACGTGAGCAGCCTGCAATTCCCTGAGCTTCGAAGGGATGGAGGGTACGTTTACCTGCCCGGGGGCTATAAAGGGCTGCTAATAGTACGCCAGAGCGCCAGCCTGTACTATGCCTTTGAGCGCGCCTGCCCCTACGACCCCACAGCGGCCTGCGCACAGGTAGAGGTAGATCAGTCGAACCTTTTTATCATAGATAAATGCTGCGGATCGCAGTTCAGCTTCCAGGGCGCGGTAATGTCGGGGCCAGCCGCTTATGGCCTGAAGCAATACAAAACAGCGCTTTCCGGCTCCTTACTGTATATTTCTAACTGAAGAATTTCTGTTTGATTTACAGGAGCTTATAATTTTGTGCAATATTTTTTTCGGGGCCCTCTTGCGTGGTAAGTAAAACTGCCGTAATATTGCACCATCAATCAGCGGGAAAGTCGCTGGTATCTTCTAAAAATTCCTCCTTAGCTCAGTTGGTTAGAGCACATGACTGTTAATCATGGGGTCCCTGGTTCGAGCCCAGGAGGGGGAGCTTTAAAATCAGCCACTTACGAGTCAAATCGTTAAGTGGCTTTTTTTATTTGCATACAATTTGCATATAAAGAGGCTTGAAAGATTTATCACCACTATCTCAACCTTGCCATTTTCGCCAGTCTTGCAGCTACTTCCTTTTATCTTTTCTTGGGTTATATTTCTTGTAATACGAAATATAATTCATAGCTCTTGCGTAGCACCAATAGCATAATTTGCATTCATACCTTAAATAACCGTTTTATCTCATTGATTCATTTTATAAGAAATATAGACAAATATTTCTCAGACCTATATAAAAAAATATATATTTTACTTAATATAGGTGCTCTAAGAATAAATCAATTATAAAAGAAAAAAACAATGCCAATCTACACGCCAAATGGGTTAAAAATTAGACTTGAGCCTGAGCATGCTTTTACTTATATGGGGAGACTTCGGGAGAAATATAGACCAGCGGAAGTACTCAGAATGGTGGAGGGTATTGAAGTAATAGAAACACTGATCCTGTTAATATCTATTTCTGTTTGCTTCAGTTTACCTTTAACTTACACGCAACTTGCTATAGCAGTATTCATATTAAGCATTTTGTTTAATACCATTGGTGCGGCATTAGCTCTACATATTGGCCCAAAGTTGCTTTTATTGGCTAGTAAATATGTAAATGAATCGGCTCTTTATCTCGTATTTATAATCTATGGTTATTTTACAGTTGGAGGGCTAGGTATCTTTTATGCATTCGCAGCCTTAGTAGTCGGTTTTATTTCTAACTTTTTGCTGCAGCTTGCCCAGACAAGAAAAGCGTTTAAAATAGCTGGTACTCATTTGACTAAAAGCGAGCGTTCTTTCTTTAGGGCGTTTAGCTTATGTGCTAACAAAATAGGGGCATCAACTGAACTAAATATAAAGGATGAAGAGAAACAAAATAGTGGTTGGTATATAGACTATACTCTCTATGAAATGAATTTAAAAAGCAAAAAGTAAAACGGCACACCTGGTTAAGATATGCCGTTGTGCTTTAGGGGGTTGAGTAGTGCTTACTTAAAGTTTATCACACCTGCCCCTGATAAAATACTGTTGCGAATCATGCGAAGGTGGTGCAATGGGTCAATTAAATCAGCATGGGATTCACCGCTATCAAGGATCATCGTTGTGAGTTCACTTATAACTGTATCTAGCTGTACAGCTATATCTACAGGTGAGGAACTTTCAAGATGCTCTAATAAATAACTAGCATCAAAATTGCCTGCAGGTGCTGTGCGCATTTGGAAAACTGCTTTCTTTTCTTGTGTGTTTTGCATGCTCTAACTGTTTAGGTTTAGGTAAAATAAAACACCGTTACCCGCAGGAGTCCTCGGCCAGTTAGGGCCGTGCAGGGGTTTCCCCTTCTGCCTCCATAGGTAACGGCTTATTGTTATTCTCTTGTTGGAATTGCTGTACATACTAACTGTTTAGGAGCCCGTAAATACAGCATAAGCAGGCAAAAAAACAAGCTATTACTATTAAGAATAACTGGAAAATTGCCTCCCGTAGTTAGATGCATCATTGTATGATCCTGTTCCTACTGGCTGTTGCTGCAGGAACTTTAGAAAGTCAAAGCCTGGTATACTTGGCAGTGGTTTCTGAGGCTTGTCAAAAGCTGTTATAGCTACACTGCTCAGTCCGGATATACCGTTGTTTATGTTGTGCTTGCTGCCTTCCATCAGTGCGGCTTTAGCTGCTGCTTCCTCATCATACTTTTGTCGCTGGTTATAATCGAATGCCTTGTCTTCGTATTGTGCCTTATTCATAAGGGACTGCATGAGGCTCTGGCGCTGCCCGAACAGAAAGTGCGTGTTCTGTGCCTGCAGGTTATTCATAGCGTTAGCCTCATTACCTTGTGCTGCTGCTATCGTTGCTAGTGCATTGTTACCAGATCCTGCCAGTTGTGCTGCGCGCACCGCTCCTGCTGTACTTGCATGCAGGTTGTTCTGTGCCGTGCCATATCCGGGCATAGCCGCGTTAGCTGATTGACGTGCCATGTCAACGGATTCATTGACTGCGCCAGGTATGGTATAAGTCGGTCTGACAGGGTTTAGCTTTCTTGCTAGTCTATCCTGCTTTATGCCTGTGATCGTCTGATACAGGGCTGGAACTGCAGCCGCAGCCGCTAAGAATGGGAACATAGTGGTTAAGTTAAGTCTGTGTTGTGGTTGTAACTGTTGTTTTCCTTGCGCCTCATCATCTACATTAAATAGTTGTATCAGGCATAGAGCATAGGGTGTAAGGTATTCAGGGTGTGGTGTAGGTTATTAGTGTGGGAGTAGCTAAGCAAATAAGGGGAGCACAAAAATAGATAGTGCTGCTAATCTGGTCAGGCACCCAGTAAAGTGCAGGTGCTTTCCTTTTGCGCTTTATACCCCCACCCATTTTATAGATAGATGTACCCTTATGTGCTGCTCACCATTTTTAAATTAGGCTGTTGCTACCTGGGCTATCTCGTACCTGAAAACCTTTGATAGGCTAACTGCAGCTTTCACTATCTCAACGCCTTTAGCAGTAAGAGAATAAGTCGCTACTTTCTTACCTCGTACAACTTTGTCATAGTGTTTCTTTAGATAAGGTGTATCACCTTCGCAAAGGCCGTTTGTTGCGTAATATATCTTCTCTCGGTTTCCCCTGCTATAGGCTAGGAGTGTGGTGATCTCCGGAACGGATAAACTTAAAATTTCCTCAGACGGCCTGTTACTATAGCTTCCTATCAAGGTAATAACTGCCGCTTCCAACGGGTGCAAACTGTACTCCTTGCTAAGTACTCGCTGCATCCTATACCCTATTGACAAAATCTCTAGCGTATCTGCATCATTTAGTTTTCTTACTCTCATGTTATTAGGCTCATGTATTACATTGTAACACTAAGTTACTGCCTGAAAACATCAGAAATATTCAGACTTTGTACTGCTTTCGCTAATTGTAACACGCCTGTTTATAATTTATTTAAGCTAAAAAAGCCCCTTTTCAGAATATGTATCGATAAACTACCTTAGACATGCTTTCTATTTAACTACTGCACATGGTGTGTATGTGGTTGTTTCATTTACGTGTGTCTCTCAAAAATTATTTTTGCGGAGTGTAGTGATGTGCTTGTAGCACCCCTGGTTCGCAAATAAAAATTGTATCCTTGTACGTTCTCCTTTTTGTGAGGCAATCATACATTAAGATTAGATAATGCGTCAGAACGGCTCTAATAGCCTCATCCCTTCAGTACTGCTCGTGCTTTGCTTTTAGATCGTCATTCCAGTCTTTAAGCGTTGGCCTTACTCGTTCAGTTGACACTAAACCTTTTAATAATTCCTCTACTTGTGCTGCAAACTGTTCTCCTTTTACATCATTGTCGAATCCAAGAAGCACAGGGGTTTTAGTTGTTTCGGCAATAAACCTAATTGTTTCTAACTGGGCTGCTGTTGGGTTGCCGATGGTTGCTAAATGAAAGTTGTTGCCCCCGTGCATCTGTTCGTAAGAAAGATTATCTATTGGGCTCTCAGTAATGAAGATTTTATAGCTTCCTGCTATTCCGCAAACATCCGGACGAGTGGATGCCCATAATCCGCGTATTGATCCTGAAACTATTCGGCCGGTGGCTCTCTGAATCCCGCACATGCCCTTAGCATTATACATAGGGAAGCAAGTAACACCTTTGTTGTCTGCCCCTATACGATCTTTAAATAGTGGATGATTAAAGATAAATGCACTTATGCCGCGTTGCTCTAGCCTTGCTGTTTTGGCATCATAATAAGGAGCCATGCTAAAAGATTTACTATGAACTGGCGTAGCTCCACTCCCTGCAACTCTGATGCGCTTAGAAGGCTTTATTTTGCCTTGCCCATACTCTGAAATAGTTTCAGGTATTTTACGATATTCTATTTCTTGCCATAGCAGAAAATCAATGATAGTGCCCTTAGCTGCCCCTCCGGATTCAAAGAAAGTATAATGCCCGCTTCCTGGCTGCTCTTTGATGATCAAAGTATAGTCTGTAAGATGGTGCTTCATAACGGGGCTTCTGCGGCTGCTGCTCTCTTTGTTTAGCTCATACCCGAAACACTGCACAAACTCGGCAAGGTTGATTTTCTTTATCTGTTCTATGTATTCTTTCGTCATTGGGTTTTTGCTTTACAATAGGGCGAGTAAGAGATAACATCTTTCCCTATAGTTATCTTATAATACTCTTATTATGTAGGCGCATCGTTTCGACACGTTACATGGCTTCTAAAAGGTCGTTTTGATGCTTTAGATTAGACAAGAAACTATCGAGCACCTGGAAATACACATCTTCTTTGATTCGGGTATGCAGTATCTTCCTCGCTTCATTCCCTTTGCCCGCCCAGTACTGCCCGCTCTCTACGTACTCCAACTCCTTTATTATTTTTGCAAGCGCCTTTTTCTTTATGCCCGTTATTTTTTCCCAATCGGCATAATCTTTAGGCACCCACTTGCTGTAGTGCATGCTTGTGCCTTGTAGGTATGCGAGCTGTGTTATGAAAAGTGCCACGTTGGCGCTCCCGTAGAAAGGTATAAGGCATTGCGGGATAGCTGTGAATCTTTTAGATATATTTTCGCCTAACCGGTCCGCTAGCAGGGCCTTTATTTGTTCCGAAAGAATAGGGATTTCACCAATACTTTTAGTATCTTTGCTCATAAGGTTTCAATCTTGAATAGCATAAAAGCCGTGCAATATCCACAAAGCACGGCTTTTCTATTATTGCATCTTAAGTTGTGCGGGTATGTGTTGCGGGGGCTTTTTCTGGCATATTAGCCGCAACGGTCAGCTTACCCGCTCCATACAGATAAGCAACCTCAAACATCAGTTGCTGTTTTACTGCTGAGTGGTTGGCCCGGATAACTCCTTTATCGGTTAACTCATAAAAGATTAGGTGCCTAAGCATCACTTACGCCTCCTTCCTGCTGCAGCTAATTCGGCCTCAGCTTCTGCTACTATTTCGCATGCTGTTTTAATTCTGCCGGCCTGCACCCATTCTGTGAGTTCCGATTTGGAAAAGTAGAGGCGTTTACCCCTTCTGCTGTGGGGAATTTCGCGGCGTTGAACTAGAGCGTATATTGTAGGCACTGCCAATGACAAGAGTCCGGCGGCTTCGTTTACCGTCATTAGTTTCTCGGTGGCGGTATTATGAGGGCCTTTGTTAAACCTAGTGCTAAATAAGTCTAGCAAAAGAGCCTCAATATTGCTCAGCCTGGCATCAATCGTTTCAAAAGGATTTACCATTGTCTCAAGTGGTTAAATGTTGTTGAGACAAAGTAAGCACCCTGCAAAAGGGGTAAGGAGGGGTAAGGGGTTACGTAATATGCTTATCTATTCAGTATTGCTGTGTCATACTCCCTGTTAGCTTTAGCAACAGCATTAGGATGTGATTTTAACATAGCTATAGCGATTCTGAGATTATTAATGTGGTTGGGATCTGTTCGCTCTAATGCCCCTGTCCTGGGTTGAATGATAGTATTGTAGTGTTGCTGCAGAGCTTTCCAGCTGTTACTAGAGATAAATCCATGTTCTGCCGCAATTCTTTTAAGGGCCGCTTCTTTGCCTCCCTCCATATTTTCAAAGGCCTCCATATCGCCTACATCCTGTAAATAATAGCAATATAAAGCTATAGCTCTTTGAGTAGGTTTCAAGGGATTAGACAGCTCCCGAACTTTGCCCACTCCCGATAAAGGATGTGTACAGGCGGATTTCTTCTCCCCTTCTAAATAGGTAATGAACTGTTCTTGCACACTTATATAAAGGCTGTACTTGTCATCGTCGCTCACGTTGCTTGAGCTGTTAAAGCTTTGTAGAAGATCATCACGCCTCCCCGCTGCTCTCATAATCTCCCTGTCTATAAACAATTGCAAGTTAGGGGCAGTATTATTGTTTTGTAAATCGAACTTCTGTTGCTGGTAATGCCATACTAAACTATCGAAGCTGTGTAAGTCGGACCATAAAATATGCCCGTCTCTCTTAGGTGATGAAATATTATGTGCTGCAAAGCTTTGGAATGGCAGCGGGTCCGGCTCTTGTAGTAAGTGTTTAAAGTAACCTTGTAAATATCCGCCCAAGCCTAATACATACTCTTCTATCAGCTTTCGCTCTTCAGGCTTATTGAAATATAATGCAGCCAGATCCTCTGGTGGAAGTCCGTCATAATTCATAGCACAACTTTTAAAACTCCATCAATTTATCTGCAATTTCGCGCTTTACATTCTCCTCAAATCCTCCCCAGTAGTTAAGAGTAGTTTTTAGGTCGTTGTGTCCTAGGCTCTCCTGTATCATTTCCAGGCTTGCCCCATTACGTATAGCATTAGTGGCGAAAGAATGACGCGCGTAGTATGTAGATATGTCCTCCGGTAGCTTTGCCGCCTTTGCTAGATTCTTAATGTGCTGATTGATGTAGCGAGTAAAATTCTTTACGGTTTTGCTCTGCTCTTCCGGGTTCATTCCTTTTCTTAGGATCGGGAATATATAATTACTTGGGCTTTTGTCAACATTGCCGTACTTCTCTATTATAGATATTGGAAAGTCAGACAAGGCTACTACAATAGGCTTGTGATTAGCTTTCGTTGTGTCTATCGTCTTAGCTCTACTGAACGTCAGGCTGTCGCCTTGGAGGCTGCTATACTTTAAATTAGCAATATCTTTAATGTTCATTCCATTGCAGGCATAGCTGAAAAACCAGAAATCCCGCGCCTTTATTTGCTCTGGTATGTTAGTTTCAAATTTAAAAAGCGTGCTTAGTTGACTCTTGTCAAATGCTTTCTTTACATTTCGCCCTGCAGGTATCTGGTATTTTCGCTTCCCGAATGGGTATATATCTTTGTGAATGTCGCCGGCTTCTATGGCATTGTTAAAAATTGCCCTTAATGGCCGTAAGTAAATACCCACTGTTGTACGGCTCTTCTCCTTTCCCAACATCCAGCGTTCGTAACGGTGCAGGAAGTCAACCGTAATGATGTTAAAAAACAAACTTGTTGCATTCCCCTTGCCTTTAGAATTAGTAAATTCTAATAGACTCTTTAAACTCTGGTCATAATTTGATGCTGTGGAAACTTTCCCCTGCTTTTGCAGGCCTTTTATATACTCTTTATAGTGATATGCAGCATCATTGCCCGACTGCTTCTCCCTGAATAATTCTCGCTCAAACCTCTCAAATGTAAACACATTTAAACCGTCTGCTACCTCAACGGCTAACTGTTCTTTTGCCAAAAGCTTTAGCTTCAAATCCTTATCTTCTTTTCTGGGCTTTGTTGCATTATAAGAGCGCTCAAAAGCTTCTGCAGTCAAATCCATACCGAGTGGGTAAAGCTTCTGCGTACGCTGCTTACCATTGCTTATAAACACCCTGAGCTTTACAGGGTATAAGCTGTTGGCTTTTGCTCTCCTGGTGTCTAAATAGATGCTGATATGAGGCTTAATCATAGATGCTTAATTTATGGCCCCAATTTATGCATTTGCATACAGTTTGCATACGGATCGAATAAATATTTATTTACACCTATTACTAGCTATCACCAAAAACCCGTAATTTAGCATGAATAAGGGGTTTTTATTAGGAAACGCATTCTAACGATTTCACCCATATTACGACTGTTAATCATGGGGTCCCTGGTTCGAGCCCAGGAGGGGGAGCTTTAAAATCAGCCACTTACGAGTCAAATCGTTAAGTGGCTTTTTTGTTTGCCGGTAAGCGCGAAAAGACTTATGCTGAGACTAAGCATAACTGCCATGCTAACTGGGCGCATCAACACGAAATTAAGCCGTCAGCCAGGCAAGCGCCTGTTTCTCATCAGCAAAAAACTGAAATTCAAACCGTTCATGCGCTTCGCAGGGCAGCTGATTGATTTTGTCTTGGAGATGCATAGAATCCAGCATCATCAAACTTTTAACCGACTCTACCCGTGCATACCGCCTCACCGACGAGGCGACCAGCAAGGGCATGAAGGCAGCCAATAGCCAGCGTGCATCCTGCAGGGTAATGTAGTGTGTTGCGTTGGCGTTGCCTAACCAGCGCAGCGGCTTATGCTCCTCAATGATGTTGAGCAAAGCCTGAAACCTCTCTTTCAGTATCTCCCCTTCCAGGTGGCACTTCCAGAGCACGTAGATCAAGCTTAGATTGTCATGCAGCTCTACCCGATAAAACTGGTCTTCTGCAATTATTCGGACAACATTTTCAGACATGGGCATTACACGTATTTTCTTCTTAAAGTCTCACTTACTTTTAAAGATACAGGATTCAGTCCGCTTATTCAAAACCGAGCATTGTGCCCTTCACATCAAAATAAAGGTTGCCCGTTGTTATACCAATCGGGAGTAAGCGAGTCATAACATATCTCCTTTCACTTTTCCCGTCTGCTATGCGCAACTTCCAATGGTCGCACTTCTGCGTAAAAGTCTCGTATACCATGCATGGGTAAGGTTTGTAGTCTATAAAATAACCAACTGCTGCTACCGGTCCTTAACCTTTTCAGTATAAAAACAGTAATAACAATATGGTAATATTATCATATGTTAGGTGCGCAGCACAATTAAACAACCAGCCTGCTTACCTGCATCCATTCTAAAGCAAAAAAATATGAAGAACATAAGAGCCTATTTAATGACCCTGCTTGTGCTGCTGACACTAACGCTGAGCAGTTGTGAGTTTATCGGAGATGTTTTTGAGGCCGGTATGTGGACAGCCATTATCATTATTGTAGTGGTGGTGCTGCTGATAACCTGGCTGTTTCGAAAGCTGAGACGATAGAAGAAAATGAAAAAGGAGCCGATTGGCTCCTTTTTTTATGCTGTGTTATCAACAACTATTTCCCCCGCTTCGGCATGGTGCCCAGCACATGGTCCCAGAGCGGCGACGACACCCCGTAAGCTACCGTAGGGTCTTTGTAATGGTGGATGCTATGGTGTATCCACAGCTGTTTCAGAAAGTTTTTAGGAGGTGCATACGCATGTACGGCATAGTGCACAAATAAATACAGGGCATAACCAAAGAGCATACCCGCAACCACCCCAAACACAAACTGTCCGAAAAACAGCTTAAAGAAAAAGAAGAAAGCAGAGGCATACAGGATGCTTACCACCGGTGGCATTGCCAACCGCTTCTTATCCTTAGGGTACTCGTGATGGTTTCCGTGGAATAGGTACTGTAATCGTTCCCGGGTGTGCGTGCTGGTATCCATATGGAAAATGTAGCGGTGCGCCAGGTATTCCAGCAGCGTAAAAATAAGCCACCCGATAAAAAAGAAGCCAACCGCATCCAGCACATTAATAAAGCTGTAAGCCAGACCATAGTATATCAACCCTATGGCAATGATCAGGAAAATAGAAATAGGAAGGGCAATGTGGGTTCTGGTCATCTTCTCCAGAATCGGGTTCTGGAAAAGCTGTGCACGGCCTTTGTGATTAGGTTTCATAGTCGAATCTTGCTGTATTCGTTTCTTGGTAAAACTACTTGATTTTTTATCTGGTGCTTTAGGTTCCAACAACATGTATACAACTATAACGAGCCGCTTTGGTTATGGTTTAGCAAGTGTTTTAGTTGCGCAGCGGTTATTTCTCTGCCGCTTATCCTGAGGTGTGCCTGCTCGTAATATTGTATTCTATCGGTTAACGTTTTGGCTAGAAAAGATTTAACTTCCGCTTCGTGCTTCCCGGCCAGCAGCGGCCTCTCCTCCGGATCACACGCTTGTAGCCTTCTGAATAATTCTTCAACGGGCACATCCAGGTAAATATTCTTCCCCAGCCTGTTTAAAAGATCCATGGTATCAAAGTAACAAGGCGTGCCCCCACCCGTTGCAATCACCACTTGCTCGTAATCCTTTACCAGTTGTTCCAGCGCCTGCCGCTCCAGAAAACGGAACCGCTTCTGGCCCTCTTCCTCAAATATGCTGGCAATCGTTTTGTGCTCCTGCTGCGTTATGTATTTGTCCAGGTCGATGAAAGGGTAGCCCAGCAGGGCGGCCAACTGCTTTCCGAGCGTGGATTTGCCGCTTCCCATCATACCGATTAAAAAGACCCTCATTCCGCCAGTTTTCCCATCACCTCCTCAATCGTTGGCGTGTCGTTGTGGTGCCACTTTCCTTTCACGGTGCCATCCCGGAGTAAAAGGATGCCCGGGTTTGAGCGCATGATCGTTTTCAGCACCGTGCCATCGCCGTAAAAGTATGGAACCGCCAGGTTAGCCTCGTGCCTGAACACCTCAAAATCCTGCCCACTGCTACTGGTTATAACCAGGGGCGTCAGGCCCTGCTGTTCCGCTGCCTTAGCCAGCTTACTGATCTCCGGCAGGTCATCGCGGTCTGCCTTGGCCACATTCTGTACCAGAATCAGCAGCTTGTAGCCTGTTAATATTTCCTGCGTAAAATCGCCCTGATCGTTCCACACATTAAAGTCAGTGATCTTCGGGCCGTCCTGCGGGTTAATGGCCACCATTTCTTTAAACGTATAGCTCTCATCGGCCGGGTACTCCTCAAACTCCTGCTCATCGCCGCCTTTTGTCATGATATACTTATAACGGAGCGGCGCGGAGGCTTTCATCAGCGTCGGAATGTTGTTTCCTACCTTGTAAGCCCGGAAATCGATGTAAGGCAGGTGCTCATAGGCATACCAGCCAATAGCTACGGAAAGTATGGCGGTAAGCGCTGTAACAGTTGCGCCGGTAGCAGGCTTTACAAAGGGCCTCAGGTAGCGCTGCGTAAACAACAGGACTACGATCATCACCAGCAGCAAGATATCTTTCGTGAAAGACTCCCAGGGAGTTAACTTAATGGCATCGCCAAAACAGCCGCAGTCCGTTACTTTATTAAAGTAGGCTGAATAGAACGTGAGGAAGGTGAAGAATACGATCATCACCAGCAGCGCCATCAGCACCTCCTTCAGTTTCCAGCGGATGAGCAGGGCCACCCCCAGCACAATCTCCAGGGCGCTTAGAAAAATAGAGAAGAAGAGCGCCAGTGGCTCCAGCGACTTAAAGAAAGGGGCGATGTCTGTGGAGAACACCTCAAAATATTCCTCCAGCTTTATCGCGGTGCCCACCGGGTCGTTGATCTTGATCAGGCCCGAAAATATGAACAGCACGCCCACAAAGAGCCAGCAGAATTTGCTTAGGTATTTCATTATTTTGAGAGAGAAATTCTATGGATTTATAATTTACAGCATCATCAGGCACTCCGCTGCACGTAAGGCTAAGGCACCAGTACACTTTGCAGGATACACTATTTCAACTACTCCGCAAAACCCGACAAGATCAAAGCAAACACGGCGTAGTTGATCATGTCGCGGTAATTGGCTTCCACACCCTCCGAGATCAGCGTCTGTCCCGCGTTGTCCTCTATCTGCTTGGTGCGGTACAGCTTCATGAGTATGATATCGGTGATGGAGCTCACGCGCATGTCGCGCCAGGCCTCGTCGTAGTCGTGATTCTTGGCGTTCAGCAGCTTGATATTCTCCTCTGTGTGATCCGTGTACGCACGCTCCACATCGTCGGCAGACAGGCTTAAAGGTGCATCCGCTGGCAGGTTCAACTGCATTAAAGCGATCACGCAGTAGTTGATGATGCCCACAAACTCCCCGTTGACATCATCCTCCACCAGCTGTTTTCCTTTTTCCTGGATAGAGCGGATGCGCTGCGCCTTGATAAAGATCTGATCGGTGATGGAAGGCAGCCGGAGCACGCGCCATGCGGTACCGTAATCTTTCGTTTTCTTTACAAAGGTATCCTTACAGCGGTTAACTACCCGATTATATTCCTGGAGTGTTTGACTAATCAACTTTTTAGCTTTAATTTTAAAAACAATTGACTCAGATGCCAACATTGGAAGCGAAAGATACGCTTTTTAAGAAAAAAACCACACTCAACTGCCGCGGAAAAATCCTCTCGCTGGACACGCCGCAGGTCTTGGGCATCCTGAACGTCACCCCCGATTCTTTCTACGCTGGCAGCCGGCTGAGCTCCCTGGATCAGGTGCTGCAGCGCACCGGGCAAATGCTGGCCGACGGAGCCGACATACTGGATATTGGCGGCTACTCCAGCCGGCCAGGTGCCGCCGAGGTAGCCTTACAGGAGGAACTGGACCGTGTAGTGCCCGCTATTGCGGCCATACACGCAGCTTTCCCGGAAGCCATACTTTCCATCGACACGTTTAGGGCAGAAGTGGCTGAGGCTGCCGTGGCGGCAGGTGCTGCCATCATCAACGATATTTCGGGAGGCCACCTGGATGAGAAAATGCACGAGACAGTGGCCAGGCTGCAGGTACCTTACATATTGATGCACATGCGCGGAACGCCACAGACCATGACTGCGTTGGCTAAGTATACAGATGTGGTAACCGAGGTAATAGATGAACTTCAGGCGCAGGTTTACAAGCTACAAAAGCTAGGTGTGCAGGATATCATTCTTGATCCGGGTTTTGGTTTTGCCAAAACCATTGATCACAACTTCGAACTGTTAAAACATTTGGATGAATTGCGTATCTTGGAGCTGCCCATGCTGGCGGGCCTTTCGCGCAAATCCATGGTTTATAAAGCGCTGGGTACAAACCAAGCCGATGCGCTGACAGGCACAATAGCCGTAAACACAATTGCGTTAAGCAAGGGTGCCGACATTTTGCGGGTGCACGACGTAAAAGAAACGAAGCAAACTATACAACTTTATACGAAAACATTACTTTGATATTTCTATTCAGCATTGGTTTTTTAGAGATTGAGCTACTCGACATCATCGATATTCTGCTCGTCACAGTTCTTTTGTACCAACTCTACAAACTCCTGACGGGTAGTGTGGCACTGAAGATCTTCCTGGGGCTGCTCTCTATTTACCTGCTGTACCTGGTAGTACGCGCGGCGGGCATGGAACTGCTCAGCATCATACTTGGCCAGTTTATGGGGGTGGGTGTACTGGCGGCCATTATCCTGTTTCAGCCCGAAATAAGGCGTTTCCTGCTAATGATCGGTAAAACTACCGCCTTCAACAACGATCGCTTCTTCCGGGGTTTCCCGTGGCGGCGCGAGCAGTCTGATAAACTAAGCCTCACCCCTTTTATCGAAGCCTCTAAATCGTTGGCAGGCAAGAACACGGGTGCCCTGATCGTGTTTGCAAAAAGCTCCGAGCTTAAATATTACGCTGAGTCCGGCGACCTGATCGATGCCATCATCTCCAAGCGCCTGCTGGTGTCCATCTTCAACAAGAACAGTCCGCTGCACGATGGCGCGGTCATTATTTCGGCTAACCGCATCAAAGCGGCGCGCTGTATACTGCCGGTTTCCGAGAACCAGGAAATTCCGGCTTCCATGGGTCTGCGCCACCGGGCCGCCATTGGCCTGACAGAGATCACGGACAGTGTGGTGTTGGTCGTGTCGGAGGAGACGGGGCAGATTGCGCTGGTGCGCAACGGCGAGGTACACCGCAACCTTTCATCTGCAGACCTGCGGGTGAAACTCAACCAGTTCCTGTTCGACACCGATCAGCGGGCTGTACCGGTTGCGCCGGCCTCAGAAAAATCTGTGAGCACTGTTTAACACTGGCTTGCCGACTATTTCTTTCTACACCCTTTTCCTGCTCCAGTAAAGCCAATAGGCAATCGGGCCGATTACCGGCACTAGCCAGAGCAGCACCATCCAGTTCAGGCGTTGCGCTAATGTAAAATGGCTTTTGAAAATAAGGTGAAAGATACTGAAAACCACGCCAAGGTAATTTGCAAGCACCAGCATCACCACAAAAGGATATTTCGCAAATAACTCCATTATTTACCGGTCAACATTCTTTAACAGCAGCGGCGCGCGTTATAAGATACTCCAAAGGTTAAACAAAAGCACAAGCGCCACCAGCACCATATAAACTGTTTTAACAGGGCTGCTGTTGCCCTTGCCCCAGTTGGTACTGCCTATTATAAAAAGTGAGGTGAATGCCAGCACGATACTCAAGCTACTGATAGCCGCCACATCCCGCATAAAAGCAGGAAAAAACATCAGGTAATTTGTTACGCTATTGCTTTGGCTCAACTGCCCGCGGGTATAAGACACATACAGCCAGGCTAAAAAACTATAAACAGGGAATAAGGAAAGTATAAGTCCAGCTGTTAGTCTTGGCTTCATGGGCTATGCATTTCAGAGTGGGCAGTCAAGTTATTAAGGATTCGTTTGAAAGCAAAAAGCCAGTCAGACCGATTCAAAAGTCTTAACTGATTTCAAACGCAAGAATATCGCCTGGCTGACAGTCCAGTACTTTACAAATTGACTCTAATGTACTAAAGCGAATAGCTTTAGCTTTTCCGGTTTTTAATATCGACAAATTCGCTGGTGTTACCTGTACCCGCTCCGACAATTCGTTCAGCGACATTTTACGCTTAGCCATCATCACGTCTAAGTTTACTACTATACCCATCTTAAATAGTTAACTCTTTCTCTTGTTGCAGTGTCAGCCCTGCCTTAAACACTTCAGCCAGAACCAATACCACAAATCCAAAAAGTGTATTTACGCCAAAGCTAAGCTGCCCGCTGGTATCAATCTGGTAGCCAGAAACCTGAACGTGATCAGTTATAATTGAAGTGAACAATACCCGTGAAATGTTTCCGGTAACTGGGCCAAATAGCAATATCAATCCTAAATATCTTATCCTTTTGATAATAGCCGTATTGAAAACGAGATCAGATTTAAGCAAACTGAAAATTTTATGCAGTTGGTAAACTAATCCTAAACCCAGCAGTAAGTTTAAAGCTATTAGCAAAAGGTATATTATCACATTTACCTCTAACATTTCAACCCAGCTGGCTAGTTTTACTTTCACGCTCGCTTCAATCAGACCAGGTTTAACTATAGCATCTGCTATAGTGCTTACTTTTGCTATAGTAGGGTAGCTTTTACCTGGTTCGTAGATTTTAACAGTTCCCTCTATGTAAGGCAGTTGTTCACCAAAAGTTTTTAACGGCACATACCAAAAGTTTATAAAACTATAGGCGACTAATATAAGAGCAGCATACCATATCACCTTAAATAATATGTTCAGAACTTTAACTGTCGTGCTTTGAGATAACGATTCCATAGCTGATAATTATTTTCTGTAAAGATGTACTAAATAAAATTATTAGCCAAGCAATATATATCGAATAACAATAAATTTAAGTTGATAAAAAGCAAAAGCCACTCCTTCACTAGAGTGGCTTTCTGCTTTTCCAATATAAACGAAAGATTTACTTGATAACACCCAGTTCCTTACCTACCTCGGTAAAGGCGGCGATGCACTTGTCCAGGTGCTCTTTGTCGTGCACGGCGGATATTTGTACGCGGATGCGCGCCTGGCCTTTTGCCACTACCGGGTAATAAAAACCGATCACATAAATGCCTTTGTCCAGCATGCGGGCCGCAAACTCCTGCGCCAGTGGGGCATCGTAGAGCATGACCGGCACAATGGGGTGGTCGCCTGGCTTGATGTCAAAGCCCGCCTCCGTGATTTTCTCGCGGAAGTACCTGGTGTTCGACTCCAGCTTATCGCGCAGCTCGGTGGTTGAGCTCAACAGGTCTAGCACGGCGATGGAAGCGCCCACAATGGAAGGAGCCAGCGAATTGGAGAACAGGTAAGGGCGCGAACGCTGGCGCAGCATATCGATCACTTCCTTGTGACCCGATGTAAATCCGCCCATCGCGCCGCCCAGGGCCTTGCCCAGCGTACCTGTAATGATATCGATTTGGCCCATCACGTTGCGGTACTCATGTGTGCCTCGCCCTGTCTTGCCCAGGAAACCGGAGCTGTGGCACTCATCCACCATGATCAGGGCTTTATACTTTTCGGCCAGCGCCACGATCTTATCCAGCTGGGCAATGGTGCCATCCATCGAGAACGACCCGTCGGTTACAATGATGCGGTGTTTGGCATTTTGCGACTCCTGCAGTTTCGCCTCCAGGTCCGCCATGTCGTTGTGGTTATAGCGGAAGCGCTGGGCCTTGCACAAACGCACGCCGTCAATAATGGAGGCATGGTTCAGGGCATCGGAGATAATGGCCGACTCAGCATCAAAAAGGGGCTCGAATACACCGCCGTTGGCATCAAAAGCGGCCGCGTAAAGTATGGTATCCTCTGTTCCTAAAAACTCAGATATCTTACGCTCCAGCTCTTTGTGGATGTCCTGGGTGCCGCAGATAAAGCGCACCGAGCTCATGCCGTAACCGTGTGTGTCAATGGCCTCTTTGGCCGCCTCTATCACTTTAGGGTGCGCCGACAGCCCCAGGTAGTTGTTGGCACAGAAGTTAAGCACATGCGGCTGCTGGGTGGTGTCAATGTCAGCGCCCTGGGGCGTGGTGATGATGCGTTCTTGTTTATACAAGCCTGCTTCCTTTATTTCGGCAAGCTGCTGCGCTAAGTCTGGTTTTAAAGTCTCGTACATAGTCTGGTGTATCGTTATCGGTTGTTTACAAGTTTATGGCTTTGTTTCGTTATCGTCTGCCGGTTTTGGGGGAGGGCGCCGCATTACCGGCCTTGGCCTGGGTGGCTTTGGCTGCTGTTCGGGCTCTGGGGCAATCTCCGTGTTGGCGGCAGGCGCAGGCGCGGTTTCCGGCACAGCGGCATCTTCTGCCGGTTTCTGTAAGGCTGCCGGCCTTTTCATGATAGGGCGCGCACGCGGTGCCATTGCCGCCTTTTCGGTGGCGGGCACAGGTGCATCCGGCATCACCTCCGCAGCACGCGCTTCGCTATCAGCAGGCGGATTTTGCAGCGCGGTGGGGCGTTTTATAACCGGGCGTGGCCTGGCAGGCTTAGCAGGCACTTCTTCAGGATTCACGGCATCCGTTGTCTCAGGCGGTGCGGCTGGCTGCTGCAAAGCCGCGGGTCGTTTGATGACTGGCCGCGGCCTGGCCGGTTTTATACTTTCGGCAGCTGGCGCTGCGGTTTCATCCACTTTTTTTTCCTCGCTTGCTGAGGGAGACGCTTGTTCGGTTGCGGGCTTTGCAATAACAGGGCGCCTGATCACCGGCCTTGGCTTGGCAGGAGCGGCTTGCCCCTCTTCAGTTGCCGGCACAGCAGCACCATCCGCAACAGGTGGCTTCTGGATGGCAGCCGCACGCCGCACGACCGGCCTTGGCTTTGGAGCGGCAACTTCAGCGGCCTCCGATGTTTCCTGTGGAACAGTTGGTGTGGCTGCCGTTTGGGGCGCCACGGCCCTGCGGGCTGCAGGACGAGCGGCTGCCTGCGCAACGGCAGGCTTCGGCACATCCGCTTCGGCCAGGTGAAACCGCAGGCGAATATTGTTCAGCTGCATCTTAACGGCAACCAAAAAGCTGTTCGGGTGCATCAGCGCGTACATTTCCTGCCAAGCAGCAAAGCGCACCGGGTCACCTGCGGCAAATGCCGCTTTGTTTATCCGTTTTTTTATAAGGTACTCTTCGTACGTCATAGCTTCTTTTAGGGCCTGCCGCTGTTACCGTGCATAGCCAGTACAGCGTGGCAAATGGCTCGTTTACCCTCTGCCCGGTTTGGCTGCCTTTACAAAGATAAGAAAAACCTGTTTCTGTTACAGTACGGTATCAGAATGGCGGTTGGGGTATTACCTGCTTATTACCTGTATTATGTTATCATTAAATACGCAAGAGGGGCTTTCAGTGCCAGTTAAACCGACCTACCTTTGCAGCGAGGTTAGTGAATAATAGTTAGTTCAGTGAAAAGCGCGTGCAGGCCTTCGGGCAGGTACCCGCTTTTTCAGCCTTTGCCCCTTCCCATCTAAACCGATCGTTCCCTTTCTTACGGGTAATGTTTTCACTATTGCCCCGAATTCGGTTACTTTGTGCAAAGATTTACAATCAACTATGGCAAACACAACCGACACCGTTTTGGTAATAGGCGCCTGCGGGCAGCTTGGCTCTGAACTTACCCTGGAGCTGCGCAACATGTATGGAGGGGCGAATGTAGTAGCGGCGGATATTGCGGCACCAAAACAGGCTGACCTGCGCGATTCAGGCCCGTTCGAGAAGATCGATGTGCTGGATGCCAGGTCAATGGGTGCGTTAGCCGCTAAGTATAAATTCAAGCAGATTTATCATTTGGCCGCCGTGCTTTCTGCCACCGGCGAAAAGAACCCGAAATTTGCCTGGAGACTAAACATGGACGGCCTGTTTAATGTGCTGGACCTTGCCCTGGAGCAGAAGGTGGAGCGCGTGTACTGGCCTAGTTCCATTGCCGTTTTTGGCCCGAGCACGCCGCGCCAGCATACACCGCAGCAAACCGTAATGGACCCAAACACCGTTTACGGCATCAGCAAGCAGGCTGGTGAGCGCTGGTGCGAGTACTATTTCCAGAAGTATGGCCTGGATGTGCGCAGCCTCCGCTACCCTGGTCTGATCGGGTACAAGGCCCTGCCGGGTGGCGGCACCACAGATTATGCCGTTGACATTTACCACAAAGCCCTGCAGGGCGAAACGTTTGAGTGCTTCCTGAGCCAGAACACGTACCTGCCCATGATGTACATGCCCGATGCCATTAAAGCCACGCTTGATTTGGTGCATGCCCCGGCTGAGCAGGTAAAAGTGCGTGACTCCTATAACCTGAGCGCCATGAGCTTCTCGCCAGAGGAGATCACGGCCTCCATCCGTAAGCATATCCCCGATTTTGAGATCGTGTACAAGCCGGACTCGCGGCAGCAGATAGCCGACTCCTGGCCGCAAAGCATCGACGACAGCGCAGCGCAGCAGGACTGGGGCTGGAAGCCTGCCTACGACCTGGACGCCATGACAGCGGACATGCTCCTGAACCTGAAGAAGATGAAGGTAGCGCAACCGCTGGCTCACTAAGAAACACATCCCTTAACTGACCGTAAGAGGGCGCCACTGCAAGGGGTGCCCTCTTTTTTTAACTAATTCTCTCAGAAATCGTCTTATAAGAAGCGCATCACACACAGGAGTTACTCTTTATGACGATAACAGAATCTGACGATACCGGGCTAAGGCAGCTAATATTTAAAAAGGAAAAAGTAATTGTAAAATTTGTTGACGAAGCCTGCGCCCTGTGCAAAGCCCTGGCCCCCGCTTTCTCCAGATTCGCCGCTGACCCCGCCTTCCGAAGCATTACCTTTGTGCGCATGAACGCTGCTGAAAACCCGGTTTCCCGTAAAGAGGTCAGCATGACGGGCACACCTTTTTTTGCCACTTACCGCAAAGGCAAATTGTTTGACTGCGGCATTGTCTCATCAGAGGCGGGTATCAGAGAGCTGCTGCAAAAGTTAGGTTAAAATATGACTCCTTGTGATTTTGCGGCACAGCGCTTGCATGATGTGGCTGAAATGAAGTAAGGTGTTTAACTTGCGCCGCTTTTTAAAATCAGCATACTACGTGAATAAAAACTTTCTACGACTCCTTCTTTTTCTGGCCATTATTAGCAGTGCAGGGCTTATTATGCAAGCCTGCTCCAGCACCGATAAAGTAAACGCGGCAGCTCCTGCCGCTTTTGCAACTGGCGCCACTGCTTATACCCCGCAGCTTTCATCTATCACGGTGCCTGTCTCCATCTCTGTCGCAGCCCTGCAAGAAAAGCTGAATGAGGAAGTAAGCGGCGTGCTGTACAAAGACACGAACCTGAACGATGATAACCTTGCCCTGACTGTTACGAAAGCAGGCAAGCTGCTTATGAGCGCCGAGAAAGACAAAGTATACTTTCATATCCCGCTGCGCGTTTATGCCAAAGGCCGCTGGCAATGGGACCCCTGCAAGATCTGCCCTACCATTGATAAAACCGAGGACACCACTTTTGACATGGTCATTAAGACAGAGAGCAGGATCGGTTTAACAGAAGACTACAGAATAAACACGATCACAAGCGGCGACTTTGAGTGGGGCAATACCAAGCCTGTACTGCAGCTGGGCCCCTTGAAGATCGGGCTGGCGCGTTTTGTGGAACCGGCGCTTCGCAAGCAGATGGTTACGCTCTCGAAGCAACTGGACAAAGAGCTGCAGCGCCACCTGGACATGAAGCAGTATGTAACCGACGCCTGGCATCTGATGCAGGAACCGGTAAAGCTGGACGATGCGCTAAATGCCTGGCTCACCATTGTACCCAAGGAAGTGCGTATTGCACCCCTGCTTGCTAAAAACGGCGCTCTGAACACTCGCATTGGCATTACATCGTACCTTACGGTTACCACCAATGGCAAACCGCAGGTGCAGCTCAACAAAAACCTGCCAAAGCTGATTGTGGACAGCCGCATAGCCGACGACATTCAGATTGGCATGACAGCCAACATTCCGTATGCGCATGCCAGTATAATGGCCCAGGACCAACTCGCCAGCCAGACCTACAAATTTGACGATGGCAAAAGCCAGCTAACAGTGAACGATGCGGCGATCAGCCCGGGAGGCGAGCAGCTGGTGCTGATGCTGGATGTGAACGGAAAAACAAAGGCCGGCCTTTTCACAAAAAAAATCGTGGGTAAAATATACCTGCGCGGCACCCCTTACTACGATGCCGAAACAGCATCCATCAAGGTGCGCGACGTGGATTATGACCTGGACACCAAGGATCGCCTGCTGAGCACGGCCAGCTGGTTAGCCAAAAATAAATTTATCGACATGATACAGCAGCAGGTAAGCATACCCGTGAAAGGGGAACTGGAGAATGCCCGTAAAATGCTGCAGGCTACCTTAGATAAGCAAGGGCAGGTAAACGGCTCGGTGCTGCTGCAGGGGAATATAACGGAGTTAGCCCCGGATAACATTTACCTGACCCCGGAAGGGATAAAGGCCATTATCAAGGCCAAAGGCAATTTAACGGCTACCGTTGCTAAATTTTAGACACTGGCTACATCCTTATAACCCATCGTGGGCTGCTATACTGGGTATAGCAGCCCACGATGGGTGACACATCAAAAAAACATGATCACTAAAATTAAGCCCTTGCTCTAAAACTTACTAATTGGGGTGGGGCAGTTAAACACAGCGTCCGGAACTACGGCTGGAGCGGCAATATCGGTCAGTTTAAAATCGCTTTGGGGGTTGCTGCGGTCACTGGCTAGCTTAATGCCGCCGTAGTTCTTGTAATCGCTCCATCGCCGGGTAAAAGCGGCTTCCGCATCGTTGTAATTTCTAAAAAAAGCCCATTGGGTAATTAAGCCTCTATCGGCATCTACCCATAGTTTATACTTGTTCTGCGGCGTAAGTCCCACGTTCTCGAAGGTCATTTGGAGCACATCGGCTTTTGCGCCCTCCATGGTGGTATCCTGCCCCATGTACTTCAGCTGTACGCCCGGGTCCTGCAGCTTAAAGGGCATCACCAGCCAATAGGCGTTATTGATATACAGTGCATAGGCACGCTCCAGCATCTTCTGCTTTTCCTCGGAAGGGGCCATCTCCTTACCGGCCACGTATACTTTGCCGTCTTTGGTCTGGGTATCGATAATGGCCACCAGGCTGTCCTTCTCCCAACGGAAGCGGTTCTGATGCTTGTCCCACAGCTGGTACTGATTGTTAAAGGTCCAGGCCAGGTAACGGGTATCGTTCCATGCTTTTTCCCCGCCCAAACTTTTCATAACCCGCTGGGCGAGCTCGCTGGCTTTCTTATCTGTTTGGGCCGGTGCGGTTGCCTGGCCAAAGGCAGCTGCTAACGGAAGCAATGCCAGCCACACCAGCAGGCACAACAATGGTGATCTTTTCATGCGCATAGGTCTTTATTTACAAGTAAAACTAAATATACGCAGTTCTGCACAAGAATAGTACACAAATGTTTAACCATGTAACCGAGGTCGGCAAACTGCCCTAATTTTTAACTTTAAGCATGAGCCCACCGTATCAAAACATCTAAACCTGAATATGTGCCTATGGCTGATTTTACACTAAAAGAAACGCTCCCCCTGTTTAAAAACTCGGCCGGCGAGTTTATGGAAAACAACTCATTGCGCCTTGCTGCGGCTCTTGCTTTCAACGCCATCTTCTCTATCCCCCCACTCCTGATCATCATCATTCGGGTGGCCGGCGCGGTATTCGGGGAAAAGGCTGTTTCGGGTCAGCTCTCTGAACAGATTTCCACAGCCATTGGGCCCAGCGCCGCCGAAGAAATAGAGAAGATCATACAGAATGCGCAGATGAGTCAATCGGGGGGGATTGCCCTTTGGATCGGTATCGGAACGCTGATATTTGCCTCTACAACATTCTTTGTTACACTACAGCAGTCGTTAAACTCGGTCTGGAACCTGAAAGTGAAGCCAAAGAACAGC
Source organism: Pontibacter sp. GD13 (assembly GCF_058216355.1). Classification (NCBI taxonomy): domain Bacteria; kingdom Pseudomonadati; phylum Bacteroidota; class Cytophagia; order Cytophagales; family Hymenobacteraceae; genus Pontibacter; species Pontibacter sp. GD13. The sequence goes on from NZ_JBYZMQ010000006.1 coordinate 168,150, forward strand.
ATGCTGCGCCTGATACAGGAGCGGGTGTTCTCATTTGGTATCATTCTGAGCATTGCCGTGCTCATGCTGGTGTCGTTTGTGTTGAGTGCGGCAGTTTCAATCATGAGCGATTACCTTTCGCAGCTTTTGCCGGGTATTGGCGTTTGGGTGATCAAGCTGATAGATTTTATAGTTTCGGTGGGGGTTATCACCTTACTGTTTACGCTGATCTTTAAATACCTGCCCGATGCGATCATCCGCTGGAAGGATACCCTGATCGGGGCCTTTGTTACGGCACTGCTCTTTACGATAGGCAAATTCCTGATCAGTTGGTACATTGGCACCAGCGATCCGGGTTCAGCCTATGGCGCCGCCGGTTCCATCATCGTCATACTTGTCTGGATCTACTACTCCTCCCTTATTATCTTTTATGGTGCTGAGTTTACCCAGGAGTACGCCCGTAAATTCGGGCAGCGCATCCACCCGAAAGCACACGCCACTTTTGTGGAAGAGCGGGAAGTACACGAGGATCCGTTTGATAAAAAAACCGGGAGACCACCAGCAGAGGGCAGATTTGAAGAAGAATAAGGTGGCATGCTGGTTTACAGTACGACTGGCATTTTAACCTTCCAACATGTCCTAAGCCAAAGGGGCCTTTACGTTTTAGCGTAAAGGCCCCTTTGGTTTAGGACAGTTCAAATGTGCTACAAGCTGCCCATTCTGCGGCTATGCTATGGTTTTCTCTTTAACCGCCAGCTGCCCACAGGCGGCGTCAATGTCTTTGCCCCGGCTGCGGCGCACATTCACCTGCAAACCCCTGTCCGCCAGGTAATAAATAAAGCGCTGCAGGCGGTCATCGTCGGTGTTCTGAAAATCTGCGTTCTCAATGGGGTTGTACTCGATCAGGTTTATCTTGCAAGGGATGATCTTGGAGAAGTGGAGCAGCTCCTCAGCATCCTGCAGGCTATCGTTGAAGTTATCGAATACAATGTACTCATACGTTACCCGGCGGCCGGTTATGGCGTGGTAATGCTTTAAGGCATCCGTTATGGCATCCAGCGAGTTGGTCTCGTTGATGGGCATGATCTGGTTGCGCTTTTCGTCGTTGGCGGCATGCAACGACAGGGCCAGGTTGGCCTTTACGCCGTCATCGGCCATTTTCTTGATCAGTTTTGCAATGCCGGCCGTACTCACCGTAATGCGCCTTGCCGCCATGCCCAGGCCGTCGTGCGCCGTAATGCGTTCTATACTTTTCATCACATTGGCGTAGTTCAGCATGGGCTCTCCCATGCCCATATATACGATATTGGTCAGGCCTTCGCCGTACTGCCGTATACTTTGCTCGTTAATGCGCACCACCTGGTCGTATATCTCGGCGGCATCCAGGTTGCGCACCCGGTCCATGTAACCGGTGGCGCAGAACTTGCAGGTAAGCGAGCAACCCACCTGGCTGCTAACACAGGCTGTTTTACGGTCGTTGTGCGGAATCAGCACGCCTTCTACAATATTGTTGTCGTGCAGCTTAAACGCCGACTTAATGGTGCCATCGTTGCTTACCTGCTCGGTGGCCACCTGTACCGCGTGAATGGCAAAGTGCTGCTCCAGTTTCTCGCGCAGGCCCAGGCTTACGTTGTTCATCTCGGCAAACGACTGTGCGGAGTGCTTCCAAAGCCACTCGTACACCTGCTTGGCCCGAAACGGTTTCTCTCCCTGCTCCACCAGCCACGCCTTCAGATCGTTCAGCGATAGCTTCCGGATATCCTTCCTATTGATGATGTTTATGTCTGCGATCAAATTCATACCTCAAAATTACAAAATTACTCAGCCATTAGTTTCAAATTCTCCTTTACTTCTGCCGGCAGGGGCATAAGTTTACGCGCGGTATAATCGAAGCAGAGCATGCCCGTCTTGGCCCGCGCTATTTCTTTGCCGTGCTGGTTCAGGATATGGTAGGTAATATCAAAGCCGTATTTGTTCACATCGTCAAAAGCCAGCAGCACTTGCAGCACGTCGCCATAAAAGCCCTCCCCCTTGTAGGCTATGGCAACGTCAGCCATGATCATGCCAGCGCCAGCCAGGTTCAGCTCGCTCCAGCCATACTTGCCCAGCAGCTGCATGCGGGCCTCGTGCATGATCGAAAGCAGGGCATCGTTGCCCAGGTGGTTGCCGTAATTCAGATCCGTTATGCGTACCGGAATGCTAGCTTTGAAATGCACGTGCGCCGGTATTGTTACTTTTACTCTTGCCATGGTTGCCGGATATGTAATTCCTGTTGATAGATATTCGCTTGCGTTGCGGCCTGCGATTGTGCCTGTTAAATTATGAGCACAATAAAACTTTTTAGTTGCAGCCTGTTCGTTGCATTGCTTACATTTGTAAAGTAACATAAAAAAGATGCACCTCGAAATACGCCAGACCAAAGACGGATCAAATACCCTGTATGTACCGGAATTAAATGAGCATTATCACTCGGTGCACGGGGCGTTGCAGGAGTCGCTGCATGTTTTTATAAAGCACGGGCTGGAAGATGTGCTCCAGCTAAAAAAAGACATAAAAATACTGGAAGTCGGGTTTGGCACAGGCCTGAATGCCATCCTTACCTTCCCTTTTGCCCTGGCCAAAAAGGCCTTCATTCAGTACGACACGCTGGAGAAATTCCCCCTGGAGCAGGACGTGGTTGACCAGCTGTGCTTCGACCAGGCCATTTTAAACCCCGAGTTGTTTGATGTGTTCCAACAGATGCACGCGGCCCCCTGGAACGAGCCAATTAGCATCATCCCTTATTTTACGCTGCAAAAGATACATGAAACGCTGGAGGAGTTTTGCTCGCCTGCCGCCTATTATGACATTGTTTACTTTGATGCTTTCGCCCCGGAAAAGCAGCCCGAGCTCTGGTCCGATGAAATGTTTGTAAAGCTCTTTAACGCCATACGCCCTGGTGGCGCGCTGGTAACCTATTGCGCCAAAGGCTCTTTTAAACGAAGCCTGAAGGCCGCAGGCTTTATCGTAGAAGCATTACCCGGCCCTCCGGGAAAACGCGAGATGACCCGGGGCATCAGGCTCTTGTCTGCCTGATAACATACTACTCCCTCGTTGACAGCACGGCTTACCCTGTCAAAGTATAACTATTCTACTATTACTATTGCACGGATACATTTATTTAGCCATTGAACTTTAATTTTATGGATATTGTATTATTTTGCATCGCATAAAAGCACTCTTCCAAATTTCCCCCTTATGAAGACACAACTACTAAAAGTATTGAAGCCGATTCAGGCAATCGGAAAAGAGGTGGTAAAGCAGTTCCAGTCAAAATATGAAGTGGTTTGCACTACCTACCAGGTTATTCCGGGCCTGCCCGTCAGCAAGCATGAACAGCGGCACGCTTTCGGACGCGGCGCGGCGGTACAGGCCAAGGCATTTTATGTAAAAGTGGTGGCCTCTGACATGACCAAAACGATGGCCCCTGTCGAAGTTAAGCTCCGCAAAATTTACCTGCGTGGCAAAACCATAGAGCAGGCCGAATTCGGCCCCGTGCAACATTTGAAAACAATGGGTAAAGGCCAGAAAAAGTAGGAGCCCTTCCAGTAAAAATTCAGGAATCGCTGTGGTTGAACGCCTGCAGAAACTTTCTGCGTTCAACCTGTTAGCTTTTCAACTTCACACCTGAAAATACGTACGCTTACTGGTAAAACTAAACCGCTCACCCATTTCTGAACCCACGCTGCAGTACATATTTACCTGAAAAATGAAGAAAGCAGCGACTGTTATCATACAGGCTCTGGGCACATTTGCCATACTTGCCTCCGCCTTGCCGCTCCTTAGCTCTGAGGAATGGTACGTGCGTGTATTTGACTACCCGCGTATTCAGCTTTTTGTGCTCGCGCTGCTCTGCCTGGTTCTGTTTTTATGGATGGGGAGCCGCCACCGCAAACGCGATAAATTGTTGATTGGTGGCCTGGTGCTGGCTTTTGTTTACCAGGCTTTTAATATTTATACCTACACCTTCCTGGCCCCGGTGCAGGTAAAGCAAGCACCGCAGGATGGCTCTCAGGAAGCTTACCTCAGCATTATGGTGTCTAATGTGCTGATGACAAACTTGAACCACGAGAAACTGCTTGACCTGACCAGGGACAAAAACCCAGACATCCTGCTGCTGCTGGAGTCTGACTCGGTGTGGCAGCAGGCCATGGAGCCGGTTACGAAAAGGTACCCTTACCGCGTGGAGATACCGATCAGCAACACCTATGGCATGCACCTGTACAGCCAACTGCCCCTGCGGCAAAAAAAGGTCTACTATCTGCTCGACAGCGACATTCCGTCTATCAAGACCTTTGTACAGCTACGCAACGGTACCTGGGTGGAGCTGCATGCCGTGCACCCAAAACCACCTGTGCCCACCGAGGACCCTAACTCCAGAAAACGAGACGCCGAAATTGTGATGATTGCCCGCGATATTGCCGGCTCTAAGTATCCGGTAGTGGTGGCCGGCGACTTTAACGATGTGGCCTGGTCCAGGACCACAGAGCTGTTCCAGGAGGTGAGTCACTTACTGGACCCCCGCATAGGCAGGGGGCTTTTCAACACGTTTAACGCAAATTACCCGCTCCTGCGCTGGCCCCTTGATCATGTTTTCCACTCCGAGCACTTTGAGCTGGTACACATAAAAAGGCTTCCGGATATTGATTCAGACCACTTTCCCATCTACATCCAGCTTAGTTTCTCGCCACAGAACAAGTATGAGCAGCAGGCTCCTGCGCCGGATGAGGACACCCAACAGGAAGCCACAGAAACCATCCAGGAAGGGCTGGAAGAGGCCTGCGCAAAATAAAACGAAAAGGGTCAGCTGTGCTCGGGGGGCCACACTCCTTGGGGCGTAACAACGTAGTTAAGCGGCACATCAAACGGATTCGGGTCCGCTATACTTGCTACCGGCGGCTCTAGTGATAGGCCGATCTTGAGCACATCTGGGCGGCAGTCGGCCAGAAAGCGATCATAGAACCCCTTGCCGTAGCCCACACGGTGCCCTGCCCTATCAAAGGCCAGCAGGGGCACCAGCACCACGTCTACTTCCAGGGCATGAATGATATGGGCGTTTTGAGGCTCCGGAATGCCCCATGTATTTTCGATGAGTATGGCCTCATCCGTCAGGTGATGGTGGGTAAGTATGTTCTGCGCCACGTCCGTAACCGGCACTGCTACCCGCACCTCAGGGCATTCTTTCCGAAGTCTTTCAATTATGAGCCAGGTGTTAACCTCGTTGTTCTTTTGGATGGGCAGAAAAACATGCACCGTTTGTCCGGCAGTAAGCGGAAATGCAGCAAAAAAAAGCGTTGCGATCTGTTCGCTCCGTTGCTGCACCTCTTGAGGTGGCAATGCACGCCGTTTTTGCAGCATCAGCCTGCGTAGCTCTGCCTTGTGCATTACTCCTCCTCCAGAATCGTGAACTTTTGCTCAAACGGATCGAAGGCATCCACCAGGGCAGGAATAAAGTCGGGGCTGTTGGTTTTATAGGTCAGCAGGTTATCGTGGCGCTCCTGCAGGCTCCCGTTCGGGAACAGCTTGTCTTTCAGGTTTTCCAGTTGCTTAAAGGTTTGCTCGTGCTTGCTGTCGCGAGCTTTCGAGAGCTTCTTCTCCAGCATCTGTAGGGCGTTGTGCGCCTTCTGCTCCTCGGCCCCGACGGCTTTCACCAGCGTCGGGTCTATTTCCCGGGCCAGCTGCTCCACCGCGGCAAATGCGGCGGCCACGGTTTTGCGCTGCGCCTCCAGGCTGATCTCCTCTTCGTGTATCTGGCCCGATAGCTGCTTTTTCAGGTCCTGGTAGTCCTGGAAAAGTTCTGCCGGCTGCAGCCCCAATTTATGCATGCGGCTGGCATTGCCCCGGTTTATGTACAAGGCAGAGTTGCGCAGCATCAGTATCGGGAATGGCACCTGGCATGCCTCGAACAATTGCTTTAACTGAAACCAATAGGCCACCTCGGCCCCACCCCCAATGTAGGCCAGGTTCGGAAGTATGATCTCCTGGTACAGCGGCCGCAGGATCACATTCGGACTAAACCGCTCCGGGTGCTCCTGTGCCTCCTCCAGAATCTCGCTTTTGCTGAATGTGATATCGGAGTTGAGCACTATATACTTTTCCCCCTCCAGCACGATACGCTCACGCAGGCTATCCTTCAGGTAAAACAGGTTGATCTCGCGCGCGTACACCTGCGATTTGTAGCCCTGCTGCTCTAGCGCGGCGCTTGCTTTCTCCACCAGCTTGTTAGAGAACTGCTCTGTAAGCTCGCGGGCGACAACAGGTGTAAAGGCCTTCTTCAGCAGGGCGTCGTCGCCGTCTATGCTTATCAAGCCGTACTCCCCGAAAAGTGCGTGCGTGATGGCGCGGGTGGCATCGGCCAGGTTCTTGCTCTTGCGGTAAGCTTCCTCAAAAACAGGGTAGGCTTCCGGCAGCTCCTCCAGCACCTGCTCCAACCCATCTGTGGAAAACCTGCCTACGGCACCGGTCTGCTCCGTTTGCCAGCTATGCTCTTTGCCAAACAGGTTGAAATGGTTGATCTCCTCAAAGTCATGGTCTTCGGTGGCCATCCAGTAAACCGGCACAAAATTGTGATCGGGGTAGGCTGCCCGCAGCTGTTTACAGGTATTTATAGCAGTGATGATCTTGTAGACAAAGTATAAAGGACCGGTAAATATATTGAGCTGGTGGCCCGTAGTAACGGTATAAGTGTTATGCTCCTTCAGCAGATCCAGGTTTTGCTGTACCGCCGGATGCCTCTCCTGCAGGGAGGCGTACTGTTGTTCCAGGGCCTGGTGCAGGGTCTGGCGTTGCGTCGTGCCAAAGGTTTTCTCTTTTAGTTGGGATCCAAAAGCTTCGGGGCTCGGAAAGTGGTTATAAAATGACTTTAGCTTTTCGTTACGGGAGAGATAATCGGCTACAGTTTGTGAAAAGGCGCCTGTTGCGGCATAATCTATTTTGGTGATCTTCATCGTGGTTGATACTTCCATCAGCATATCGGGCATTGGGTATAGCCCTTTTAACAGTTTTGCCCGAATTGTGTTGCAGCAAATCGCCGCTTCATCACAAAGTAAAGGTTTTATTTTTTGTCCGGATCAGGATTTTCAGGATTTTGGATAGATTGGATGATGAGAACGGTGCGCATCCGGACTTGTAACAACCTGTGTCAGGAGCTCCGTTTATACCTTGCTTTCGTATTCTGCCGCAACTACGGCATCCAAAATTCAATTCTTAGCTTTATTTCAAACCTATCCTTTTCAGTCACATATAGTCAAAACTGCAAACCTATCTGCTTTTGTACGTAAACATGCCTAACCAAGAACACTATACTATGGGTTTATTAAGTGGCATGATGGGGCACGCGTCTGAGGTGTCTATCGAGAAAATAACCAAAGAGTTTCAACCAATTCTGATAGAGGATGAGCACATCGAACGTGCTTACAAACTGATACGGGATATGCTCGTTTTTACTACCAAGCGTCTGATCGTAGTGAACAAGCAGGGTATTACGGGCACCAAGATTGACTATCAGAGTATTCCTTACAGTAGCATCAAAAAATTTTCGAGAGAGAGCGCGGGTATCGCAGACCTGGACGCTGAGCTTAAAATATGGCTTACCGGCGAAAGTGAGCCCACCATCAAACAGGATTTCAGCAAGGGCAACAACATCAACGAGGCGTATCGTGTGCTGAGTAAGCATGTACTGAAGTAATCCCTTCTAAAACAAAGCCCTTAGCTGTATACAGCTAAGGGCTTTGTTTTAGAAGGGGCGCGAAGTGATTAAGGCACTACCTCTCCATACAGATCAAAATCCGAGGAACCGGTGATCTTCACCTGGGCGAAATCGCCCAGGCGCACGTAATTGTTGTCGGCTGGCACCAGCACTTCGTTGTCCACTTCCGGGGAGTCGAACTGTGTGCGGCCTACAAAATAGCCACTCTCTTTCCGGTCGAACAGCACTTTGTAGGTCTTGCCTACCTTTGCCTCGTTCAGCTCCACAGAAATACCCTGCTGCAGCTCCATAATGGCATCGGCACGCTCCTGCTTCACTTCCTCCGGCACGTTGTCTTCTAAAGTATGCGAATGGGTGTTCTCCTCGTGTGAGTAGGTGAATATACCCAGGCGGTCAAACCGGGTCTCCTCTACCCAATCGTACAGCTCCTGGAAATCCTGGTCTGTCTCGCCGGGGTGACCGGAGATCAGGGTGGTTCTTAAAGCGATGTCCGGCACGCGCTGGCGGATGGTGTCTACCAGCTCGATGGTGCGGCGCTTGCCAATGCCACGGCGCATGGTCTTCAGCATGTTATCCGAAATGTGCTGCAGCGGCATGTCCATGTACTTACAGATATTCTCCCGCTCGTTCATCACATCGAACACATCCATCGGAAACTGCGAGGGGTAGGCATACTGCATCCGGATCCACTCGATGCCGTTCACATCGGATAGGTTACGCAGCAGGTCTGCCAGCTTGCGCTCGCCGTAATGCTGCAGTCCGTAGTAAGTCAGGTCCTGTGCGATAAGCACCAGTTCTTTGGTACCCATACTGGCCAGGCGCTTCGCCTCTTTCACCAGGTCATCTATAGAGCGGTCTACGTGTTTGCCGCGCATCAGTGGTATGGCACAGAAAGAGCATGGGCGGTTACAGCCCTCGGCGATCTTAAAATAAGCGTAATGCGAAGGCGTCGTGATCAGGCGTTCCCCGATCAGTTCATGCTTATAGTCTGCCTCCAGTTTCTTGAGCAACTGCGGCAGCTCCAGGGTGCCGAAGTAGGCGTCCACTTGCGGGATCTCCGCTTCCAAAGAATCTTTGTAGCGCTGCGAAAGGCAACCAGTTACGTACAGCTTGTCTATCTGCCCGGCCTCTTTGGCATCGGCATAGCGCAGGATGGTGTCGATGGACTCCTGCTTGGCATTATCGATAAAGCCGCAGGTATTCACCACGATGATGTTAGAATCGTCTTTTTCAGACTCGTGCGCCACCTCAATCTCGTTGGCACGCAGCTGCCCCATCAACACTTCCGAATCCACCAGGTTTTTAGAACAACCCAATGTGATCACGTTTACCTTATCCTTCTTTAATGTTCTTACTTTCACGTATTAATAACTAGCTTGGTAATTGATCAGAAACTCCACGTTTGTTACCTGCCCCTGCTGTACTTCTATTGGGTTGATGTTCATCTCTCCGTCCAGCAGATTGGCAAACAGGCCCTTCTCCTCTTTCGAAAAAAGGCTATACTTGCCGGGCTTCAGGCTAACCGCAAAGTTGCCATTAGCATCTGTAACAACCTTCGTCACTAAATTAGTTTGAATGTTGCTATGAAAAACACCTTCGGTGGTAGTTGCCTGACTGGAATTGGTGAGCTCATAGATGTAGAGCGTGCGCGCTACCCCCTTGCCTGTGCTTGGCTGCACATCCGGGGAGGGCATTTGGTTGCCGGCTTTCCAAAGCACTTTACCGGTCATTCCCTGCGTTATCGGGGCCTGGTGGTTTTGCTGCCGGCTGGTGTTGCCAACAGGTGCCTGGGTTTGATCAGAGGTGCCTGATTGCTCCATGTTACTGGTGTTGCTTTCAGTTTGGTGGGCGTGCTTGGAGCCGTTGCAATAAGAGAGCAACAGCGCCAGCGGCAGAAGCAGGAACTTGTCCATGGGTATGTACTATTTGCGTGAAAAGAAAGATGCTACGAATTCGTTCTTGTCGAATAACTGTAGGTCCTCAATTTTCTCGCCAACTCCGATGTATTTCACCGGTATTTTAAATTCATCTGATATTCCGATCACCACACCTCCCTTGGCGGTACCATCCAGCTTCGTAATCGCCAGGGCGGTTACGTCGGTGGCTTTGGTGAACTCGCGGGCCTGCAGCAGGGCGTTCTGGCCTGTGCTGCCATCCAGCACCAGGAGCACCTCGTGTGGCGTGTCCTCGGTTACCTTCTGCATCACGCGCTTGATCTTCGAGAGTTCGTTCATCAGGCCCACCTTGTTGTGCAGGCGTCCGGCCGTGTCAATGATCACCACGTCAGCGTCCATCTCCACGCCTTTCTTCACTGCGTCGAAGGCTACGGAGGCAGGGTCGGTGTTCATGCCGTGCGATACCACGGGCACACCCACGCGTTCGCCCCAGATGATCAGCTGGTCCACTGCGGCAGCCCGGAACGTATCGGCGGCACCCAGCACCACCTTTTTACCGGCCTTGTGAAACTGCGCGGCCAGCTTGCCGATGGTGGTGGTCTTGCCCACGCCATTCACGCCAACCACCATGATCACATAGGGCTTGATGCCTGCGGGCAGCTCAAAGTTAGCCCCGTCGCCGGCGTTGTTCTCCTCCAGCAGGGCGGCAATCTCCTCGCGCAGAATCCGGTCCAGCTCATCGGTGTTCACGTACTTGTCGCGGGCCACGCGCTTCTCAATGCGGTCGATGATCTTTACCGTCGTGCCCACGCCCACATCGGCATGCACCAGAATTTCCTCCAGCTCGTCGAGCACATCCACATCCACTGTGGATTTACCGATCACAGCTTTGCTTAACTGGCCAAAGAAACTTTCCTTGGTCTTTTCCAGACCTTTGTCGAGTGATTCTTTCTTCTTCTCTTTGCTGAAAAAGTCAAAAATGCCCATGCCGATTATTTTGTGAGGATGAAGACTTTCGGTGATACGGTAATATACTAAAAAAGTCCCGTTAACGGGACTTCTTCGTGTTATCTATGTATAAGTAGAGGAGGCTGATTACTTTTTAAGGAATTCCTGTACTTTGTCTACAGGTACCATCTCTTCTTTAAAGCTGTATGCACCCGTTTTTGGGGAACGTACGGCCTTGATTACTTTTGCCCAGTCTTTACCTGTGGCGGTTTTTAGGGTTGCAACTACCTTCTTTGCCATGGTTATTTAATTTCTTTATGTACAGTTACTTTTCTCAATACCGGATTATACTTCTTAAGCTCCAGACGCTCAGTCGTATTCTTTCTGTTTTTGGTAGTGATGTACCTTGAAGTTCCAGGTGTGCCCGTCGCTTTATGCTCTGTGCATTCCATGATTACCTGGATTCTGTTACCTTTTGCTTTTTTAGCCATCTCAACAGTAATTTTTTAATTAGGACTGCAAATATAAAAGCTTAAATCTCTAATTACAAACAAAGTAAAAACTTTATTGTAAAACCCTTGCCCTCACCTACTCAAGGCTTACACAAACCTGTCACCAGCAGGCCGCTAGTCCAGTTTCGGAAGTATAAAATCATCGAGTGCGCTGGGCTGTGCCATCGTTTTCTCAATATCCGCCACGGTGCGCGGCGCCAGTCCCGACAGGTTCTCCCAGCCTTTCTCAGTGATCAGCACATCATCCTCTATCCGTACGCCAATGCCCCACCACTTCTTGTCGCAGGGGCTGCCCTCCGGAATGTAAACCCCGGGCTCCACCGTAATCACGGTGTTGGGTTTGAAGGCGCCGTAGGAGCCGGCGTCGTGTACATCGAGGCCAATGTAATGCGAGGTGCCATGCGGGAAGTAGCGTCGCACCTCGGCCTTATCTTTGATGATGCCGAGCTTCAGCAGCCCGTCGGCAATCACTTCCTGCGCCACCATGCCGGGTGCCTGAAACGAGTTGCCTACTTTACATTGCTCAAAACCGGCCTGCTGTGCCTGCAACACCAGTTCGTATATCGTTTTCTGCTCCTTTGTGAATTTGCCGTTTGCCGGCACCGTGCGGGTAACATCGGCCGTGTAGCCGCTGTATTCTGCCCCCACATCCATCAGCACCAGGTCGTCGCCTACGGTTGGCTTCTTGCTTTCGATGTAGTGAAGCACACAGGCGTTGTTGCCGGCACCCACAATAGAGGGGTAGCCAACTTCCTGGGCGCCGTACTTCTTGTGCACAAACTCGTGTATGCCCTGCAGTTCCATCTCCGACATGTTCGGGCGCATGGCCTTCATCACCTCTATCTGGCCCAGGGCGGAGATGGTGATGGCTTTCCGGAGCAGATTTAGTTCCTGTGGTGTTTTTACCTCGCGCATCGCTGCCAGCGTTTGGTTCAGGGTGTGGGCATCCAGCCTGCTTTTGGGCACTGCTGCCAGGGCTTTGGCGCGTTCGGCGGCTGTGGCAGCCTGTAGGTAGCTACCCAGGTATTTATCCTGCTGCAGCGCCGGGTTGTAACGCATCATCTGCCCGAGGTAGTTCTTGATTTCCTGTGGCTGTGCGGCACCTTGCTCCCGCACCATGCCATACAGCATGTTCCGGGTGGCATCAAAACCGGCAGGAATGGCTGCCTTTTGCCTGAACTGCTGCAGCAGGCTGTACAGGTCGGCCTCGTCTGCGGCATCGTCGCGCACATCCCCCGGAAGCTCCTTAAAGAGTATGCGCTGCACGGATGTGGTATCGAGCTGGAATCCGGCGAAGGCGGTGTTCGGCGCGGTGGCTATCCCCAGCGCACTGGCCGCACCCTCCACACCCAAACGCTTCCCGTTCCATAGTTCTGCCCGGGCATCGTTGGGCTGCACAAACAGCATTTCACTTACCTGCTTTCCGGCCACGTTCTGCGGTTCCGAGAACAGCACCAACGCCGCATTGGGCTCGGCGTACCCGGTCAGGTAGTAAAAGTCCGGGTCCTGGTGGAAGTAAAAGTCCACGTCGTTGGCGCGGTTGCGCACCGGGGCGGCAAAAAAAACAGCAACGGAGTGAGGCGGAAGCTGCCTGCGCAGTTGCTCTCTCCGTTGCTGGTGAAATGTTTTATCTAAAGTAGCAGCTGGCTGCGCCGGATTTGTGCGTACCTGCGCCGTGGCAGCTGTAACAGTTGCCCACAGGATCAGTACACACAGCCGGGAGGCTGCCATTAGTACATGATATAGCCTTGCTCTACTGCTTTCTTCAGCACAGCAGAAATACCATTCTTGTTGATGGTTCTGATGGCCGAAGTAGAAACTTTAAGCGTTACCCAGGCATCCTCTTCCGGGATATAGAAACGCTTCTTCTGAAGGTTCGGGTAAAACTTACGCTTTGTCTTATTGTTAGCGTGAGATACGTTGTTACCTACGCGTGGTCTTTTACCTGTTAAATCGCAAACTCGTGCCATCTTGTATTTTCTTCTTAATTATTTCAATAGGGGTGCAAATATCTGCAAAAAGTTACAGAAATTCAAAAGCATCTAAAATATTTTTCCTCTAATTGTGTATTCTGCCGTGTGTGGGCGCATTCCTGACACATATTTTATACTTTCTTTTTCTCTTCTACCTGTTGCCTGTGCTTGTTAAAGCCATACGGGCAGTGCTTGCAGGCATTTTTGCAGCAGTACCCGCGCTTTTGCAGGTACTTGGCCGTAAGCACCATCAGGCCCTGCGCGTTAAAGTAGAAATCCTCCCCCTCTGTTAGCTTCTGGCTCACTGTATTGCTGTTTGTTTAACGCAAATTACGTGAATTGCGCGACATCCGCCAAAACTGTTGAACCCTAAGCGGGGTGTAGTGCCGTACAAAGCACAAGAGCAGGCTCAAACTAAAGCTACCGGCCAGCGGCGCTTGTATGTTATACCGATTCTCCAATTGCCTATGCCCCGTTACAACACATTCAGCGAAGCCATTAGCGCCATGCGCCTACGAGGCTTTACGCATACTTTCAGCATACAGCACAATGAGCTGTACTGCTCCGAACTGCATAAAGCCATCGCCCCCGAGCAGTTAACGCTTATAGAGCGGCACCAGGTAGCAGCACCCGGCAACGCTCAGGGCACCTGCGAGGTGTACGGCTTCCGGACGCCCGACAACACCTTTGGCCTGATGACAAACACCTATGCCCAGTACGACCCGGAGGGTTTCCGGGCCGTGTTTGACCGTTGCTTACAGGCTAAGCAACAGCGCTATTAGCCCCACATAAGGGCATAAGTTTTAAAAGAGCGACCTATTCGCTATTTTTACAACCATAAATAATTGGATCTGTAATATTTACAGTACCTGTTTTGCAAAGGCCGGGCACCTGTTTATTTCAGAGGAACTTGAAAACTAAAAAACTATGGATACGCAAACAATCACCTCGAGCCAGCAGGCGATGGACATAGAGCACGAATTCGGCGCTCATAATTACCACCCACTACCTGTCGTGCTTAACCGCGGCGAAGGAGTTTACCTATGGGATGTGGAAGGCAAGCGCTACTATGATTTCCTGTCGGCTTACAGCGCCGTGAACCAGGGCCACTGCCACCCGCAGATCATCCAGGCGCTTGTAGAGCAGGCGAAGCAGCTCACCCTGACCTCCCGCGCTTTTTACAACGATAAGCTGGGCGTGGCAGAGCAATATATCTGCGAGTACTTTAACTATGAAAAAGCGCTTTACATGAACTCCGGCGCCGAAGCTGTGGAAACAGCCATAAAGCTGGCCCGCAAGTGGGGCTACATGAAAAAAGGCATTCCCCCCCACAACGCCGAGATCATCGTGGTGGAGCACAACTTCCACGGCCGCACCACGGGCATCATCTCCTTCTCCACCGACCCCGACTCCACCAAAGGCTTCGGCCCCTACATGCCGGGCTACAAAGTGATTCCTTACAATGACATCAACGCGCTGGAGGAGGCCCTGAAAGAGAACCCGAACGTTTGCGGTTTTTTGGTGGAGCCGATCCAGGGCGAGGCCGGGGTGGTAGTGCCCGACGACGGCTACCTGGCAAAAGCGCACGCCCTGTGCAAGGAATATGACGTGCTGCTGATGGCCGATGAGATTCAGACAGGCATTGGCCGCACCGGCAAAATACTGGCCAGCAAGTATGATGATGTGCACGCCGACATCCTTATACTTGGCAAGGCCCTGTCGGGTGGTGTGCTGCCGGTATCGTGCGTGCTGGCAAACGACGACATCATGCTGTGCATCCAACCAGGCGAGCACGGCTCTACGTTTGGCGGCAACCCGCTGGCGGCTGTGGTGGCCATTGCCGCCCTGGAGGTGATCAAAGAAGAAAACCTGACCGAGAATGCCCGTGTTCTGGGTGAACTGTTCCGGGACCGCATGCGCCGCCTGATGGAAAAGCGCCCCGAGATCGTAACGCTGGTGCGGGGCAGAGGACTACTGAACGCCATCGTGATCAACCCCAACGACAAAGGCCAGACGGCCTGGGACGTGTGTGTGGAGCTGATGAACAAAGGGTTGCTGGCCAAACCAACACACGGTGACATCATCCGCTTTGCGCCGCCGCTGGTGATCACAGAAGAGCAGCTGCATGCGTGCTGTGATATCATTGAAGAAGTAATCATGAATTTTTAGGCACCGGTAAGGCTTAAACGAAAAGGGTGAGGCAGCGGCTTCACCCTTTTTTGTGCCCTAAAAAACACCTGATGTTATGTACCAAAGCATCTGAAACAAGCATCGTGGAAATTGACTCCTTGCAATAAATATTTTTACTGCTTACGCCAGAATGTGCTATATATAGAGTATAAATATTCTAAAAATGACTTGAGACAGTATAATTTTATATCTAAAATTATACACGATCTAAATCATCTGCGATTATTTATATGAAAACAATCTTCCCCGCTGCTGTTATTGCGGAGTCCTCTGAATGCTATCAGAGTAGGATAGCAGTACGATAGAAAGCCATCTACCTCAGCTCCATTTGGTTCCTTCTGGTGGCATTCCTGAGTTTGCCGTTTATACATGTCGATCTCTCTGTTCAGGCGAGAGGCACCTTCCAAAGCTCCCTTGAAAGAAACGAGGTGTTCGTGCCTGTTTCCGGCAGGGTACACACCATTCGGTTCAGGGAAAACGATAAGGTAAAAAAGGGAGACGTTCTTGCCGAGATAGAAACTGAGCAGTTGGACCTGGAGCTACAGGGGCACAGCCAAAGAATTGCTTTGCTGCATGATTTCCTTGCTGACCTGAAAAGCCTGAACAGGACTGACATAGCTACAGCAAAAGCAGGTTCATTTAAAACGGAGGTGTATGCAGCGGCATACTATGAGTTCTTCTCAGCTTTTGAAAATCTGAATGCAGGTTTAGAAAAGGCCACAAGGGACTTTGAGCGGAACAAACTGCTTTACGACGCAAAAGTTATTGCTTTTATGGAGTTCGATGAATCGAAGGCGAAGAATGAGCAAGCCAAGGCTGCCCTCGAACTCCACTTTAAAAAGCAGCTGGCGCAGTGGAAACAGGAAGCAAGTTCCTACGCCAACGAGCTAAGCCAACTGGAGAACAGGGTGAAGCTGCTCCACGACCAGAAAACCAGCTATAAGATAACAGCCGGTGTGAGCGTCACGCTGTTAAGCGCAAAAAACATCAAAGAGGGCGACTATGTGTTCCCCAACCAGAAAATTGCCGAAATCTCTCCAGACACGACTATACTGGCAGTCGTTTACCTCTCTCCCAAAGATATAGGTTTCATCAAGCACGGCCAGCGCGTTTCCTTTCAGGTAGACGCCTTTAACTACAACGACTGGGGCTTGGGCAAAGGCAACGTGGCAGAAATAGCCGATGACCTGACGCTGGTGGCAGAGCAGCAGGTTGCCTTTCGTGTTGTTTGTGCGCTCGACCAGACGCATCTCTCGCTACAAAACGGCTACAAAGGCGAGATAAAAAAAGGCATGACCTTTAACGGCAGGTTTCTGGTGGCACGCCGCAGCCTGTTTCAGTTGACGTACGATAAAGTGGACGACTGGATGAACCCAACCATCAACACCATATAGTATGAGCGCCAACGTGAAACAACGGGACATGACCGATTGCGGGGCGGCTTGTTTGGCATCTGTTGCCAGCTACTATAAATTGAGGCTTCCTGTCTCCAAGATCCGACAGATGGCCTCTACCGACCAGAAAGGCACAAATGTGCTGGGCTTAATTGAGGCAGCCCAGAAAATGGGCTTCTCTGCTAAAGGCGTACGGGGCGAGTTCGACAGTTTGTTTAAGATTCCCACGCCTACTATTGCGCATGTTGTCATTAAAGGCAGGCTGCACCACTACGTAGTCATCTATAAAGCAACCCAGAAACACATACTCGTGATGGACCCTGCTGACGGCCGGATGCACAAAATTCCGCATGAGGAGTTTAAGGAACTGTGGAGCGGCGTGCTGGTGCTGCTGATGCCAAACGACGACTTTAAGACACTGAACCAGACCGTTTCTGTTTATCAGCGCTTCTGGTTTCTGGTAAAACCTCACAAGTCCGTGATGCTTCAGGCGCTGTTTGGCGCGGTTATATATACCGTGCTGGGTTTGTCTACGGCCATTTACGTGCAGAAGATAGTAGACAACGTTTTTGCAGATGGCAACAGAAACCTGCTAAACCTGATGAGCGTGGTGATGTTGGTGCTGTTGGCTTTTCAGGTGCTCATCGGGGTGTATAAGACACTTTTTGTGCTGAAGACGGGGCAGAGGATTGACGCCCGCCTCATACTTGGCTATTATAAGCACCTGCTTACGCTGCCGCAGCAGTTCTTCGACACCATGCGCGTGGGCGAAATAATCAGCAGGATTAACGATGCAGTAAAGATTAGGGCCTTCATCAACGATGTTTCCATTAACCTGATGGTGAACGTGTTTATCGTGCTGTTTGCTTTTGCCCTCATGTTCACTTACTACTGGAAACTGGCGCTTGTTATACTCTTGATTATCCCACTGTATGCGCTGGTATACTTCATCACCAATAAGCTGAACCGTAAGGTGGAGCGAGTGCTGATGGAAGATTCAGCCGAGCTGGAGTCGCAAATGGTGGAGTCTATTACAGCGGCTGGCACTATCAAGCGCTTCGGCATAGAAGACCACGCCAACATGAAATCGGAGACGCGCTTTATCAAGCTGCTGGGCACGGTCTATCAATCAGGCGTCAACAACATCTTCACAGGTACTTCCTCCGAGACTATTTCGAGGGCGTTCACCATCGTGCTGCTTTGGGTAGGCGCGGGTTATGTGCTCGACAACCAGATTACACCGGGAGAACTGCTGTCTTTCTACGCCATCATCGGGTATTTTACTGGACCAGTGAGTACGCTGATAGGCATGAACAAGACCATCCAGAATGCCATGATTGCGGCAGACCGTTTGTTTGAAATCATGGACTTGGAGGTAGAGAGCAATGAGAACAAATTTGAGCTGAAGAAAGAGTTTATCGGCGACATACACCTGAAGGCTGTGCATTTCCGCTACGGCACCCGCAAAAACGTGTTTGAGGGCCTGAGCCTGACCATCCCAAAAGGCAAAATAACGGGCATTATCGGGGAGAGCGGCTCCGGCAAACCCACCCTCATCTCCATCCTGCAAAACCTGTACCCGCTGCAAGAGGGCAGCGTACACATCGGCGACTATGACCTGAAGTATATCGAAAACAGGAGCCTGCGGCAACTGGTGACGGTAGTGCCCCAGAAAGTGGATTTATTTGCTGGCAATGTAATCGACAACATCGCCCTCGGCGATTACCAGCCGGACATACAGCGCATTGTGGGCATTTGCGTCCAACTGGGCATGATGGACTTTATAGAAGGTCTGCCAAACGGTTTTGCCACGTACCTGGGCGAAAACGGTGCCTCTTTATCAGGCGGCCAGAAACAGCGCATTGCCGTTGCCAGGGCGTTGTACAAAAACCCGGAAGTGCTGATTATGGACGAAGCCACCTCCTCCCTCGACCCCAAATCAGAAGAATTTGTGCAGCTGACTATCCGCAAACTGGCGGAGGCCGGCAAAACCGTGATTTTTATTACGCACCGCCTGGCCGCCGTAAAAGACTTTGACCTGTTGTTTGTGCTGGAAAACGGCAAACTGGTAGAACAGGGCACACACGCGGAGTTGCTGACCAAACGCGAGCGCTATTTTGAGATGATAAACAAACAACTTTTAGTATTGAATTAAGCAGCAATGAGAGTGGTATGAACTTTAGGAAGTACATAGAACGGATAAAGTACTTGGACGAGCTAGTACGGAAAGAGAGAACGGGCACACCAGAGGAACTGGCCAGCAGGCTTGATATCAGCAGGGCGCAGCTCTACAACATTATCGACTATTTAAAAGACGAAGGCTTAACTATTGGCTATACCAGGCAAAGAAACACCTTCTATTATACCGGCAATGGTAAACTGGAAATAATATTTTCCTTGAAGGTTGTGACGGAGCAGGAAAGCGTTGAAATTTTAGGCGGAAATATTTTCTTACGTCCAGTTTTACTGGATTGTAGAAGCATAGCTTTACATTAGTTAACCGGTTAATAAAGGTGATGTCGGCAGCCTGTAAGTGTTGAGAATAATGTTAATATAAATTATATGAATAACTTAAAAGAAATTAATCTATATGAGCTAACAATGGAAGAATTATCTGTTGTTGGTGGCGGCACCGAAATAGGCTATTGGCATGGGTTCTATGGAACTAAAGTTGTTGAAGCATTTGCCAGTGTAGAGCTTACAATAAACACCTCAAATGGAGGAGCAGGCTGGGCGCCAGTTAAATATTAATCATTAATACTAAAAATAACATTATGAATTCGAGATATCATTTAGTAGAATTAAGTCGAGAGGAATCTACTTCAGTTGAAGGGGGCATTTGGGTTGGAGTTGCTATAGCAGCTGCTTTTTACTTATTGTCAGAATTTGACTCAATTAAAGCTGGAGTACAGGATGCTTCAGCTGGGAAAGACTACAATTACGACCCATGTAAATAAGTAATGTTATGTACAGGCAACAGCTACTGTTGCCTGTACAATAAAAATTCAGATATGAAGAAAAGAAATATTGTTCAAATACTAATACCGCCTACTATATTCATTAGTTTATACTTAATAAACATGTCCGGTTTACTCGATTTAAGCAAGATTCTCTATACTACAAGCTTTTATGTTACTAAGTTTTTTCTTTCAATAATTTAGGTTCCAATTATGGTTTTAAGCTATATTTCTAAATTAGACAAAGGCTTTGATGATGCTATATCTATATTAGCTAAATACAAACTATCAACGCTAATTACAGGAACAGTTTTTTTAGCAGTAATTTACAATGTTTCTTCATCTTTTATACTAGAGCATCTTGCTGGAAATAGTTTAAAAATATCGGGCCTTGAAAACTTATCACCTCTAGTAATGTTTATAATGGTGGCAGTTTTTGCCCCAATAATAGAGACTATCATATTTCAGACATTTATCATTGAAACAGTAGTAATTTTACTAAAGTCCAGATTTATAGCCCTTGTAGTATCTACAATAATATTTGCACTAGCCCACTCCCACGATTTATACTATATTGCTTTTGCATTTTTGCCGGGCTTAATTTTGGGCGCATTGTATTTGGTGATTCAAGCCAAACAAAAACCACAATTCTTATTAGTCTGTTTAGCTCATGCTCTTATAAATTCTTATTCGTTCATCCACAATTACATATTTAACTAGCAGCCTATTCCCTAACATTTTTTTGCAAATTATTGGAACACTTATTCTTAGCGCTGTACCTGCTGCCTCTATCTTATTTTTGAACTTAAGCAGCATTTCTCAGGAATTAGAAATGACAGTTGTATTTATTGCATATTGTTTATCGTTGATAATTATGGTTTACTTTATAAATGCTAAAAGAAATATTCAGTTGACTTTTAACTTTGGCCTTAATAGACTAACCATTCTTTCCGCTCTCATTTTAATCGTGATAGCCTTTCAGTTTGGCCTCAATATACCTGTGGGCAAGGTTTTTGGGTAAATATTAAGCCTGAACAGCAGTACTAGCCATCCTTTTGCTTCTATTCCGTTAGTATTAGAGGCTGTTTTGATTTCATTTATCAAGTTTGTTAAGCATGATGTGAATCATGGTCACCTTTATCATTGTCTCGGATGATTTAGTCAAGTACTCCTAGTCTTTGGAGAGCCTTCGGTAGAGGTTGAGCCAACCGAAGGTCCGTTCCACAATCCATCGTTTCGGCAATGCTTCAAATACCTTCTGATGTATTTTATTTACTATTTCCAACTTCCAGTTCAGATGGCGAAAGGTGTTCTTCACCCACTCCCACAGGGGTAACCCGCTGTAACCCTGGTCTGCAAAAAAGAGCTTCAGGCGGTTGAAATCGGCTATTCGCGCCGCTGCCCTTGCCAGCAGCCACCGGGCGCCCTGCCGTTCCGCAACATCTGCCCGATGGACGATGAGCAGCCCCAGTGTGTCGACCATCAGGTGTCTTTTGCGCCCCTTCACCTGCTTGGCCGCGTCATAGCCGCGCTTGCCGCCCTGCTGCACAGTCTTTACGCGCTGCGAGTCAATGATGCCCACGCTCGGGGAATCCGCTTTGCCGTGCTTGCGCCTGACCTGCTTGGAGAGATGATCGTGGAGCAGCTCCCAGCAACCATTCTCCCGCCATTTGCGGTAATAGTAGTAAACTGTCTGCCAAGGTGGAAGGTCCGAGGGCATCATGCGCCACTGAATCCCACCTTTAAGGACGTAGAAGATAGCATCGAAAATACGCCGAAGAGGCCACTGGCGCCTGCGCTGCAGCGTTTCATCGTCTAAGATCTTTTCTATAAATTGCCATTGGGTGTCGGTTAAATTGCTTGGGTAAATCATAAGTCTGCAAACTTTTCTTACCTAAACAACCGGCACCTGCTTTTTTATCCAAACAAATCAAAACAGCCTCTAAGGAGCAGTGATTATAAGCTCTATACTTGAAGAAATTATATTTAGAGGCATCATTTTAAAAGGCTTACTGACATCCAAATCACCCAAGATAGCTATTTTTATGTCAGCAACTATATTTGGGTTCTTTCATGTGGTACCTACACAAGTAATGGGTGCTTTGGTGTTTGGGTTGTTTTTTGGATGGGTTTTTTATAAAACAAAAAGTTTAGGTATAACAATACTGCTCCACTTTATTGCTAATTTGGCAGCTTTAGGAGGACGCTACTTAAACTATAAGTATGGCAGCACGAGCGTTGCGGCCGTATCAGATATTTACGGGAGTGTTTCAGTGTTCATTATTATAGCTGCACTTACCTTGCTTGCCTTCTCTTCTTATTTTATTTATCTAATGAGAAGCAAATTTAACCGCTCAATTCATCTCTCTGGAGATATGACAACCAAATCGGACACCTCGCAAAACTTTGATGAGATCAAAGAGGTGACTGTCATTTAAATGTGACGTTACAGTAGCATAAAACAAAAATGGATCAGCAAGAAAACAACAAACCCGTACAGATTTTCGCCGGCGACTTCCACCGGGCCTCTATCATTAAGAACATGCTGGAGAACCACGGCATCTATGTGTTTGTGCAGAACGAGCACATGGGCAGCATTGCCCCCTGGCAAGTGTCGTCGGGTGGTTTTAACCCGGTGAAGCTGATCGTTTCGGGCCTCGACAGAGAGCAGGCTCACCAGCTGCTGGAGGAATTCAACACTGACCTGCCACAATAAACGACCAGTAAAATCCTGCACCCATACAATTAAAGCCACCCCGTTTTCTAATTCCCCCGCTTTCGCCGTACCTTTGCAGCAACTTGATTTTGAACAATTTTTGTAAAGGATTTTTTACGTATGATCAGAAGACCAAGACGCAATCGCCAGAACGAGGTGATCCGGAACATGGTGCAGGAAACAAGCCTGAGCCTGAACGATTTTATTTTCCCGCTCTTTATTATAGAAGGCCAGAACCAGCGTGTAGCGGTTGCCTCCATGCCGGGCATTAACCGCTTCTCCATCGATACGCTTTTAGAAGAAGTAGCCGCCTGCCTGGACCTGGGCGTGAATGCCTTTGCCCCTTTCGCCAGTATACCCGAGCAACTGAAAGACAAGTATGCCTCTGAAAGCCATAATCCGGATGGACTGTATGCTCGCGCGATCCGGGAGGTGAAGCGCAATTTCCCGGAGGCTGTGCTGATGACCGACGTCGCCATGGACCCCTACAGCTCCGACGGGCACGACGGCATTGTAGAAGGCGGGGAGATCCTGAACGACGAAACGCTGGAAGTGCTGGGCAAAATGGCCCTGACGCAGGCACAGGCCGGAGCCGACATAGTAGGCCCCTCCGACATGATGGACGGCCGTGTGGCGCACATCCGCAAGGTGCTCGACGCGAATGGCTATGAAAAAGTAAGCATCATGAGCTATACCGCCAAGTATGCCAGCGCCTTTTACGGCCCCTTCCGCGATGCCCTGGACTCGGCACCCAAAAAAGGAGACAAGAAAACCTACCAGATGAACCCTGCCAACAGCCGTGAGGCATTGCTGGAGGCCGCACTCGATACCGAGGAAGGCGCCGACTATCTGATGGTGAAGCCTGCCCTCGCTTACCTGGACATCATCAAGCTGCTGCGCGAAAACGCACAGCTGCCGATTGCCGCCTACAACGTGAGCGGGGAATACGCCATGGTGAAAGCCGCCGCCGAAAGAGGCTGGCTGGATGGGGAGAAGGCCATGCTGGAGAGCCTGCTAAGTATAAAGCGCGCCGGTGCCGATGTTATACTTTCTTATTTCGCCAAAGAATACGCGCAGGTGCTAAAGCGGTAATTTGCCTCTTACTCTCTGCTTAAAAAGCGTGCATCCAGATAATCTGGTGCACGCTTTTTTATTTTTGCACTTTTAGTAGTTTCAGAGGTCACAAACGAAGTTATGGCAAACAGAAAAATAAACGAAGAAAATTGAACTGCTTTGCCATTATTCGCATTTTGTCATATATTGAAAGACCATTACACCTACCCTAATACTTTTTATGAGAAGATTAAGCCTTTGGCTTGTTGCCGCTACACTGGCAACAGCCTCCACTGCATTCGCACAGCGCGGTAATTCACCGGTTCGCGCGAATGTTAAGGCACTGGACCGTATTGCTGTTTCTGCAGAAAAGGATTACAAAGCCAGCCGCAACAAAGCCCTTGAACTAGCCAAAAAAAATGGCTGGACCATTGAGAAAACGTATGCAGACGGCACGCATATCGCTTTGCAGGGACTGGATGCCAAAGGGTTACCGATCTACTATATCACCTATAATAACACCAGAGCGGCGGCTACCACCAAAACGAATGAGGTGTGGGCTGGCGGTTCGCTGGGGCTGAGCCTAAGCGGGGCAAGCAGTGCCGTGCGCGACAAACTGGGCATGTGGGATGGGGGGCGCGTACTGGCCTCGCACCAGGAGCTGCGTGAGCGCGTGGTTCAAAAAGACAACCCTTCTGCTAGCAGCGAACATGCTACGCACGTGGCGGGCACCATGATAGCCAAAGGCGTTAGCTCGCTTGCCAAGGGCATGGCCTTTGGGGTTACCAAACTGAATGCATGGGACTTTAACGGTGATGTGGCCGAGATGGCCGCTGCAGCGCCCGAGCTACTTATATCCAACCATTCGTATGGTACTATTTCAGGATGGCGCTACAACTCCGACCGCAAAGGCACCTCAGAGGACCCGTATTGGGAGTGGTGGGGAGACCCGGATATCAGCGCTACAGAAGATTATAAGTTTGGATACTACAATGAAACAGCTGCCACCTGGGATAGGATTGCCTATAACGCACCCTATTACCTGATCGTGAAGTCGGCCGGCAACGACCGTAGCTCTACAGGCCCCAACGAAGGGCAGCCCTATTACCAACGCAACAGCTCGGGTAACTTTACTAAAGTAGACTCGCGCAGTAGCAGTATCAGCAAAAACAACGGCTATGACATTATTTCTACCTATGGCACGGCCAAGAATATCCTAACAGTTGGCGCCGTCAATCCAATCTCAGAAGGCTACCGCGAAAGCACTGATGTGGTTATCTCCTCTTTCAGCAGCTATGGCCCCACCGACGATGGCCGCATCAAGCCGGATCTGGTAGGGAATGGCGTTTCTGTTTTGTCCGCCTCCGATAAGGGCAACACCTCCTACACTACTTTAAGTGGCACCTCTATGGCCTCTCCTAACGTGGCAGGTAGCTTACTGCTGCTACAGGAGCATTATGCTAACCTGAAAAACGGACAAGTGATGCGGGCTGCTACTTTAAAAGGAATAGCCATACATACCGCCGATGAAGCAGGCAAAACACCAGGGCCAGACTATATCTATGGCTGGGGATTATTGAATATGAAACGGGCCGCATCCACTATTTCCAATCTGGATGGCACCCATATGATCCTGGAAAATACACTGGCGCAAGACCAGACTTTCACGAAACAGGTAACCGCATCTGGTGCCGGGCCTTTGGTGGTAACCATCTCCTGGACCGACCCCGAGGCCACGCCTATAAGTGTTAATTCACAGGTGCTCAATAACCGCACACCGCGTTTGGTGAACGACTTGGATGTACGGATCACGAACAAGGCCATTACCTACCTGCCCTGGGTATTGGATCCGAACGCACCTGCTAACGCGGCCACTACCGGCGATAACAGACTGGACAATGTGGAACAGGTTAAGATCATGAATACAGTGCCCGGCGAAACCTACACCATCACAGTAAAGCATAAAGGTACCCTGTCTAAGGGTCCGCAGGCTTACGCCATGATCGTGAGCGGAGCAGGTGGCGTTGCCGTTTGCGAGAGCCGGCCAACCTCTGATGCAGGCGCTAAGATCACGTCCTTTAGCTTGGGCAAGCAGACGCAAACACTAGCCTCCGGCTGCACAACCTACCAGGACCTGACAGCCAACATACTGGCCTTTGAACCGGGCCAGACCAAGCAGCTTCGGTTGGGAGTTGGTACCTGTGGCGCAGATGCATCCAAAATCGCAAAAGTATTTATCGACTGGAATGGAAACGGAAGCTTTGAGGATGCCGGAGAAACCGCCGCGGTATCGGAAGTGTTAGCTGGCAATGCCATGTTTGAGGCTGCACTCACCGCACCAGGCAATGGGGTTACCGGAAACAAGGTGCGCATGCGCGTAGTGGTGCAGGAAACCACAGTAGCCACCGAGGTGGTACCTTGCGGAACCTATGCCCGCGGCGAAACCCAGGATTACCTGATTCAGTTCGAAAAGCCCCTGAACGACATTGCCGTAACATCCGTCACCCCAATCGGTGCATCGCTTTGTGCCACATCCTCGCAGAAAGTGCTGGTGAACATCCAGAACCTGGGTTCTGCTAACCAAACCAACATCCCAGTTACGATCAGCGTCAGGAAAAATGGCCTGGAGATAAAACAACTGACCACTTCCTTTACAGGGGAACTGAAGCCTTATGCCCACGCAGAACTGATGCTAACTGAATCGTTTGCCACCGAGGCAGGCGCCACTTATGAACTGATTGCCCTCTCGGGTCTGCAAAACGATGCCATAGAGACAAATAACCGTCAGGTGCGCGCCTTTACGGTTGGCTCGCCGGCAGCAGCCCCTGTTGATGCAGCCGCTTTCCGCTGTGGCACCGACCCTAACTACACCTTGTCAGCTGCGGGTAGCGGAGCTGTTTACTGGTTCAACTCTCCTACAAGCAAGCAGCCTGTGGCCGTGGGCAATCAGTTGCAGGTGCCGGTTGCCCAAGTGGGCGACAAGCTTTACGCAGCGTTCAATTCGTTTGAAGGAACGTTGGGCGCCCCTAATAAAAACTTTGCTACCGGAGGCGGATACAATGCCTTCACGCCAGATGTGCTGATAAACACCAAAGCGCCTGTGTTGCTGGAGAGCGCACGCCTGTACATCGGAAACAGTGGCAAGATCACGTTCACGGTGTTTAACGAGGACGGGGCACCAGTGTCTACCAAAACATTGTACGTAACCGCTACCAGAACTACCCCTGCCGAGGGTGTTCAGGAAAACGACCCGAACGATGCTGGCGCCGTTTATTACCTGGGCCTGGAGTTGCCGGCAGCAGGAAACTATAGAATATCAATCTCTTATGAGAACGGGGCCACTATTTTCAGGAACAATGCCGGCGTGACAGGATATCCTTTCCAGGCCGGGAACGTGGTTTCAATCACCGGAAATACGGCCAGCCCTAACACAGAGTCATACTACTATTACTTCTACGACATGAAGGTGCGTGCCCTGGGCTGCGAGAGCCCGCGTGTTGCGGCTTTAATTAAAGGCGGCACCCCATTGGGACAGCCCGAGATAACCCGCGACAAGCAAACGCTGGTATCCAGCGAGCCAGTGGGCAACCAGTGGTTTAAGGGTACCCAGGCAATTGAGGGGGCCACCGGCCAGGTATTTGCGCCAAAAGAAAGCGGCGAGTACAGCGTAATCGTGTTTAAGGAGGGTTGCGTTTCAGAGATGTCCAGGGCGTACAGTTTTTCTTACAAAGAGGGCATCCGCGAACTCGGCACCGCTCTGGTGGTTTCGCCTAACCCAAGCACCGGCCATTTCAGGCTCGAACTGGAGACAGCGCAGCCCGAGGACATTCTTTTTGAAGTAACCGACATGCTGGGGAACAAGATCATGAGCCGCAAAGTAGCCAACCATTTCGGCCAGTACGAAGGGTTCATCAACCTTAGCTCAAGTGCATCAGGTTTGTATGTACTGCGTGTAAGCCACGGCGACACCATGTACACCGAAAAAATACTGGTACAGCATTAACCGTTCGTTTACACCCTGCAACAAAAAACCCCGGTTAGAGCCGGGGTTTTTTGTTGCAGGGTGTAAACGCAGCAATAGGAGATTGCTCAAACTATGCTTTCTTCAGTTTGCTTCGCAACGTCAGGTAATCCAGGTAATACAGTATTTTAATAGAGAAGGTGTTGTTCTGGGGCGAGGTGATGGTACGGGAGAAATTATCGAAATAGTTTACCTCGATCTGCTCGCCGCTCTGTAGTATGGCGTTTTTCCAGACAACGCTGATCTCGCTGCCTGGCGCAAACCACCAGGAGTACACCATGTCCACGTTAAAGGCATTGTAGTTGATGTCGTGGTTTTTGCCGGCAAACCTTTCCTCATTCCCCTGCTTATACCCTTGCGGATACGTATCGGGCAGCAACTGCCCCTCGTTTGTCAGGCTAAAGAAGCGGTTATACTTTGCACTCGACCAGTAGTGGCGTGCCCTGAGCGAGACTGACATGCGGTTGTTGAAGATGTAGCTTCCTGACAGGGTGTTTGAAGTGGTGAGCACCTCGCGGAGCCCAAATATCACCTTTACCTCGTCTTTGCCATCATCCAGATCCGGGTCGAACCTGTTGGCAAACCCTATGTCGTCATACCTGGCGTTGCGGCTGAAGGAGTAGTTAAAGGAAAGCTGGTTGTTTACCCGGTAGCGCGGCGAAATACTGTAATTCACATTGTGCCGGTCGTTCTCGTTAAAAGCGCGGTAGCTGGTTTCTACATCCAGGGCAAATTTCTTTCTGTAGTCTGTAGATACCCAGGCGCCCACGCTGTTGTTTACCGGAAAGACATAGACACGCCCTGCCACACGCGGCTCAAAAAAATCGTTTGTTTCAACGGGCTCCAGGTTGGCAAACATGCCTGCGCTCCAGAAATTCTTAAACGTGCCGTTCACGTTGCTGTAGATAACAAAATTCTGAAAGGCATCGGGTTTGTACCGGCGCTCATACACAGCGCCCAGATTGGTGTACAAGTTCAACAGTTTCCAGATAGGCTTGTAAAAGTTGTACTGCAGCTGCGGGTTCTCCTCCACGCTGTTAGGCGTAAACAATATGCCCAGGTCGTTGGGGTTATAGGTGTCCGACTCTACGGTGTGGCTGTAACTGTAGGTGAAATTTCCGCTTACCTTCCCTACTCGCAGGTTATACATATAGCCCAGGTCCGTGCTGTCGGAGAAGTAGCGCTGGCTGACAGCGGCTTTTCCACTAATGGCATACTTGTTTCCTTTGTTGGCCAAACGGAACACAGCCCCGGTCAGGTTAGCGTCGTAGGTCGTGCCCTGCCGCATCACATTGGTATTCACGAAGGTCACGTAAGAGTTGTTTTTTAAGGACTGGTCCAGCACCGTAACGTTGTAATTTGTAAGCGGCTGGGTCTCTACTTTTATCCGCTCTCCTTCAGCGCTCTCGAGGGTAGCAAACTGGCTCCCTACCACAGCGTTAAAAACCCCTACCCCCAACCCAGACTGGGTACGACCGGAAATTTTGGTGCCGTTGATCATCTTTGTCTCGATCGGGTTATCTATCACTGTATAGCCGGCATATCTTACCTCGGTATCGATCGCATTGTTTACCGGCTGGCCACCTATACGCCGCGAGTAGAAAAATCCACCTTTGTTAAATAATTCTGTGCCCTCCATAAAAAAGGGCCGGTTCTCATTAAACTGCACTTCAAAGGGAGAGAGGTTCAGCACCTGGTTATCCGACTGCACCTGGCTAAAATCAGGTATCAGGGTCATGTCTAAGGTAAAGGCATCGTTTATACCATACTTGAGGTCCATGCCCCCGCTAAAATTAAAGTCCTGCTTATACTTTATTTTCTCGCTGCCTTCTTTGGTATAGGGGTAGCTGTTTGTAAAAGACGACAGGTAGGGCGTGAAGGAAAGGCGCAGGGGGGCTTCGATGTTCCTGATATCAGTTAAGGTACCCCATTGGTTCACAAAACCATCTTTGGCGGGGTCTACAAAGTTCCAAAAGAAAGCTTTTCGGGTAGACTGGCGGTTTCGCATAAAATTTATGCCCCACAGCTGCTCTGCTTTGCTGCCGAACCTAATGGCCGAGTAGGGTATCTTAAATTCAGCCACCCAATCTGTTCCCTGCAGGCTTACACTACTCTCCCACACCGCGTTCCAGCTAAAATCCTCGCCATTGGAGGAGGAATAGCGCGCATCCATTTGCACACCGGCAGGAGTCACGAAAAACGCCACCCCGTTAATCTCATCATGGTAGGTATCCAGGAAAACGCCGAAGAAATCCGTGTTCCCGAAGTTGTCGCGGCGGCCCAGCTCTTTAAAGATGCTGTCCTGCGAGACATCATGCATGACCGCGCCTACATAGATGGCCTCATCATCGTAGAGCACATGCACCTCTGTTTTATGCTGTTCCAGGGGGCCGGGGGTTGGCCTGTGCTGGATAAAATCTGTCGCCAGTTCGGCATCCTGCCAGATAGGCTCGTCCAGGATGCCGTCAACTTTAGGTGCATCGGTCACGCGCAGGGCTTTCAGCTGCTTTTGCGGGAAATTATACTCTTTCTTCTGTTCCGGCTTCTGCTCCTGCGCCCAGGCGCTGGTTGTTGCAAAAAAAGTACAGCAAAGGCAAAGCACAAGAAGCTGCCGCGAAGTTGGCATCAGCAGTAAAAACTTTTTCATAGTATGAGCACGTGCGGTAAGTATAACTGATTTAAATCCTGTAACCACCAGGCATCTAAAAGATGACACACCACTGCCAAAGGTTGCTTTGGCAGCAAACATTTTTTTGAACCTCCTCGCTACGTGTTACATACGGCATGCCATAAATCACAACATTCTAATTATCAATATATTACTTTCATTTATATGCAGTTTCAGCGCGGTACAGGTGCACGTTTCCGGGCAGTTTTTGCCCGGAAACGGACAACAAAAAAGCCACGCTTGTTTCCAAACGTGGCTTCATTCAGTTTCTGTTCGACTTATAAGTTCTCTTCGCGCACCAGCATCAGCACGGCTGCCTGCGGCACGATGAAATACTTCTCTCCCAAATAATTTATTTCAATGGCATCGCGTTGCAGGTAAATGGCCAGGTCGCCCTCTTTTGCCTGTAGCGGAATGTAGCGCACATCCTCCTCTTCCCCTCCCCAGGGTTCCTCCTCAAAGCCATAGTCCATTGGTATCGGATAGCCTGGACCGACTTTCATGATATAGCCTTCCTGCACTTTCTCTTTGGCCTGTACACCAGGGGGCAGGTACAGGCCGCTCTTTGTCTGGTCGCGGGCTGTTTTGGGTTTTATCAATACACGATCACCCACTATGATGATTTTTTCCAGTGTATTCTTTTCAGAAATCCTCATGGGTAAAGGATGCATCATTTATAAAGGATTTGCAGTTACTTTGAAACGCATTTTTGCTTTGATCGTCACTTTTTGGGCAACAGCCTTTGCTAGCGTTGCGCGCGTACTGATGGTATACGTGTCGCCTTTGATATATGTGTCCAGTTTTGTGTTAGTAGTTTTCAGGGAGATGGTGCTGGCACCCTGCGGCACCTCTTCCAGGTAAGCCACTTTTACCTCGCTCTTGCCCTCAGCCGAAATGTAGATCTCGATCTTTTTCAGGAAATCAAAGTTCTCGCCCTGCGGACTGGTGATGTCGAGGTCGAGTTTATTCAACACAACATCTTTTACTAACTCAGAACGGGTTTTATTGTTTTTAAAATCTTCGCTGGAGTTTGTGTCTACTGTGACGGGGGTTACGGGTATTACCTGGCCGATAAGCGGACTGGCGGGAATCTCGATGACCTCTTCCTGATCAATGTGGAAAGTGAGCAGTTCATCAAATTGCTTGCACGACACAACGGTAAATGTCAACAAGACTACAAGGGCTAAAAGTACTTGTTTCATAAAAATAAGGGTGATTAAGGGTAGTATAAAATGTAATTGCGGCAGGAAGAGCAAATATAACTGCTTTTCCTGCCGCAATTTACAAAATAAAGATTGGATTAATCAAACATATCACCCTTGCGCACCTTCCCATTTCCATTTTCTTTCCAACTCATAGGATAATTTTCATCCATCAGAGCAGCCGCCTCTTCTGTCAGGTGCAAGGGCTTAAAGGTATCAATCATCACGGCGTACTCATGCGTTTCCTTTTTGCCGATGCTTGCCTCCACGGTGCCCGGGTGCGGGCCGTGCGGAATGCCGCCGGGGTGCACGGTGAAAGAAGCCCGGTCTACGCCCTTACGGCTCATAAAATCGCCATCTACGTAATAAAGCACCTCATCGGAGTCTACGTTGGAATGGTTGTAAGGTGCCGGGATGGACAGCGGGTGGTAATCGAACAGGCGCGGCACGAACGAGCAGATCACAAAGTTATGCGCCTCAAATGTTTGGTGCACCGGAGGCGGCTGGTGAATGCGGCCTGTTATGGGTTCAAAGTCATAGATGGAGAAGGCATAGGGGTAAAAGTACCCATCCCAGCCCACGGCGTCAAATGGACTAAAGTCATAATAGAACTGATGAAGCTCCCCCTCTTTCTTTACCTGCACCAGGTGCTCGCCCTGCTCGTTTTCCGTGATCAGCTCCACGGGTGGGCGCATGTCGCGCTCACAGAAGGGCGAATGCTCCAGTAGCTGCCCAAAGTGATTGCGGTAGCGGCGCGGTGTTTCTATCGGGCTAAACGACTCTATGATTAACAGGCGCACATCGCCTGCATCGAAGCGGAATTTATGGATGATGGTGCGCGGGATAACCAGGTAGTCGCCGGGTTTAAACGGGATGCGCCCCATCTGTGTGATCAGGTCGCCGGTGCCTTCGTGCACAAACACTACTTCATCGGCCTGCCCATTCTTATACGCATAGTCCATCTCCTGCTCCGACGGGTTGCAGATGCAGATGGCCACATCGCTGTTAAACAGCATGGTTTTCCGGGCATCCAGGTAATGGGTGCCGGTGGTTTTCTGCTGCAGGGTACGCAAATGGTGTGGCGCCAGCTTAATACCTTCCGCCCTTTTGGGGGCAAACGGCCGGGGTTCACCGATGCGACTGATCTGGGTAGGGGGGTTAATGTGGTACAGCAGCGACGATACGCCACTGAAGCCCAGCGTGCCCACCAGCTGCTCTGCATACAGGCTGCCATCGGGCTGCCGGAACTGGGTATGTCTTTTGTGCGGGATCTCTCCTAACTTATAGTAATAAGCCATACTTGGGATGCTCTTGTTTATAATTTAATTAAAAACGATGCGCTTGTGGAGCAATTTACAAAACTAAGATCAGTTATTTATACGCCGCCCTTTGCCAGCCGCTGCGCTTGGTTAAAGTGCTTGAGTGCCTGCTGCAGCTCTTCATCAGCGGCATGCAGCACCGGAAAGAAGCCTTTGTTGCCGTAAATGCTGCGGGCCAGAAAAGCTTTCAGGTTGTTGCGCAGCAAGTTCCGGGAACGCCTGAACTCCGCATCCTGGTAAGGTACGCCGGCCTTGTTAGCCATCTGCACCACATCCTGCAGCATTTTATCAGTTACCTCAAATTGTTTCCGGAAGGTATTCAGCGGCATTTTCTCCAGTGTCTTGCGGTTATCGCGGTAATAGTTTAAAGTGTACTCCCGGATAATGTTGTTGTTATAGAGCTCACTCAGATAAGGCGAAAGCTCCGTTGTGTCGCGGGGCACGAAAACGTCGGGCATAATACCGCCGCCGCCGTACACCGGCCTCCCTAACAACGTTTTATACTTTAGAGAGTCCGCAAACAAGCTGCTGTCCGGGTGAAAGTACTCGCCGCTCTCGAAACGGTGCAGCATGTCCTTCTGGTACTCCTCGGCATCGCCGTGATACGGCTTTTGGATGGAGCGTCCGCTGGGGGTGTAATAGCGCGAAATGGTCAGGCGCAACTCAGAACCGTCATCCAGCGGAATAGGCATCTGCACCAGGCCTTTGCCAAAAGAACGCCGCCCCACGATCAGGGCCCGGTCATTATCCTGCAAGGCACCCGCCACAATCTCGGAGGCAGAGGCACTGCCCTCGTCCAGGAGCACGATCAGGGGGCCATCCTCAAAGTCGCCTTTCACGCGCGCAAATGTCCTGGAGTCGTACTTGTCTCCTTTTCCATCGGTGTACACGATCATCTTCTCGCCGGATATAAACTCATCCGCCATGCGAATGGCGTGGTCCATGTAGCCTCCCGGGTTGCCGCGCAGGTCCAGCACCAGTTGCTGCATCCCTTTTTTACGTAGTTCGTCGAGCGCTTTCTTAAATTCCTCGAATGTGGTGGCAGAGAATCGGCTTACCTTTATATAACCTGTCTTATCATCTACCATATAGCTTACATCCACGGAGTAAGTGGGTATCTTATTGCGCTGGATCGTGAAATCGAGCAGTTTTTTATTGCCTTTGCGTTGAATGGCCAGGTTTACCTTAGAGCCTTTGGGGCCTCGCAGGCGCTTGAAAACCCCTTCGTTGGTAATTCCTTTTCCGGCCACATTCTCGGCGTCCACTTTAATGATCTTATCCCCTGCCAGCAAACCGGCTGCCTCCGACGGCCCCCCGCTTAAGGGGGTAACCACATAAATGGTGTCCTTGAATATATTGAACTCAATGCCGATGCCCTCAAAGTCGCCTTCCAGGTAAGAACGGGCCATTTGCATCTCGTCAGCGGGGATGTAAGAAGTATGCGGGTCCAGCTTCTCCAGCATTTTTGTGATGGCGAAATCAGAAAGCTCCTCAATATTAACCGCATCCACATACTCCCGGTCTATATAACTGAGGATATCCCTAAATTTCAGGTAGCTTTTGGCCGTGCCCTGGGGGTTGTTTGAAGATGGCGAGAAAGTAGTAGCCCCAATCAGGACACCTACCGTTAATGCCAACGCAATAAAGAGTGGCAGTTTTATCTGAAATGGGGAGTTTCGAACGTGCTTCTTTTCATCCCCTTGTTCCATCTTATCCATATGTCTAAAAATTATTGCCCTTGCCTGTGGTTTTTTTCACTGAAAAGCAGGTGTCCAATTTAACTAATTCTGTTGGGAGGCATCTTATTTATACAAGCAGAAAATGCCGAAAGTTGCTTTTATTTAGGCGCCTGCCACCCCCTGCTTACTTATAACACCCGCTTATTTAAAATAATTTTAAATAAGGCTTGCCTAATATTTAGATGCTTCTTAGCTTTGCCTCACTATTTAAAATAAGTCTAAATAAAAACAATATAGAATGATGATGCTTGCTCAACTTAAAAACAAAGCATTTGCTGTACTCACTTTGGCAGCCTGCGTTGCTTTTACTTCTTGTACCGATGACAAAGAAGAAACCCCATCGTACGACGTGCCTGCCACTTACAACTTCGCAAACGTGGATTACTCAGGTCAGGAAACACGCATTGACATGCTGGATGAGCTGAACGCCTACATTAAAACAGGCAACAACGGCGCAGTGCTGAATGCCCAGAAAATGAAGAACATGTACGCCAACGCAAACGCACCGTTTGCCAACGCCAACCTGAACGCGGCCACCAGCAAGCAACTTAAGAACAAGACAATCGCCACTGCCACCGGCACTTTCGAAGGTTATTTCGATGCGGTGGCCGCGGCCAGCCAGACAGCAGGCGCTGCAGCTAGCAACGGCACTGCCGGTATCCTAACCTCAGCCGACGGCACCCGAAAATACCTGGTAAACGACAAAGGCGTAGAATTCGGCCAGGTGATCTCGAAGGGACTGATGGGAGGCGTGTTCTATTACCAGGCCGTGGAGGGCTACCTGACAGCCGAAAAAATTGGCCCAGCCGTAGACAACACAACTGTAACCCCAGGTGAAGGCACTCTGATGGAGCACCACTGGGATGAGGCTTTTGGTTATTTTGGAGCACCCAAGGATTTCCCTACTAATTTAACTGGCTTAGATTATTGGGCAAACTACAGCAACCAGGTAAATGCTGCCCTAGGCAGTAACAAAGCGCTGATGGATGCCTTTCTGAAAGGGAGAGCCGCTATCTCTGCCAAAGATATGAAAGGCAAGGATGCCGCTGCCGCCACGATCAGAACAGAGTGGGAAAGGCTGGTGGTTGGCTCGGCCATTCACGAGTTAAACGAGGCGAAAGAAAGCGTGGCTGATCAGGCCAAGAAAAGCCATTATTTATCAGAGGCAATGGGCTTTGTGATGGGCTTAAAGTTTAAAACTGACCGTAAACTGACCGATGCCAAGTATGATGCCTTTATGGCCAAGATCGGCACTAACCTTTATGCTACCACCGGCACCGACATTCAGGCGGCTATTGATATACTAAGCGCAGCTTATAACCTGGATGCCATTAAAGGCCAGTTGTAACCGCTGCCACAACGTAGTGTTTTAAACCAGAAAGCAGTAGCTGCGGCATCATACCATGCCGGGCTACTGCCTTTCGCATTCTAATAAGTACAGTATGAAAGCTTTCAAAAACTATACTTTTGCTGCCCTCGCCACTTTGGCGCTGTTAAGCGGCTGCGGCTCCGATAGCCCCTCTGGGCCTACTACGGACTACGACCGCGAGGCCATGCTGGCCAACTATGCCGATAACCTGATCGTGCCGGGTTACCTGGCTTTTCAAACCGAATCTACGGAGATGGCTGCCGCTGTAGCTGCGTTCAACGCTAACCCCACGGCTGCCACGCTGGCCGCTGCCCGCAAAGAGTACCTGGAGGCGTACAAGGCCTGGCAGGATGTGAGTTTGTATAAGTTTGGGCCTGGAGAGGAACAAATGCTGCGCAGCAACCTGAATGTTTACCCCGTTACCACCAGCCAGATCGAGCAAAACGTTGCCTCGGGTAACTACGACCTGCAGGCTACGGCAAACCTGTATGCAAAAGGCTTCCCCGCTGTGGATTACCTGCTGTACACCAAGAGCACTGATGCCGAAACGCTTGCCCTTTATACCACCGCGCCAAGTGCTGCCAACCGTAAAAAGTATGTGCAGGACGTCGCCAACATGATAAAGCAGCGCGCCGAGGCCACCTATGCGGGCTGGACTACAAGCAACTACACGGCAAAGTTTAAAGCCTCTGCCGGCACGGCGGTAGGCAGCGCCGTAGGAGACCTCGTGAACGGGCTTAACTCTGACATTGACGTAACCAAGGGGGCAAAACTAGGCATACCCAGCGGCCGGTTTACGGCAGGTAATGCGTACCCGGACAAAGTGGAGGCTTATTACAGCAAGAACTCCCTGGACATGCTTACCCGCGCAATACGGGCCGAAAAAGCAATTTTTATGGGCCTGACCGCCAGCGGCACAAACGGACCTGGCCTGGATGATTACCTGGACCATGTGAAGGCGCAGTACAACGGCGGCCTGCTTTCGGAAGCCATAGAAGCGCAGTTTGATGCGGCCCTGGCCGCTGCCAATGCCATCCAGGGTCCCCTTTCGGAGGCCGTAAACACGCAGCCGCAAGCGGTAACCAAGGCCTACGACGAACTGCAGCAGCTCATTGTACTCACCAAAACCGACATGCCGGCTGCCCTGGGGGTCACTATTAACTACACCGACAACGACGGCGATTAACCCCGGTCGCCAGACCTTCTGCGATATGCGCTCACTCCGGCCACAAAAGCTAACCTGTTACCTCACCGCACCGGTGTCTGCTGCCCCGCTGGCAGTGTTCCGGGTGCTGTTTGGCGGCATGATGCTGGCAGGTATCCTTCGGTTTATGCTGAAGGGCTGGGTAACGGAGCTGTATGTGCTGCCGAAAGTATACTTCCCTTACTACGGCTTTGAGTGGGTGAAACCCCTGGGCGAGACAGGCATGCACGCCCTGTTCGCCTTAGCGGCAGTTTCGGCGCTGGGCATCCTGCTGGGCCTTTTTTACCGCTGGTCTGCGCTGTTGTTCTTCCTGAGCTTCACCTACATCGAGCTCATCGACAAAACCAACTACCTCAACCACTACTACTTTGTGAGCGTGGTGGCTTTGCTGCTGCTGTTTGTGCCGGCAAACCGGCATTTCGCACTCGATGCGAGGCGGCACCCGGCTAGCTGGGTAAGCCAGGTGCCCCGCTGGACCGTGCTGATCTTTCAACTGCAGCTGGGGCTGGTATACTTTTATGCAGGCCTGGCCAAGCTAAACCCAGACTGGCTGCTGGAGGCCATGCCACTGCGCTACTGGCTGCCCGCGCATACGCACCTGCCCCTCATCGGTCCGCTGCTCGATAAAGTATGGGTAGCCTACTTGTTTTGCTGGTTCGGCGCCTTTTACGACCTGACCATCGTTTTCTTTCTGAGCTGGCGCAGGAGCAGGTGGCTGGCTTACGCCACCGTGGTGGTGTTTCATGTGCTCACAGCGGTGCTTTTCCAGATCGGCATGTTCCCGTACATCATGATGGTGTGCACGCTGATCTTTTTCTCCGAGCGGTTCCACGAAAAGGCGCTCAGCTGGCTTAGAAGTATAAGCGGGGCAAGCAAACCCCGGTTCGCAAGGCAGGCCCGCATCAGGGCGCAGCCGCTGCTGCTTACTTTGCTGGCGCTGTACTTTATGGTGCAGGTGCTGGTGCCCTGGCGTTTCATGCTGTACCCCGACAAGCTTTTCTGGACCGAGCAGGGTTACCGCTTCTCGTGGCGCGTGATGTTGATGGAGAAAACAGGCACGGCTTTTTTTTATGTGAAAGACCCGCGCACCGGCGGCGAAACAGAGATCAACAACCGCGAGTACCTGACCATTACCCAGGAAAAGCAGGTGGCCACGCAACCCGACATGCTGCTGCAGTTCGCACACATGCTGCACGACGAATACCAACGCAAAGGCATTCCGGCCCCGGAGGTACGCTCAGAGGTGTATGTAAGTATGAATGGACGCAGCAGCAGGCTTTTAATAGATCCAAGTGTTAACTTAGCGGCCCAGGAAGAAAGCTTTGTGCCGAAAAGCTGGATTTTACCTTTTAACGACGAAGCGCTGCAGCCACAAGCTGTAGGGCAGCCCTAAACAAGATGCATCGCTGTACACTCACATTCCTCCTTTTTCTTTTTAGCCTGCACCTTTCGCTGGCACAAACTTTTTCTGTTTCAGGCAGAGTCAGCAACGCAACCAGTGGGCTAGCGGCCCCGCAAGCCGAGGTACTGCTGGTAAACACCGGCGTATTGTACAAGGCTGATGCAAAGGGCACTTACAGGATAAACGACCTGCCCGCCGGCACCTATACCATAACCGCCTACAGCGTGGGCACCGGCCTGAGCTCCACTACGCAGCAAGTAACCATCCGCAATGCCGATGCGGTGCTTAACTTCCAGCTCAAGCCCCTGGAAGGCAAGCTGAAAGAAGTGAACGTGAAGGGCGAACAGGAGAAGACCTTCGGCATTACACGCCTTAACTCAGTGGAGGGAACCGCCATTTACGAAGGCAAGAAGAGCGAGGTAGTGGTACTGAGCGACATCACCGCTAATAAAGCTACCAACAACAGCCGCCAGGTATTCGCCAAAGTGGCTGGCCTGAACATTTGGGAAAGCGACGGGGCCGGCTTGCAGCTGGGCATTGGGGGGCGCGGCCTAAGCCCGAACCGCACCTCCAACTTCAACACCCGCCAGAACGGCTACGATATCTCGGCGGATGCGCTGGGCTACCCCGAGAGCTACTACACCCCTCCCACCGAGGCGCTGGATAGAATTGAGGTGGTGCGTGGGGCGGCTTCGCTGCAATACGGCACGCAGTTTGGCGGCATGATCAACTTTGTGATGAAGCAAGGGCCGGAGGATAAGCCTTTTGAGCTGACCAGCCGCCAGACAGCGGGATCATGGGGCTTGGTCAACTCCTTTAACAGCGTGGGCGGCACCAAAGGGAAAATGCGTTACTACGGCTTTTACCAGTACAAGCGCGGCGACGGCTGGCGCGATAACGCCGGCTTTGATGCGCACACGGCCTTTGCCGCTGTGCAATACACCCCGAACAACAGGCTACAGATCGGTTTTAACTATACGTTTATGGATTACCTGGCCCAGCAGCCCGGCGGTTTAACAGACGTGGCCTTTAACCAGGATGCGCGGCAGTCTATCCGGGACCGGAACTGGTTTAAAGTGAACTGGAACCTGATGGCCCTGACACTGGATTACCGCGTGAATGAGCGCACCAAGCTGAACATCCGGAACTTCGGCCTGCTGGCACAACGCGACGCGCTGGGGTACATGGGCAAGATCAGCC
This sequence comes from Pontibacter sp. GD13, assembly GCF_058216355.1. Taxonomy (NCBI): domain Bacteria; kingdom Pseudomonadati; phylum Bacteroidota; class Cytophagia; order Cytophagales; family Hymenobacteraceae; genus Pontibacter; species Pontibacter sp. GD13. Next base: position 207,638 of record NZ_JBYZMQ010000006.1, read on the forward strand.
GTCCCGACGATGTGACGCAACCGCGCACCCTGCTGCAGGACCAGTTCCATAACTTTGGCAACGAAACCCGCCTGATCCATCGCTACGACCTGGGCAGTTCGTTTTCTACACTGTTGGTAGGTGCCCGCTATTACCGCGGCTTTACCGACCAAAAGCAAGGCGACGGCTCTGCCGCAGCTACCCACAATTTCCATTTCTACTCCGAAACCGGGGCACCCAACGCTTCCAGCTACGATTACCTGAGCCGTAACGTGGCCCTGTTCGCCGAAAACATCTTCAACATCACGCCAAAACTAAGCCTGACGCCGGGCATCCGCTACGAGTGGATCAACACGAACGCAGACGGCAGCTACCGCGATGTGGTACGAGACCAGGCACAGAACATTATCCGGGACGAGGAAGTGGCGGAAGCCCGGGAGAGCACGCGCAATGTGCTGCTACTGGGCCTGGGTTTAAGCTACAAACAGAGCCAGCAGCTGGAGGTATACGCGAATTTCTCGCAGAACTACCGCGCCATTAACTTCAACGACATGCGCGTGATCAACCCAAACCAGTTCGTGGACCAGAACCTGAAAGATGAGTCGGGTTACAGCACCGACCTGGGCATACGCGGCAACGTCAGCGGCTTGCTTAACTTCGATGCCAGCCTGTTTTACCTGGCATACAAAGACCGCATCAACTACCAGAACATACCGGGCACCACCAACCGCATCCGCACCAATGTGGGCGACTCCCGCAACATCGGCCTCGAAACCTTTGTGGAAGCTGACCTGCTGAAGCTATACTTCGGCGCAGACCACCCAACCAGCCTTTCGGCCTTCTCTAACGTAACGCTGGTCAACACAAAATACAGCAGCCCCCTATCCAATATCAACGGTAAGGAAGTAGAGCTGGCACCGCCGCTTATCGCCAAGGCAGGCCTCTCCTTCAAGCGCAACCAGTTAAAGCTGGCCTACCAGTACTCGTACACCGCCAGGCAGTACACCGATGCGCCAAACTCCATCCTGGAGCCAACGGCTGTGGTGGGCATTATCCCGGCTTACTGGGTCATGGACCTGTCGGGGAGCTATACCTACAGGCGCTTTACTCTGGAAACAGGTATCAACAACCTGACCGACAACCATTACTTTACCCGTCGTGCCACAGGCTATCCGGGGCCGGGTATTATTCCGTCGGATGCACGCAATTACTATGTTACCCTAGAGTTTAAGCTGTAGTGCTGGAAAACGGCCTGTCGGCACCTGCACATCGGGGCTTGTGCCAGTATTTGTTCGTCGCCGGTGCCATCAACCATTGTCATCCGATAATTAAAATCCTTACCTTTGCGGCAGAAATGCAAAAACATGGGTAGAATACTGGCAATTGATTACGGCACCAAACGCGTAGGGCTGGCCACCACAGATGTGCTGCAGCTAATTGCGAACCCTTTAGAAACCGTTCACGCCAAAGATGTGTTAGCCTATCTGAAGGACTATGTACAGCGCGAGCCCGTAGAGGCCTTTGTGCTGGGCATGCCGCGCCGCCTTTCCGGCGAAGAAACCCAGGCCACGCAGCATGTGGTGGGTTTCCACCGTACGCTGCAGAAAACGTTTCCGGGCATTCCGGTGCATTTAGTGGATGAGCGCTTTACCTCTAAAATGGCGCAGGCGGCCATGCTGGCCGGCGGCCTGAAGAAGAAGGACCGCCAGGACAAGGCCACTGTGGACCGGGTGAGCGCAGCCATCATTTTACAATCGTATTTAGAAAGCAGAAACATATGATTTACCCGATTACCGCTTACGGCGATCCAGTATTAAAAAAAGAAGCCCAGGACATTCCCCAGGACTACCCAAACCTGCAGGAGCTTGTAGAGGACATGTATGCCACCATGTACCATGCCCACGGGGTGGGGCTGGCAGCACCGCAGATCAGCAAGAGCATTCGCTTGTTCGTGATCGACTCCGAGCCGATGATGGACGAAGGCGATGAGGGAAAGGGCGTGAAGAAGGCGTTTATTAACCCGGAGATCGTGGAAGAGACCGGCGAAGAGTGGGGCTTTGAAGAAGGCTGCCTCAGTATACCGGGTGTGCGCGAGGTGGTTTACCGCCCCGAGCGCATCGTTATCCGCTACTTCGACCAGGACTGGAACGAGCACCAGGACACGTACGATGGCATGACGGCCCGCGTGATACAGCACGAGTACGACCACATTGAGGGTATTCTGTTCACAGACCACCTGAACGCCCTGAAGAAGCGCCTGATCAAGAACAGGTTAGTCAAGATAACCAAAGGCGATGTGGACGCCGATTATAAAATGAAGTTCCCGGCGTTGGCAAAGAAGCGCTAAGTATAATATTGCGAAGTATAAGCAAGCGGCCTGCTACATGATCTGTGGCAGGCCGCTTGCTGTTATAACGACACGTAGTGTTAGTGCTTTTGCTCGTAGTCGAAATTCACCATCCACTGGATGTCGAACTTATCTGTAAACATCCCAAACAAAGCGCCCCAGAAAGTCTTGTTCAGCGGCATGGTTACTTTGCCGCCCTCCGAAAGCCCGTTGAATAACTTGGTTGCTTCCTCCTCGCTTTCCGCGTTGATCGAGATAGAGAAGTTGTTGCCTTTGCTAGTTGCCTGGCCAAAGGCTTCGGAAGAGTCGCTGCCCATTAACGTTGTTTCCTGGCTGATTGGCAGCGATATGTGCATGATCTTGTTGCCTTCCTCCTCGGGTATAGGTTTTTCGGATGGCATGTCCTTAAAGCGGCCCACATACGGGAATTCGCCTCCGAATACGGATCTATAAAAATTGAACGCCTCTTCGCAGTTGCCGGCAAAGGTTAGGTAAGGGTTGATTGCAGCCATTTAAGTTGGATTTTTTAGTGTTAGATTGCTTTAACTGCAAATTACTAAATCAAACTGTAGGGTTCCGCGAAAGTCGGCCTTTTAAATTTGAGAATTCCTGATCTGTGGGTTAACCATCAACCCGTATCATTGCGTTTTTATCGCCTTCGCCGTATAGCTTAAACCTTCTCCTGTAACTTTGATCAGGTACATACCCGGCCTTATGTTTTTAACCGGCAGTTCATAACTGTTCTTACCTGGCTCCAGCATCATGTTTTTAGAGCTGATCACCCTGCCCTGCATGTCTACCAACTGCACAACAGCACACCCCGCTGAGCCGGTAATGATGCTGAGGTTAAGCTCTGAGTCAAACGGATTGGGGAACACCTGGTACTGTATGCCTGCTGCCACCTTTATGGTAACCGATGTCACACGGCTGAATGCCGCGCTGCCATCATGGTCAATTTGTTTCAGCATGTAGTAAGAGGTGCCGTACAGGGGGGTCGTATCCGTGAAAGTATAAGCTATTTTCTGGCTAGTGGTACCGTTGCCTTGTACAGTGCCTATTGTCTCAAACGTTTTGCCGTCCGCACTTCTTCTTACCTCAAACCTGTCGTTGTTCGTTTCAGAAGCAGTTTGCCACTGTATAACCACATCACTTTTGCTAACTGTTGCCTTAAACGACATAAGCTCTACGGGCAGTGGAGAAGGGGCGCTTCCTCTGGGGTAGATCGTGATCATGATCTGCGTTACCGTAACATGACCGAAGAAATCTACCGTTCTGATGGTAAGCGGGAAGTTTCCCGGCTCCAGGCTGCCTCTTGAGAGATCGACCACAATGTTGCCATCCTGATTGAACCTGCTGCCGTTTGGAATCCTGCCGCTCAGTATGGTTGCGCTCACAACCCCCTTGTCTTCGTCGAAGGCAGTGGCCAGGTTGGAGGCATTCGGGAACATATCCCAGTAATTAGGTGCCACCACCGTATACACGGCATCGCAGTTAACGGTGATAATTACGCTGCTCGATCCGCTGCTGCATGCTGTCACTACCGACCAGGTAAACTCGTAATCTCCTGAAACCAGCCCGGATACAACCGCATTTTTATCGTTTATGTTGCTGAAAACAGGTGTGCCTGCGCCAGCGGGCATTTTAGTTACTGCCCAGGTGCCAGTTCCGGGAGCCGGATTGCTACCCTGCAGGGCAGTACTTGCCGTTGCGGCATTGCCACGGCAAACCAGCTGCGGATCTCCGGCATAAACCATATAATTAGCAGGGTCTATTACGGTAGTACTTGCCTCCGTGAGCAGGTAGGTTGTGCAGATGCTCCCGCTTACCTCAACGACATAGGTGTATGTGCCGGCGGCAAGCAGTGCAGCCGTAGTAACGGCTTTCTGATTACCATCTCCCACAAGGTTAGGGCCGACTTGGTTGGTGGTGCCTTTCTCGAACACCCTATAAGTATAACCCGCCTCGGTGTCTACGGTTATGGTAGCAGCGCCTCCGATGCAAACAGGGCTGCTTGCCTCAACGGCCCTTGTCACATCCGGACCCGTTGTCGTAACCTGAACCGTTTTCGTGTTTTCCAGGCTGCATCCGGTGGCTATGTCAGTTATTAGAATGCCATAGGTTGTAGTAGTTGGAACTGTGATGGCAGGGAAGACAAAGTCGCCGGCGGCACCGGGCGTATAAGCAGCCCCGATTCTTTCTTTAGTATCAGCATTGATAACTTGGTAACTATACCCTGTGCGGGCGTTATACACTGTCAGCTGCGTGCTCATGTTAGGGCAGCCTTTATCAGGCGATGCACTTATGGTGTAACCGTTTGGCACCGCAGCGTAAACTGTCGCTGTAAAAGGGCCAAACACACGTTTAGCACAAGTGGTACCTATTCTCAATTCCTCGACTGAAATGGAGGAAGGATTTACCGACAATGGCCCGGTAGACAGGCTGATCGGGTAGCCTGTACCGGCAACAGACCCACCCACCTGCACGCCATTTACAAACAGGCTGTAAGCAGCGCCTGGCACGGAGGATGTCAGGTTAACGGTTGCCGCTGTGTTGGCGCAGTAATCATTGGGCGCCATGTTAGCCGTAATGGGCCTGTCGGCTGGACTGCACGCTACCACAACCGCATTAGAGTTAATGCTTTCGCAAACACCCGCACTTGATACTTTTATAGTTAAGGTTGCACCTGCATAAATGTCGTAGGCAAAGATGCCGGAGATGGTCCAGGCACCATTTGTAAAAGTTGACGTTGCGTATTCTGTTGCCACACCATCTATGTAAAGCCTTACGGTTTCTCGGCCACTAACAGCGCCCGGCGGGACCAGGCCTTTAACAGAAACCGCGTTTTCATACACAGGGCCAGTCAGGGAATAGCCTGTGATAGTTTGCCGGTAAGTAACTGACACAGCGTTAGAGACACTGCTTTCAACTTTCCCATCGCCTATCGCTTTTGCCGTAACCGTGGCGCCTTCCGGAATGTTTAAGCCTGTTGCAGTCCAGTATCCCTGCACATTAACAGTTGCGTGCGGGCCGGCAGGCGAAGTGATCAGGTTGCCATTCATGTACAGGTAAATGCGCGTGCCCGCTTCATCGGTAGAGGTGCCGGATATGGTGGTGGTAGGCCCGCAGTAACTCCCTTTTATAACCGGTGTTGTAGTTTTAACAGCGGCCATTTTATAGTTGGATGGCCTGGAAGATAGCTCACCACATATTGCCAGTTTTGCACTCCCATCGGTTATAGTTCGTGCTGTGATAATATCCCCCTCCACCAGGTTAATTCCCGGCGTATTCATTGACCAGCTTGTTGTACTGGTCAGGACAGAGAATGTCGTTCTAACACCATTCTTGTATAGCACTACTTTTGTATCTCTTGTAGCGCTTGCTAATGTGCCGCTAACTGAATTGAGCGGCATCAGGAACAGCACCGTGGTGCTGGGGATAGCTACGCCGTTAATGCCTGTAATGGTGGGAACCCTGTCGTTTATAGTAGAGTTGCCTGTGCCATCATAACACACCTCGTTTGATGACTGAGACTCGCACATGCCGGTTGGGGTTACCGTTACAGTGTAGAGTCCGGTTGCTATCTCTTTATCAGGAGGGTATTTGTAAAGCCAGTTGTAAACGGTAGGAGAAGAACCTGCAACAGCATGTGCGGGCAAAATCTCAACTGTGTATTTTTCGAATGTTATGGCTCCGCTTGCGTCTTTTCTATAGATCGTAAAAGTTTGCCACCCCAGGTAAGCTGTGGTGCCGGAAAAGCCTTTGGGACTTTGCGTTACAATGCTTGTAATAGGAGGCGTTTGCGTTGTTACGCACGTTCCCTGCTGCACAATTACGATGTTAGACAAACCGGACACCTGTTTTCCTGCAGGGCTTACTATGGCCGATATCTGATCCCCTACAACTAAAGTAACAGTACCTGGCACAGTCAGCGACCAGGTGCCATCTGGGTTAACGGTTGTTGTACCAATTACGACCCCGTTCTGGTAAACTGTGATGACAGACCCGGGAATTTCTACAGAGGTTCCGGTAATAGTGGGACTGTTGGTGTAGATCGGATTATTAACAACTGGCGGCGTTGATATGGCAGGCGGGTACTCGCCTTGCTGCATGTCATCCAAGCTGGTTGGAGGGAAGGCATTGATAATATCTAACCAGGCTTCATTTTTATCGCCGCCATAAACACGGTCATCTACCCCGCCAATATCTGAGAGCGAACCATAAATACCGCTTTTGGCACTCGTTACCGTTACACCACTCATGCGTAACGGGGTGCTGGAGGTTATGCCGCCTTTAAAAGCAGCAAGCGGCACATAAAAATCATAGAAGTAATCAGGATTGTTATCGCCCCTGGAAGCAGCAACCGCTTTGTGGGAGAACTGCTTGTAGGATCCCTGAAAAATAACGTCTCCGCCGGTTGTGTTCGTACGGTGGTCGTATATTCTTACATCAAAGTTATTGGCCAGAACCACTTCAAACTCAAATCCGGGGTTTGGGGTGCCTCCCGGAAATTTCCCATCCGTATCTATCAGGATACTATAAGCCATAGAGGCCGAAGAAGTGCCGCCAAGCCTGACACGAAACATGAAATTTACTCCATCAAAGTAAGAGGCTAGCGGAGAACCTGTCGGCTTGCCATTGGCATCGTAGGTTCGGGGAGCAAAGTCAGTATGCCCACCGGAGTTTCCAGTAAGTATATCGTGTAGGGGCTCATACATAAAGATAGGAAAGGGCCGATAGGGGACTTCACTGTATTGAGAACCTTCGTCCATGCTTATTCCCGGAAATCCCGCAGTTGTTTTAGATACATACCCATCTGCGTTAGGGTCTAGAACCTTTTGGCCTCCATTTATGGCTGGCTGAAAAACAAGGCCAGGCGTTTGCGCCTGAACCCGGCTTAGGGCCGGGCCAAGAAAAACAAAGAACATTAAAACAAGTAATCTTGTAAAAAGTGTTTTCATGTTTAAGGCGTTAGTGGAGGCAGTATGGTATTATGGTGTGTAAATGTAACCCTAATTAATAATTTTAATTGAACAATATTTAGCACATAATAAAGAATTTTACTTGAACTATATAGCTAAAATATTTGGTTTTTATACTTGTATAGCACTGACAAGCAGTGCTTATCATACCCTTGTTAGGTAGCCACACCCCTCAAGGGCATATTTTGTTTTATCCGGAAAAATTTTGACTTGCAAGGTGGCGCAGTGCATCTATGCCTTTGTATAAATCCTTTATTGGGCATCAATCTGACCCGGATGCTTTGGGGTGAGCACCTCTTTTACTTAAGCATAGGGCACGCAGAGGCCACTTGCTTCTGGCAAGTAGAAAGCACAGGATGAAGGCTCTTGGAGAAAGATTAGTTTGCAGCTCATCCTGCCTGAGGCTTCAGGCAGGATGAGCCGCAGGAATATAATTGATACACAAAACAGCAGAAATCTATAAATTATACTTCACCCCTTCTGTGATCTCAAAACAGATAGAATGGCGGTAAAGCACTCCACTCATTTATTTTTTTGGATCTGCCTCTGTGCCGGTTAGCATACTATCAATTGGTTCCCAGAGTTCAATTTTGTTGCCTTCTGGGTATGGTTATGCCTTTGTCCTGTAGTTGCTTTACAAGTCCTTCCATATTCTGAACCCGATAGTTAATCATAAACTCCTTTTTGGAAGGGGCGAAATATTCACTCCCCTTTTTAAAAGGGCTCCATTGGAGATAGTTAATCTCGTTAGGTCGGTTTACATTTCTTGATTCAAAAGTCGAACCATACTGGTTGGTTCCAATCCCCAGGTTCTGACTATACCACTCTCTTGTTTCTGCAGGATTTTCAGAAAAGAAAAAGATTCCTCCTATACCTGTTACCTTAGGTGTTGTGTCAGTAGTTGCAGGTATGTTTCCCGTTTCATGCTTTTGTTCTGCCATTTGCGTGTTTATTTTAGTTAGCAAATTGCAACTTGGTAGCACTGTTGCAATCGAAAGCGCCAGAATTACTCTTTTCATTTTTCCTTACTATTTTTCATTAGCGCATCCAGCCCTGCAATTCCTTTTTTATCGTTTAGAAACATAATTTAACAGGACCTAGAATAACAGGATCGTTCAGAACAAAGGTGAGTCCGACTCCAATGGCAAAGCTGTTTGTTTATATGGAGTATTCATCATTTAAGCAAGCACTTAAAGTTACAGTCCGGTTATAGCTCAGTGGCTTTCCTGGAGTCGGATGCAATAGTAAAGTTGGAGAGCGGTTATGTTTTACATTTTGGGCAGCACTCCGCTAACCGACAAGCCAATGGCGTTGGCGGAGTAAATGTTATTCTCATTGTCTTTATACTTCATGGCCGTGAAGGTAAGGCCCACGTCACCATAGGCTACCTCAAATGTAGGTCCGGCTGCAACTTTAAATGCAACATCATCTCCAATACCATCAGCCTTAAAGCGAATGGCATGATGAGATGCCAAGCCGGCTCCTATGCGTATCTTGTCGGTAGCCATCCAATTGGCAGTCAGGTGTATGGGCACGCGGGTTAGCCGGATATGCGCGTTGTCGGCCTGGGTGGTAACATACTTGTAGCCCAGCGTAGCGCGAAAGAGCAGCTTTTCTACTTTAGGCAACTGTAACTGCCCCCCAACTGCAACTGATATGCCTTGCCCGGCATTTACCGACTGTTCATCTCCGTTGGTAAAGTAAATCTCAGCCACCTTATCACCACCCATTTCAAGGGCACCTCCAAGCAAAAGCCGGACAGGAAGCTGCTTCACGGCTCCTTCCTGGGCAACTGCACAGTTAAACGCAGCAAACACAAACGCAGAAATCAGTACAATTTTTTTCATAATCAGATAGCTAAATAAAGTTAAGGTTTCGGTTGTTTAGAATACAGAATAGTACTGCCCGCCCTGTATCTATAAGGCAGAAAAGTTTGTTCGCTGTGTATACTTGTGTGGTGTGGTACGCTTGCGCCAGTGGTTAAAAAATAGCCAAGTGGGCTTGGATATGGTGTTCCTTGCTGGCGTCTTTGTCTGTTTTCAGGTAAATTTCTATGCGCTGTAGTCCTGTGTTAGCTGCCCTCCTTCATTCATATCTTTGCTGTTAATAGGAACTAATTTATGTTTAAACAAGTGAAGAGCTAAGTTAACCTTTCCATATTCAGATTTGTTCTCCCTGTTCGTTTTACGCACTACAGTTAGTGCAACCCCTGCACGTCCCGCAAACTCTTCCTGCGTCAGATCAACTTCTTTTCTCCGTTCTTTGACAAACTGTGCTAATTGCTTTATTATCTGCGTTTAAATATAAGAATAAGCAAATTTAAAATTATATGCAGTTAGAAATAATTTAACAGCTCTAGCCCTGTTTTTATATGTTTCAACATATAAAAACAGGGCTAGGCAAAGTTTATTGAGGTTTTTGAATCGTATTCAACGGATTAGTGCAGCCGAAGCACGAAGCGAAGCAAGGGTTGAGGCTGAACTGGGTTAGGCTGCGTTTTGCTCAAAGCGCTTTATCGTTTCCAGCTCTTTTTGCTTTTTTATCATCTCTTCTTCCAAATCATAATCGTCTTGGAGCCCGAGCCAGAACTTAGGGGAATTACCAAAGTAGTAACTTAATCGCAAGGCTGTGTCTGCTGTTATGCGCCTGTTTCCTTTTAAAATTTCAGACACTCTCGTTTGAGGTATTTTAATGTCCTTTGAAAGCCTGTAGGCTGTGATGTTTAGAGGAACAAGAAACTCTTCTTTAAGTATTTCTCCCGGGTGAATATTGGGTAATCGCTCCATTTAATTCTTCTTTAGTGATAATCTATAATTTCTACTTCTGATGCTTGGCCATTACTCCATTGAAAGATGATGCTCCATTGGCTGTTTATCCTGATGCTGTAGAACGCCTTCAGGTTTCCCGCTAACTTCTCTAATCTGTTGAAAGGAGGTATTCGAAGGTCAGCAATATCCTGAGAGTTGTGAAGCATTCTAAGTTTGCGCCTGCCGACCGTTTGAATTTCCATAGGCAGTTTCGCAACCCGTTCTCCGTTCCAGATTTTTTCAGTTTCCTTTGACCCGAATGACACAACCATACTTACTTTATGCGTTACTAACGCCAAAAGTAAGCATAAGTTTGATTCTTAAAAGATTTGTAGAATTTCTATTCTTTGAAACACAGCCTAACGGTTGGGCTAAAAAACGTTTTAATGAATTTTAGCTTTTGTTGGGAGTTGTTTTTCTTCTTTTATCCCTCCAACCTCTGGACCAGCATTTTGATTGAGGTTTAGTTGAAAGCAATATATTTCATTTGACAAGAATCATAGCTAAGGCTTTTTATAATTCACTTTTAAGTTTAGGGAAAACCGTTATTAAATTATTGTGGCAATTAGAACTGCAAATAAAGTAATTTGTAAAAAGGCAATATTCATCTATTTGCTCACGAAAAGTGTCTTGGTTAAAACCAAAAGAAAAGTGAATAGGCTTTTGATGTGAATCTGTTTCCCCAATCGAATCCAGTAACCGCTTTGAAATGGCAGGCATATAACCAGAAAAAATTGCCCCCCAATAAAGAGAAATCAACTTAAAAAAAGCTCCTGGTCCGTCGGGAGGAAGTAAACCTGGAAGTTTTTCATCACATTCGTCAAGTACTTGTTGAAGCCCTCCAGGAAATTGTTTTAGAAATTCATCAAATCCGTCCAACATTGATGCTGTGATTTTAGGGATTTCATCGCTCACTTTGTATGTTACATTATTCTTTTCAAAAATTTCTTCAAAAGACTCATGTTGCCTAATTTGCTTCAATGCGGCACCTAGGGAACCAAAGCTGGTGATGAGGAAACTCTTAACATTATTATACTTTGAGTCTATAAGTGACTCAAAAAGCTTTACAGGTTCATACAAATTGGAGATTGATTTCCACTTTTGGTAAGAATTAGGGAAGTATCTCATAAACAGATTTTCCCTTGAATAAAACCCCACAATTTCGTTCTCTATTTCTCTGTCATAATAGATAATAAAAGGGAGCTTTAATCCTTTTAGCCTTGTAATTAATGAGGTAGTGGGACCCGTGGAATAAAAACCCATAAACCCCGTACAGCCATGCTGTAATATTCTATCAGTAATGCTAGTTTCATCGGGTAATCCTACATTATTGCCTGAATGGGCATAGTGCTTACAGCTAACCAACCAGATTTCTTCCGTTCTATAACTACCATCTGGTTTTCTTCTTAAGTCTTTTACTTTTAAATCAATTCCGCCATCTGCCCCTCTAGAAGGTATATCCAGTATTTCATAACCTATTGATTTTAAAAAATCAGAACAGAACTTTTCAAATGTATCTGGGTCACCTTCCTTAGGGTTACTTGGAATTTCTTTAAAATCTATCATGTCTACTCACGACTTTTTTTTAATTACACCCAACGAAATAGGCCATAAGACGGTGAAGCTTGTGATGCTTGATTCAGTGTCTTATGGGTGTTGTTGGCCGGGGTTGTTTTTCCCTTTTTTCTCCCGGTACTGCGTGTAAAAATAAGGGAAAA